>DATAUY010000243.1:0-59572 GCA_036268025.1 Candidatus Sulfotelmatobacter sp. | reverse complement strand
GAACTTTGGCTCAACGATGCGCCTTGACCGCATGGATGCGGTCACCGGACAGCGAACGACCGTGCGTGAGATCAAGTCTTCCGATCAGGCGGGGGTGGTCAGTATGGGGCCTTGCCGGTCTACTCCCGACACGAAATCTTACATTTGCTCGGAGCACCGGGCGCTGATTGACTTGTTTGTGGCTACCGGGTTGAAGTAGGGGCTGACGATTCCGCCGTGCCAAGAAACTGCTTAGAGTTCATCGGCTCGAATCCCATCCAACGAAGCTGCGTTGGGGTGGAAGACCCTCGAGGCTATCGTTAATCTACCCCGAATCTATCGTTAATCTGCCCCGCACCTCAGCCGGCTAAAGCCACGATTAGAAAGACAAAGCCAGTTATCGCAGCGCTTAAGCGCTGCGCCACCCAAAAACCACGACACATTTCTTAGGACCGCTTTGCGTTTTCCCGCTTCAGCGCGCGTTCCAGGGTCTGGTCGAGCGCGGCTTTCGTCCTATCGTATTCTTCCTGGCTGATGCGTCCCTGTTTGTGCTCGACTTCAAGTTCGAACAGCTCTTCCTTCAGAGCTGAGAGCAGCACGGATCCATGGGAAGCGCCGGCTGACGGAATGTTCTCAGCGGATATGTGCGCCTGTCGCCGTCCTGCACTAGCCGGAACTTCAAAATCCTCAGCCTCTTCCATTGCCGAGAGTCCTGCCGCGCGAGCTGCGCGATTGGCCGCCTGCTGGCGGGAAGCGACGAAGATTCCGCCGATGACGAGCGCCGCGGCAAGTCCGCCGATTACGTACCAGCGATATTTCTGAAGCGGATCGGGAGCGTCAATCGGCGGCCCGAGCCCTCCGCCGGGACGATTGTCGCTTTGCGCCTGGCCGCCTTGCTCGTCCGCGGGATTCTGAAGCGTGCCCTCGCCTGTCAGCTTGAATGCGAGAGATTCGCCGAGCTTCGAGTTTGATGCAACTTCCACGTTGGCATCCGGTTGGCCGGGAAAAGGCGCGACTTTGAAACTCGATCCGGGAGCGGCTGCAAAGTTCATTGCTTTCGGCGCAATCGCGACGAAATGTTCCAGCGCATAGACGCTTTTCGGATCGACATTGATGCTTCCGGTGTATGGCACCGTATACACCACGTTGAAGCGGGTTTCGCCCGGGCGCAGCGGGAAAATGAACGCGTATTTGTTTTTTGCGTTTCCGCCTTCGGGGACAGGCGCGGACTTCAGGGGCTGTCCACCTTCGGTCATGGCTTCGGCTTCGCCGATGGTCGCTCCGTCGGGCACGTAGAACTCAAGGTTGTGCTCGTTCATCTGCGTGCGCGGGGGCTTGGAAGAGTTCTGCACGGCGAAGGTGCGTTCGATCTGAAGCTGTCCCTGGCCTGCCTGGAAGCGCATGATGTCGGCAACGACGCTGATGCCCTCGATTTTCTTTCCCACATCGTAGACGGGAACTTCGACGGAGGTGGTTCCCGGAGGCGCCATGCGGTGATAGGTGACTTCCTCGTGAATCACCCGGATCAGGTGCGGACCGGGTTTGTCGAGGTTAAAGCTGAAATTGCCTTTGGCGTCGGCCTTGGTGCGTCCCGCTTCTTCCATGCCCTGGCCCAGGCTGATGAGAATGACTTCGTCTCCGGCGGCGGGCTTGCCGGTGGTGGCGTTCTTCACGGTGCCGGTGAGCGTTTGGGCGGAGGCAAAGCTGGAGAGCAGCGTTGCAAAGAAAATGATGGAAAAGAACGCACAGCGCCGTGCAGAGAATGCCTCGCGGAGCCGGATTAGATCGCTGAGGCACACGGGGTCCTTCGACTGCGCAGGAAGCGCGCTTTGCGCGTTTCCCGCTTCGCTCAGGATGACAATTCCTGAAGATGTGCGAGGGTAAATAAGGTTCATGATCTCGCTTTTCTGGGTGCGGAAGACTTTGCTTCGAGGCGCGCGATTTCGGCCAGCAACGCGGCAGCTTCATCCTGCAGCGAGGCCTTGAGCGACTGGTAGTCGGTGTCGGGAACTTTGCCGGCGCTGTATTCGAAGTTCAGGTCGCGCAGGTTTTCGTAAACGGCATCCTTTCGCTCTCGCAGATACGCCGCACGCGTTTTCTCGGGCCCGAGATAAAGCGTTCCGGGCAGGTGAAAGATGTAGAGAAGGCAGGCGGCGGTGATGAGGATGCAGCATGCCAGTTCAAAGGTCATAAGTCAGTCTCCTTGCGGGCCTGCTCGCGAAACTGTTCCAGTTCCTTGCCGTGTACCGGACGCAGACCGCCTGCCAGCGCTGGCGCGGGACGATTCTTCCACGAGCGAACCACCAGAATAACAATGCCGAATCCAACGAAGAGAGCGACGATGGGCATGATCCACGCCGTACGATCGAACCCCTTTGTTGTCGGCGCGGCGAGGACGGTCGGGCCATATTTCTGCACGAATGATTGTTCCACCAGGCTGTCGCTGTCGCCACGGCTGACGGCGGCCATCAGTTCGTTGCGCATGCCGTCAGAGTCGGGGCAGCCGACGTGATTGCACTCGAGCAGAATTTGCCCGCACCCGCAGATGCACATCAGTTGATGGCCAAGAGCGCCGAAGCGCGTGGCGGGATCGCCTGCGCCGAGAAGGGTGATGAGCGTCACGCAGAGGAGGAGGCAGTGCGCGGCGCGGCGGAGAGTCGAGTTGGGTTTCGTTTTCAAATTATTGAATCCTGCAGCCCTAAGCGGCTAAAGCCCCCGCTCTGATAGCCGGCTCGTTATCGCAGCGCTGAATCGCTGCGGCACCCAAAATCTTGCCGAGCTTCGCCTCGGCGGACAGCCGAGAGCGGCTGTCCCTACATTTAATCTCCCGTGGCCACTGGCGCTGCGTGCTCTATCAATCTGGTCGCCGCCACTCGTACTGGGGTGGGCGCGTTGGGTACGAGGCCGAGAATCGTGCCGCCGAGCATGATCCAGACGCCGAGCCAGATCCACATCACCAGCGGATTCAAATGCGCCTTGATGATCGGCTGGCTTTTTTCGTTCTGGCCTTCGTAGACGAGATAGAGGTCCTCATTAAAATTAGATCGGATGTCGGGTTTGGTCGAGGCCTGCTGGCTGGCCTTGAAAAACTCGCGCACGGGCGTCATGGTATCGATTTTCTTTCCACCCTTGTACACGTCTAAAATCGCCCACTCGCTGAATGCGTTCGGCTTATCGTCTTGTGTGAAAGACTGGCAGACAAGCGTGTACGGCCCGATCTCCATTTTGTCGCCGAATCCCATCGCCTGTTCTTTGTCCTGGTTGAAGGCCGCTCCGGCGAGCCCAATGATGACGACTACGACGCCGAAGTGGACGATATAGCCTCCGTAGCGGCGCGTGTTGCGGTGAGTGAGTTGGACCATCGAGGCGAACATGCCCTGGCCGGTATGTCCGGAGATGACTTTGCCGCCGCGGTAGAACTCACTGGCGACCGTGAGCGTCACAAGCACCGCGAGAGCGATTGCCATCAGCGAGTAAAAGTACGAGATGTCCTGCCAGGGTCGCAGGCCGAAGGGAGAACCCCAACTTGAAGGCGTGGCCATAAAGAAGACTGCGACGACGAGAGCGCCGACGGTCTGCCACATGAAATTGCGCTTCAGGCTTTCGAATGAAGTCTTGCGCCATGCGAGCAGCGGGCCGATCGCGGTCAGCAGCACGAGCAACAGCGCGACAGGGATAGCGACGCGGTTGTAGAACGGCGCGCCCACGGTGACCTTATTGCCTTGCACCAGCTCCGAAATCTTCGGGAACCAGGTCCCCCACAATACGTCGAGCGTCAACAGGAGGAAGAGCAGGTTGTTGAACAGGAAACTCGACTCGCGCGAAACCAGCGATTCGAGTTTGTGCTCGCTGCGCAGATGGCCTTTGTTCTTCAAGAAAAAGAAGAGGAACACAACGAAGGTAATGCCAAGGAACCACGCGAACCAGGTGCCGATCGAAGACTGCGCGAATGCGTGGACCGAAGCGATAATGCCGCTGCGCGTAAGGAACGTGCCCAGAATCGCCAGCCAGAATGTAGCGAAGACCAGCCACATGTTCCAGACCTTCAGCATGCCCCGCTTTTCCTGCATGATCACGGAATGGAGAAACGCGGTGCCGACAAGCCAGGGCATGAGCGAAGCATTTTCGACCGGATCCCAGCCCCAGTAGCCGCCCCAGCCCAGCACCGCATAGGCCCAGTGCGCGCCGAGAAATATGCCGCAGGTAAGAAATCCCCAAGTGACCATGGTCCAGCGGCGCGTGATGTGGATCCATTTTTCGCCGGGATACTTCATGATGAGCGCGCCGAGCGCGAAGGCGAAGGGCACGGTAAATCCGACATAGCCGAGATAAAGCATCGGCGGATGGATCACCATCTCCGGATATTGCAGAAGGGGATTCAGTCCGCTGCCGTCCGGGCGAAGCGGGCCATCGAGCAGGCCGAAGGGATTGGCTGCGAAGTTTACCAGCGAGAGAAAGAAAATCTGTACGCCGGCGATGACGACCGAGGCGTATGCGAAAAGCCGGGGATCCGTCTTATGGCGCAGACGGAGAACAAAACCGTATCCAGCCAGCAACAGCGACCAGAAAAGCAGGGAACCTTCCTGACCGGACCAAAGCGTCGCGAACTTGTAGGGTCCGGGAAGGTCTCGATTGCTGTGGTGGAAGATGTAAGCGATGGTGAAATCGTTGCGGAATGCGGCGACCACCAGGGCAACCGCGGCCAGAACTACCGCCCCAAAGATTGCGACTCCGGCGCGACGCGCCGTCTCGCTAAGCCGTTCTCCGCTTGGAGTGTCGCGTAGAAAAAGCGCCAAAAGCCCGCCGCCAAAACAATAAAGACTCAGCGCGAAGGCCAGCAACAATGCAAAACTACCGATTTGCGCCATGAAAAGCCCCAACACATTTTTTCAGAAACTTAAGGGACAAGCAAACTCGTGAGGAGTAAAGCTCAGAGTTCGGGGAAAGGGCGACTGCTCTCAATGTTACAGGAGATTTTCGAGGAAAAGAAGGGAAAGAACGAACAGGGCGGAAATGTTTCCGCCCCGGAGCGGCGGCCGTGTGGCCGCCAGGAGGCGATCAGAAGCGTCTATGCGCTCTGTTGGTGATAGCGTTCGCGGATTTCGCGCTCGGCGCTGAGCCAATCTTCCGTCTCGTGACCCGGTTGGAATCCTCGGCGTTCGGAAAGCAAATACGCGAGACGGCGAACTTCATCTTCCACATTAATGGGAACGAGATTGGCGCGGCCATCGATTCGAGGCTTGCTGGCAACGATGGTTGGCTTTTTGGCGGGTTCCATATTCGTAACGCCCGCTGCACTGGTAGTGGTTTCAGGGGTTGGCGTCACCGTACCGGGCGTGACGGAGGCTTCGCCGTTGTTCTTCTTTGATGGTTTTGTTCTTGGCATAATCAGATACTCCTTGCAAACTCCTAAATTTAGGAATGATTGGATTGGTTGATGAAGGAACAGCATGCACTTCACCCCCGCTGGTATGGATACGAGCGGCCTGGGTTGTAAGTATGTCTTTACTATAACGCGATTCTCGCTGTGGAATGCGTTAACTTTGCATAAAAAAATGTAATCATTGCGCGCAGAAATTCAGAATGAATGGTACAGATTGCGGCGCTTCATGGTGAATTTCAACTCGAAATTTATCGGACGAACTGCGTAATTATCCAGCGACCCTGCCAAAATTTTGCGGGCAAGACGGGAATCACAGCGGGAAGGTACAATAGAAATCGTTACGAAGACGCGTCGCCAACTACAATTCGCGAGCGGTTGGTCCATCGTAGAAGGCGCGAGCAAATCGTCAGCGAGCAAAATCGTAAGCGGCCCTGTCATCTAACGGTTAGGATACTGCCCTCTCAAGGCAGGTATACGGGTTCGATTCCCGTCAGGGCTACCACCCAGTCTTCGGTGCAGAGAAATCCCGCCGGTTTTCCCCAGAAATGCGCGGAGAATTGCCAGAGTTTACGATCGTTCGTCCGATTCCTAAACAACAGACGCGGTGGACCACCTAAGCCGTGTCGGGGCTCGGGGGCAGACAGAAGGCGGACAAAATGCTAGTTGGCTCAGACAAGCCCTGACTTTCTTGACTGGGCGTTTGGCCTGACTGGTTTACCGGCTGCCGGCAGGATCGGCTGCAAGGAAAGCTTCTGGAGGATCGAAAAAGCAGTTGCGCCACAGGGCTGCGTCGGTGAGTGAGCCTGACTTCCACTTTTCGAGAATCGATTGCGGGGCCGCAATCATGCCTCCGTCGGCAGAATCGAAGATCAAGACAATTCCCGCGAGCTTGCCCGGGGCCTTTACCAGTTCCGCATAATTCTTATCGAACAACGATTTTGCAAATTCCAACTTCATCGCCGGACCGCCATCCTTCGCGCTCTCATCGCTTTTTTGTACCGAGATCACCTTCACGGTGGTGCCACGCAGCGGTTCCCAATCACCCGGGAAGGGCGCAGTCTCCTCCCGTACATCGCGAAACAGGTCAGCGACGATCGGCTTCCTCGGACTGGTTTGGGTATCGGAAATAAGATCTGGCATTTCAACATCGTTGCGCCAGAGCCAACCACGCGAAAGGCCGGAGATGCGGACATGAACCCAATCCTGATTGAAATTGAGCAACTCGAATTCATCGTGAGCACTCGCCTTGAACAGGACCTTTGCATTCAGGCTTGCCGTTGCAACTACATCTGAGCCGGACTTTTTCACGGCAACCAGATTTTTGGGATGGCCCTGGTTCTTGAGGACTTCCTGCAACTGGTCTAACTCTATCTTGAGCCGTTCTTGTTCAGAAGCGCCTGTCTTATGATCGTTGGCCTCGGGCTTCACCGCCGATAAGTTGCCCAAATCGCGCGGCGTAGATGGAAATGCAATTGGGGTAGATGGAGTGGGGGCGGAAATCGCGCTGGCCCCAGTTTCGCTTGTCGGCGGAGCGGGGGTCCGATTCATCCCCGGTGCAGGCGTCGAACTGTTTTCCTCCGCCGCAAGACGGTCAGAGAGTTGGTCGAGTATATCGGTCTCGATGCGGCCGTTCGAGTCAAGAAGCTGGTATCCGGAACGGGACGAAACGGAATCGCTGTACCATGCGGTGATCCTTGCGCCAACGTGGACGACAGCGCCTGCCCCCGTAGGCTTAATCTGCACCGTCACCTGATAAAAGGGCCGCTGGTATTTGTCGAAAGAGCGTTCGCTCGGAAGCGCGAAACCGTCGAGAACGGGGAGGTGTCCCGACATGGATGCCTGCATCTGGTCCAAAATCTGCTGGATTGCCTTTGCCGATTGGTGGAATGTTCGTTCGTGGATTGCCGGTTGCGCGGTACCGGCGCGTCCGGTTCCGATCCAATTCACGAGCAAGACGCTCATGAGCGCGGTGGTCCGAGCGAATCTGGCAGGCGGCAGCTTCACGGTAATTCCTCCAGTTGATCGCGAGGGATCCAGCCGTGCTGGCCTTCGTGAGTTTCCACGCCGAACCAGTACGACGTGATGATGACCACCAGGACTTCGGTCCCGGAAGACAAGAGCTGGAGATTGGTCGCGGATTGATATGGAGCAGCTTTTAGCGCTGTGCCAGGAGATTTCACGCGGCGCTGCACCTGATGCCGCAGGTCCTTTACCCGATCCTCGAGACCTGTTGGGGCCGCCGCGACAGGCTGAGGCGTCGAATCCGGTTTTTCCACGGCAGATTGCGGCAAAGCCGGCAGAGCGGGACCGCTGACCGAAATTTGCTTTTGAAGGGCGGCCTGCTGCTTCTGCTGTTCCGCCTGGACTGTCTCCTGCTTCATCGCATCAGCGGTTTCCAGCAGGTCGTGAACGACTTTGTACTCCGCGCCCTCTACCGATCCGTTCGAGGAATGTACGGTGTGCCGGAAGTCTTCGGCGAACAGAGCATCGATTTTGAGCACGGTGTGCTTGTCATCCTGGCCCATGACGATGTAGCGGACCGCCAGTGTCCCCATGTCTCCGCTATCTTTGAAGTTGAGAGGGTCAAGAGCGTGCACTCGCACTTTGTAAAAGACCTCACCTCCCTCAGTCCAGGGAGGAAAAAGGCGGGACTCGCTGGCCGGCGCCGCGCCGCTGATGTACTCGTCTTTACTATATTCCTTGCTGCCGCGGATGATGCCGTTCTGCACGACTTCCTGCACGGCCCTGACTACGTCCGCTTGAGGTTCCGGGACATTCACGATCAGGCCAGCGCCGTACTGCACTGCCTCTTTCTTGTCACGGCATTCTGAGTCGCGCGCGGCAAAAATGATGAAGACCAGGAGACAAATCGCGGAAAAGCCGAACTCGCGCCGCCGGGAAGTAAACATGGGAGGAAATTCGTGATGCGTCTGGGAACAAATTCTAGCACAGCCGATTAGCAAGCCTCAGTCCGAAGCTTGTATCAGCGTCTTTACAAATGTCTACAACTTGTCAAAACTTCGTAAAAAATTTGTCTTGCAAATTTGCGCAAGTGTCATATACGATCCGCGAAAGTAACTAGCGGCGGTAGTACTGAACGCAAGTCCTGATTCTGCTTGCCGCCGAAATGGCCGGGAGCGTTGTTGCCTTTCGTCCGCCCCCGTTCTCCCTTTGACAATGGAGAACACACGGCCGTAAAGACCCACTGTCTTGAGGATACACGCTACAAGAAACGCTTTCTGGAGGCATGCGTATGCAAGCGCCGTCCTGCCGTTCTCGGAAGTTCTCAACCTTAGCAGCCCGCCTAATTACGATCTTAATTGCATATTCTGTAATCCTTGGGGTAACTCAGCCCGCGAATGCTTTACCTGCATTTGCTCGAAAGTACGGGTTACGGTGCTCCGCGTGTCACGAATCCTGGCCGATGCTGAATTACTTCGGACAGAAGTTCAAAGACAACGGCTATCAACTGATGAACGATCGGGATTCGCCGATCTGGCAGAACGCCTCTTACTGGCCTATTACCCTCCGGATCACACCGTTCTGGAGTCGCGAAAGTACGAACAAGGTCGCTGTCGACTCCGCTCCCAGTGGGGAGCAACGCATGACAACGACGGGATTCAATCTTAGCGGTCTCGATATCCTGACCGGCGGCACGCTCGAAAAAAACATTTCCTTTCTACTTGTTCCGTCGTCCGACGAAACGGGTGCTTTCCACTTCGAATCGGCCAATGTGCGCTTCGATAACCTATTAAACAGCCCATGGCTGAACGTTAAGGTCGGCAAGTTCGAACTCGACAGTTTTATCTCTGAAAAGCGCACATTAACATTGTCGGCCAACGGAGGAAGTTACCAGCTGTTCCACTTTATCCCTGTGGGCGATGGCAACATTTTCGGCCAGATGGGAGATAACCAACTCGGAGTCGAGTGGATGGGCCACTCGCTGAACGACCGCACCCGTCTCTCGGCGGCGGTGTTCAGTTCCACTGACGGCAACGTAGATCTGCCATACGGACAAAATTCCTACACTGCATTCTTTGCGGGAAGCCAGGCTTTTGACGCCGGCAAACTCGGAGTACAGCGGATTGGGGGTTACGCCATGATTGGCGTAGCTCCTACTACCTATCTTACGAGCGGGGGAGTTCCGATCCCCGGCTCGGGGCTGGGCAATCAGAGCTTCAGTCGAATCGGATTCGAGGGGCTCTTCTATCTTGGAAGCCATCTGGACTTCCAGGTCCTCACCCAGCACGGCTCTGACAATGCGTGGTTCGGCGCCTGCTACGGCGATATTATTACTGGAACGTGCGACCCCGCGAACAATAACACGACAGGTGTTCTTCCGCCCGGAGCGCGCAATCCGACGTGGAACGGCGCCTTCGTGGAAACGCATTACGTCTATAGTCCGCAACTGACAATCTTTCAACGTTCCGAGTGGGTTCGAATGTCGCAACAGACATTCGCCACCAATCCTTCGAACCTGGGAGATATCGATAACTATGTCTTCGGCTATCGGTACAACCCATTCATGACAAGTCGCGCCGGCTTCGCTTTTCACAACGAGTACTCATGGATTCGACAGCGCGGCACTTCTCCCGTTACTGCCACGGATTTGGCCAGCAGCAGCCTGATGCTGGGTTTTGATTTTGACTTTTGAGAAATTGAGGACGACATGCGAACAAGAATGCAAAGATGGTCGCTTGGTCTTGGTGCCCTCGCGCTTGTTTTCTTCCCGGTCGCGTCTCGGGCGCAACTTACAAACGCCGATCTCGACTCTCATCTGAACATGGAGAGCCACATCGGAAACATTGCGGGACATGCCAATTCCAGTGGCGCGAAGTATGACTATCGCCGCTATTGCGTAGGATGTCACGGCCCGTTAGGCGACGGCAACGGCGAGAATACCCCCTGGATTGATCCCAAGCCGCGCAATTTCCAACTAGGAATATTCAAGTGCCGCTCTACTCCGACTGGAACTCTGCCAACCGACGAAGATCTTTTCGATACTATTGCTCGCGGACTGGACCGCTCGAACATGCCGCAGTGGAGCACCTTCACCAAGCAGCAGCGTGCGGACCTGGTGGCATATGTGAAGCACTTTTCTCCTCGTTTTGTAAGCGAGAAACCCGGAACTCCCATCCAAATTCCACCGGAGCCGGAAATTACCGCGGACCGGATCAAGGCGGGCCGCGATGTTTTTGCCAAAGTCCAATGCTGGAAATGCCACGGCGTAACTGGCGAAGCCAATGGCCCTTCTGCTTCAACGCTGCAAGACGATCTCAATCGCCCCATCGCCGCGTTTAACTTCACGGAAGGGGCCCGTCCCAAATGCGGTTCTTCCGACCAGGACATCTATCGGATTTTCATGACCGGTCTGGACGGAACTCCCATGCCATCGTTCGCCGACAACATCAAGCCGGAAGAAGCCTGGGACCTCGTTTTCTATCTGCGGTCGCTAATGCCGGAGGCCAGCAAAGAAAGAGCGATTGCAAAACAGATTGGCCTTAAGCCAGTGGATCCGAATGCACCGGCGGGTCAGCAATAGCGCGCCTTCCCGGGCGCACATCGAATACATAACCCATTCTGTCAGGAGAGAGAGGGATTTATGAGGAAGTCATCTATGAGGGAGTCATCGAAGTTTGCAGCTGTAGGGATGACCGTCGTATTGCTTTGCTTTGGAGCTTTGCTGCTCAATCCGAAAGTGAATGCAGCCGGAGAGGGCAAGATCAGTGGAACGGTGAAACTTGATGGCACGGCCCCCCATATGAAGGGCATCGACATGTCGAAGGACCCTTACTGCGTCAAGGCCAACGCTAACAATACGCCGCACATGGAAAACGTAGTTGTCGGTTCTGGTGGAGGACTGGCCAATGTGGTGCTTTACATCTCCGGAGGTCTAAGTAGCAGCGCTCCTGCAACCAATGTTCCGGTGTTCGATCAGAAAAATTGCGAGTATACGCCCCACGTTCTTGCGATGGATGTCGGTCAAACCTTCAAAGTGACCACCAGTGATCAGACGGCCCACAACATCCATCCGAATCCGAATCCTATGACGGGAAACATCCCGTGGAACCAGTCTCAGCCTCCGGGGGCTCCACCAATCGAGAAGAGTTGGAAGGCGCCGGAGATGATTGAAGTGAAGTGCAACATTCATCCCTGGATGCACGGCTACTTCGCTGTGGTCAAAGGTCCATACGCCACCACTGATGAGAACGGAAATTACACCATCAACAACGTCCCCCCTGGGAACTACACCTTGACCGCCTGGCAGGAAGTTTACGGTACTCAGACGCAAAAGGTGACGGTGGCCAGCGGAGAATCCGCCAAGGGTGATTTCACCTTCAAGGCCAAATAGAAGCGTCTGCCAAGCATTCAACTAGTCCGGCGACGGCGACGCCTTCGTGTGGCGCCGCGCTCCAGTCACAACGCGAGGAAGACATGGCGAAATTCTTTGCGATTACGATTATTCTGATTGCGATCGGGTCGGCGATTCCGATTTTGAGGCATACGTGGTGGCTGCCGCCCGACATTTCGACCCACGGGGCGCCGATTGACGAACAGACATCGGAGACGATGGCAGAAGCCGGCATTTCTTTCCTTGTGTCGCAGATTATGCTCGGCGTTTTTGTCTGGAGGTACTCTCAGCCCCGGCCAGGCGAGAAGATAAAAAACTTTCCGGGCGGAGCCATGGCCATGGTCATCGGCGCATTTCTGCTGGTAGGAACGGAAGTCCTGGCGCTGGGAGCATTCGGCGCAAAAGCCTGGGCCAATATCTATTTCACGCCTCCGGCCGCCAATGCCTTGCCGGTCCAAGTGCAGGCGGGGCAGTTTGCCTTTTATTTTCGCTATCCTGGGCCTGACGGAAAGTTCGGGCCTATCCATCCCAATCTGATCAATGAAGCCAACCAGAATTTTTATGGACTGGACCAAGACCACGACGCCGATTCGAAAGATGACATCGTGACCGCAGAAATGGCTATCCCCGTAAACCGGGAGGTTCACCTGCTCATGCATTCGAAAGATGTGGGGCACTCCTTCTTCGTGCCTGAACTACGCATCCAGCAGGATTTTGTGCCTGGTCTCGATCTTTCGATGCACTTCACAGCAACCAAGATCGGACGTTACGAGATCGTCTGCACTCAACTTTGTGGGCTCGGACACTACAACATGAAAGCTTATCTATCGGTCCTGTCGCCGGAAAATTTCGAAGCCTGGATGAAGAAAGAGGCAGCACTGCAGTGAGGCGATTATTTTTGGGAAGCGATCATTCGAGCTATTCGAGGTGAGTGGAATGCACGACAGTTCGGCACATGCGGTACATCACGGGCCTCCGTCGAGTTTCATCCGGAAGCATGTGTTCAGCCTGGACCATAAGGTAATCGGGAAGCAATATTACGGCCTGGCTCTGGTGGCTGTCATCATGGGGATGGTTTTGTCTTGGCTGATGCGATTGCATCTGGGATGGACAAACCTGGCGATCCCAGGTCTGCACTTTCTCTCGAAGACAGGCGCCCCGGGCGATGTCATGACACCGGAGTACTACCTGCAATTGATGACCATGCACGCGACGATTATGGTCTTCTTTGTGCTCACGACCGCTCCTTTCGCCGCATTCGGCAACTACTTCTTGCCCATTCAAGTTGGCGCGGAAGATATGCCCTTCCCCCGCTTTAACATGATGTCGTTCTGGGTCACGTGCACAGCCTTCGTTGTTCTGATTGCGTCATTTTTTGTAGGGGATGGGCCAACACTGGGCGGCTGGACCCAGTACGCTCCATTGAGTGCAGTTGGATCGGTTGCAGGCCCCGGAGAAGGCATGGGCGTCGTGCTATGGGCGACATCCATTGCTATCTTTTGCATCGGCCAGTTGCTTGGGTCATTGAACTTCATTACCACGACGCTGGACATGCGCACCCAAGGAATGAGTCTCTGGCGCCTGCCCATCACCACATGGGGATGGTTCGTCACCTCGATCATGGCCCTCACCGCATTTGCCGTGTTGATGCCGGCCTGCATTCTGTTGATTCTCGACCATGTGGCGGGCACCAGCTTTTTCGTTCCTTCGAATCTCGTCCTTAACGATCAGCTTCAGAATCATTCTGGCGGTTCTACTCTTCTATGGCAGCACCTTTTCTGGTTCTTCGGCCATCCTGAGGTCTACATTGCGATTGTGCCGGGCATGGGCATCGTCTCGCATGTGCTCATCACGAACATGAGACGCCCAATGCTGTCGCACCGTACTTTGATCTATTCGTTCGGAGCGTTGGCCGTTCTCAGCTACATAGTCTATGGCCACCACATGTTTGTCAGCGGGATGAACCCGGTTTCATCCATCGTTTTTTCTTTTCCTACCCTGATCATTACGATCCCGTCGACGATTGTGGTGCTCATCTGGCTCGGAAGCCTGTATGGATCCAGACTCCGTATCAATACGGCTTCTCTGTTCTCCTTAGGTTTCATTTCGATGTTCATCACGGGAGGCGTCAGCGGATTCTTCCTGGCTCAGCCGCCGGTGGACATCATGCTGCACGCCACTTACTTCGTGGTTGGACATTTCCACATGGTGATGGGTGTCGCCGCAATGTTCGGGATCTTTGCCGGAACTTATTTCTGGCACCCAAAGATGTACGGACGCATGATGAACGAAACTCTGGGTAAGATTCACTTTTGGCTTACGTTCGTCGGAGCTTATTGCATTTTCATGCCATTTCACTATCTGGGGCTGGCCGGCAACGTGAGACGCTATCAGGCCTTCGTTACCGACTATATGCAGCCGTTAATTCCGGTTCACAAGTTCATTACTGTCGCTGCGTTGGTGACTGGTGCTGCGCAACTCATCTTCCTCTACAACCTGTTCTACAGCCGGTACTGGGGTGCAATTGCACCTGCGAATCCGTGGGAGGCAACTTCGCTCGAATGGAGCACTCCGTCTTCGCCGCCACCGTTCGACAACTTCGGAGGAAAATTGCCAACGGTTTATCACGATCCCTACCAGTACGGTGTGGAATCCTCCACCGGAGATTACGTAATGCAGGATTCTCCGGAACAAATCCAGTCGGTCCGCGACGAAGCATAGAGTTTGTAAGGAACCAAGGCAGGCACAATGGCAACAATAATTCAGCCAGCACCGACGATTTCGGACCCCGCGAAACGCATCGGCTACACCTCAGGAACTGGCGGGCCGGTTGATCTCCCACCGGGAAGTCATTCATTGCGCGCCCTTAAATATGCTCCGCCTCCTGCATCAACCGGCATGTGGGTGGTGCTGGCAGCGATCGGGATGAGTTTTGCCGCGCTTACCAGCGCGCTCATCGTGCGAAGAGGCGGGGCGGCCGACTGGCGCCATATAACCCTACCTTCTGTCTTTTATTTCAATACATTCGTACTATTGCTGAGCAGTGTGACACTCGAGATCTCCCGCCGCCGTGTCGCTGCGTGGATGCGGAGTCCGAACTCCGCGTCAGTTGACCGCGACAGCTGGCTGTATGCCACGTTGTCGCTTGGCCTCCTGTTTGTCATCGGGCAGTGCATTGCGTGGAACGAATTGCGTGCCCGGGGGCTCTACCTGGCCACGAACCCGACAAGTTCTTTTCTTTATGTGTTTACGGTTGGTCACGCACTGCATCTGACTGGCGGCATAGGTGGTTTGCTGCGGGTGATTCGCAAACTGCACAACTCAACTCTGCGCCGGAGCACGTTGGATGCAACTTCGCGTTATTGGCACTTCATGGATGCATTATGGCTGTACTTGCTGGTGTTGCTTTGGATGAAATTCTAAGACGTCGACAGGAGGCGCTGTGAGCGAAAGCGGATTGACGATGGAAGCTCATGGACACCCACCGGGGATGGTTGTCGGACTTCCGCCGTTTACGGTACCGGCCAAGAAGATGGCGATATGGCTGTTCATTATCGCCGACGCAGCAACCTTTGCCGCCTGCCTGGTCGCCTACGGATTCCTGCGCAACGGTTCCGCGGAATGGCCAAGACCATTCCACAGCATCACCAATGCAGCCCTCATGACTTTCATTCTGCTCACAAGCAGCCTCACCATGTTATTTGGAGTGCGTGCGGCGAAAGCAGGCGATAAGGCCGCCGCCTTCCGCTGGACCATGATCACTGCGATTGGCGGCATTTTATTTGCTCTTCTTCACATTCGTGAGTGGCTGGGCCTGATCGGCGAAGGCATGACCCTGTTTCATAATCCATGGGGGAACGCATTGTTCGGCAGTTCCTTCTTCGCTATCACTGGATTACATTTGACCCACGTTGCCGGCGGCATCATTGTGCTTATCGTCGTCGGGTTGCGATATAAAGGGGGCCGCTACAACGCGGATGACTTGGAGGTCACCGGCCTCTATTGGCATTTCGTGGACTTGGTTTGGATGTTTGTCGTACCGTTCGTTTACCTCTTGAACCTGGCTCGATAAGGCAAACTGGAGCTGAAAGATTAGACTATGGACGCGCCTGACGTAGAACGACATGAACCCTCAGCTCGATATACCGATAGCCCGGTCAGGTACATCGTGATTTACATCTGTCTGCTCGTGCTGGCCGGCTTGCAGTTCGTTGTCGCCTACACGCACCTCGATACATCTGCGATGTTGGGGCGCATGCTGCTTATCGCAATCGCTGAGGCCGGGCTGGCTTTGATGTTTTTCATGCATCTGTGGGCAGAGAAGCGGGCCTTCTTTTTGTTCGTCGTCCTCTTTACTGGCTTTGTGCTGATAGCAATGCAATATGGCTGGACTGACAGCAATCGCATGGAAACAGGCGCGCCTTATGCTCAACCGAAGCAGGGAGTCCTACCCCAGTGAAAAAATTGAAAGCAGTCCGTATTGAGCGCTTTCGGCCACTTGCGCTTGGCTTGCTCCTGATCTTGCTTTTGACAGCGCCGCTTCCTCTTTTCTCGCAAAGCTGTGCCTTGTGCTACACCCAGGCCGCCTCCTCTGGTTCAAAGATGATCCATGCGCTGCGTAACGGAATCCTCATCCTTGTGGTTCCTCCTACCCTGGCATCCATCTGTATGCTTTTCGTCGTACATAAGAAGCGTCACCAGGTCAGGCGTCCAGACGAGGGTTGCGACGCAGGACAAGATTGGTAGCATGGCAACGGCTGAACCCATTGTGAGCCCGCCATCGACTCCATTCTGGGGATCCAAACTCCGCGACTACTACAGCCTTACCAAACCGGAAGTGAACCTTCTCATCTTGATGACTACCTCGGCGGGCTACTATCTGGCCTCGCGCGGTCGTCCTATGAATGTGTTAGGCCTCATCAACACGCTGATTGGAACGCTCCTCGTCGCCAGCGGCACGGCTACATTGAATCAGTACACGGAGCGCGTTTGGGACGGCAAAATGCGGCGCACTGCAAACCGGCCGCTTCCCGCGGGAAAAATCAGCGGTCGCGAGGCGCTTGTCTTTGGTGTACTGCTGAGTGTGATGGGAGGTCTTTACCTCGTCCTGGCTGTGAATTGGCTTTCGGGCGCACTCGCGGCCACAACCCTGCTGTCTTACTTGTTCGTCTACACACCTCTGAAGCGAATCACCGCATTGTGCACGCTTCTGGGCGCCTTCCCGGGCGCCATGCCCACTTTAATTGGCTGGGCCGGTGCGGTGAATCGAATCGACTCTCAGGCCTGGTTTCTCTTCAGCATTCTTTTTCTTTGGCAGTTCCCGCATTTTCTGGCAATCGCCCTGATGTACCGCGATGACTATGCGCGTGCAGGCTATCGGATGTTGCCCGATTTCGATCGTGATTCCCGTTTCACTCGCCTTGAGATTTTAGGATTTACAGTGGTGTTGGTGGCGGTCACCATGCTGCCGCTGGCCGCTCGGAGCGGAGTGATTTACTTTGCAGCCATGCTTCTGTCGGGGTTGTACCTGCTTTATCACGTTGCATTGCTGATTCAGTCGCCCGGCGCGAAGCGTGCAGGAGGCGTCATCCACGCCTCGGTTCTTTATCTGCCGATTGTGTTGGCGACAATGATGGTTTACCGCGGCTGAAGAGGCGGCCATCGGCCGGGCCACAGACAAGTTCCCGGCGCGTCTGCGGCTTCGCTTTCCGCCGCCACTTCGAGCTACTTCGTAAGCACAAACTCAACCGCGCTTACTTTGTTCGGGCCCACAGTCACAGAATGCTCCCATGTCTTGGGCTCGCTGAATACTGGACGCGCCACACTCCGCTCGGTGAGCACGTCATACGACTGCTCTTTGCCGATCAGAGTCCACCCTTCATGCCATGCAACGATCTGGTAAGTTCCTGGAGGAACCTGCGTAAGTTCAAACTTGCCGCTTTCGTCGGTGACGGCATAATAAGGATGCGTGACGACGAACATTTCGGCATTCATCCAAACGTGTCCGCCGTTACAACGAAGGTTTACCAATCCCGCCGTCGGCATACTACGGGTACTGACACGGTCGGGAAAAGGAAATGGCAGATTGTAGGTCGCTGCGCCATCCATGTGAATGGTATGGAGGGTCGCATCAGAACTCATCATACTCAGTGCCTGATTTTGAGGGACCATGAGAATGTGAGGCACGTACCGGCAGTGCTTCTGATCGAGGTGACGGCGCTGTTCCGGAAGGTCAAACGACTTGCCGCTCGTGATGTTCTTCAGAAACACGACTGTATTGGCGACTCCGCCTCTCGGGCCGATAATCAGGCGTTCCAGGTCGGTTGTCTTTTTCGACTCGGGGTCGCAAATTGCCTGGTCTTTGGTAATGGGAAACTCTGAAGAATGCGGAACCGCGCCAGACCACTGCACAGTACCGGAAATCGTGCCACCATCGGTAACAGTGAGGACTTGGTAGGCGTCCTGACCGAAAGATACGGCGCTGGCCGCAGCGAGAATAAAGAGGTCCAGTAATCGATTTCTTAAAATTTGGCGCATATAGGTGGTTCCTCCAGACCAGCAAACGATTTCCGCGAAGCTCGATCGCCTGCTGCCGCATTCTCTCTGGGTGCCGGTTAATATCAGGATGCGCTCACTTTGATACCGCCACTAGAGTACGGAAGTAATGAAACCCATCTCCAACATGGTCCCAGGACGTCGATAGCATGCTTTCGCTCGTTCGTGTGTCGGCAGGGATTGTTTTCACCCCAGCAAGCAGGGAGCATGGGAAAGAACCGACCGCTCCTGCACTGCCCCAGACTCAAGCGCGGTGGAAACGGCCCTGGAATGCTTGTTGCGTCACTGGGAGTGAGGGTGATCTTAGGGCCGAATCGCGGCGCGGAAGTCGTTCAGAAAAAAGGAATCACACCTGCTGAATACATCGTCCTCTACCAAAGGGGAAGAGCGTAGCGATTTCAACTCCAAAGTTGGATTCAGCTTTTCTCTTCTAATGTCGAATAATCGAGAAAGAGGGCTTAAGCAGCTTTCTTTCCGCGTTTCTCATACGTGCCCATGAGCTCAGTCTGGGCCAGAATATGCCCCTTCATGGCATTCGTTAACGTCTCATGGGTCGCTCCTGGCTCGATTGACAACTTCGAATCAAGAGCAAAAAGTCGCGTGAAATAACGATGCTTGCCTGATGGCGGACAGGGGCCGGTATAACCGAATTCTCCTTTATCGTTCTTTCCCTGCATGCCGACTCCGGGGATTGTCTCCTCTTTTGGTACTTCGGGACCGACACTGCCCTTATCTCCCGGAATGTTGTAGATGACCCAGTGGGTAAATCCTCCCGGTCGCGGCGCATCCGGATCGTGAACGATAAGCGCGAAGGCTTTTGTTTGTTGGGGAACTTCCTTCCACGAGAATTCCGGGGAGACATTTTCTCCCTCACAACTGAAACGGGCAGGAATCTCGCCGCCTTGCGTAAAAAAGGAACTGGTCAATTGCATAGAACAATTCTCCAATCGTAAGTTCGCACTGGTTCGATACGCAGATCACCCAGTGGTCTCGCAAATCTCGGGTTGGATGTCTCTGCCTTGTACCTCGGTTGTTTCGCTCTTAACTTACTGAGAAAAATAATGACCGAATCTCAATTCCCGATTCAGCTCATGGCCAGGGAACGACGGTGGAAACGGAATTGCACATTTCCCGCAAGTTACAAGTCTTCCCGTTCGACGAAATCGGCATCCAAAATGGAGTTTCGCGTGTCACGAATGCACTCTGCTAAGGACAGCTGAACAGTTGGTGACGGGTTAACCAGATGAGTATGAAAGATTTCTCCGATAGTCCATTTTTTCGTGACCCCGGACCTCGCGAGCAGGGTGACGGGCACCGCGAGCCCGAACTAAATTGCGCGATGAACCGAAGAGAATTCGCCATCGGCACTGGAGCCCTTACTGGCGCTGCGGCCTTCAAAGGGCCGTTGCACCACTTCGGTCCTCCCGCGGCGGCTGAGGAAACGGGAGCGGGTACTGAATCGAAGCTCGTACTAGCACTCAAGATCAACGGGGAAAACCGCCGCCTGCACATCGATCCACGCATGACCCTACTCGATCTGCTTCGTGAGGAACTCGGTCTGACGGGAACGAAAAAAGGGTGTGACCACGGACAATGCGGCGCCTGCACCGTGCTCGCGAATGGGCGCCGAATTAATAGCTGTCTCTCATTTGCCCTGGTCCACGAGGGAGAGGACATCACAACGGTCGAGGGGCTTGCCAGAGGCGACGAGTTGCATCCCATGCAAGTCGCCTTCCTTGAGCATGACGGATTCCAGTGCGGATACTGCACCTCAGGCCAGATTTGCTCGGCGGTGGCACTGCTGCAGGAGCATGATCGCGGCGATGCGAGCTTTGTGACCTCGGACTTGAATAAAGCCGGGGCGGTTGAACTCACGCCAGATGAGATACGAGAACGCATGAGCGGAAATATATGCCGGTGCGGGGCCTATCCCGGCATTGTTGCCGCAGTTCAGATGATTCGTGAGCAGAAACTCGGGAGCAAGCGATGAATCCATTTACGTATGAGCGTTCCGCTGAAATCGAATCCGCGGTAACCGTGATCGCTCGTTCACACTCGGCAAAGTTCCTCGCAGGGGGGACCAATCTGGTCGACCTGATGAAGAATGGAGTTGAGAAACCTGACTGTCTCGTCGATATCAATCGCCTGGCATTAAGCAAAATTGAGTGGCTTCCCGATGGTGGCTTGCGGCTTGGCGCCCTGGCCCGAAATGCTGATACAGCGAACCATCCCCTCGTACGGAAGAACTATCCGCTGCTATCGAGAGCCATTCTTTCTGGCGCGTCGCCTCAGCTTCGCAATCTCGCCACCAATGGAGGGAACCTTCTGCAGCGAACCCGCTGCCCCTACTTCATGGACGCAGGATCACCGCAGTGCAATAAACGTGTCCCCGGGAGCGGGTGTGGTGCTTTGGAAGGATTTCATCGTACGCACGCAATCTTTGGAGCCAATGACAAGTGCGTTGCAACGCATCCGTCGGATATGTGTGTTGCTTTGGCGGCCCTTGACGCCATGATCCGCGTCCGCGGTCCGCAAGGAGAACGCGCGATTCCGATTGCTGAATTTCATCGCCTTCCCGGCGATACGCCTGAGATCGATACAAATCTTCGAAAGGACGAACTCATTCTTTCCATCGATCTTCCGCAATCTCCTTATGCGGAACATTCCTGCTATCTCAAGGTTCGCGATCGGGCCAGTTATGAATTCGCTCTGATTTCGGCCGCAGTTGCCCTCGATATGCGCGGGCAGACCATTCACAACGCGCGTATAGCTCTGGGCGGAGTCTCCCACAAACCGTGGCGATGCCCGGAAGCAGAGACGATTCTTCTTCAACAGGAAGTAAGCGCCAGCATGTTTGAGCGAGCAGCGGCGACGGCTTTGGCCCATGCGCAACCGCTCAAGCAGAATGCATTCAAAGTGGAACTGGCCCGTCGTGCCATTGTTCATGCCTTGAATAATGCCGGAGGTTTGGCATGAGTATTATCGGAGCGCCCCTCACCCGGGTTGATGGAAAACTGAAAGTCACCGGGCAAGCGAAATATTCTGCTGAATTCAAGCCTAAGAATCTTGCGTACGCTGTGATCGTGCAGAGCACAATTTCTGCCGGCCGGATTCTCGTCATGGATACAGCACAGGCCGAACGCGCGCCCGGCGTCATCACCATTATGCGTCCAGGAAAAACGCCCAGGCTCTCGCAACCTGAGGATCGATTGTCGCTCCTCCAGGATAATGAAGTGCATTACAACCGTCAGCCCATTGCGGTCGTCGTCGCCGGAAGTTCCGAACAGGCGCATTACGCGGAGTCGCTCATTCGAGTCCGGTATGAGCCGTCGACACCAAAGCTGGATTTCATGGCCGGGTTTCCGTCTTCTTATCCCGGCAGTCATACTGGGATCCCGGGCGACCTGAGCTTTGGAGACGTTGATGGCGGATTACGACAGGCCGAGGTCAAGATCGATCAAATCTATACAACTCCGATTCAGCACCACAATCCCATGGAGCCGCACGCCACGATCGCGGAGTGGGACAACGGCCAACTCACCGTGCACGATGCCAGCCAGCATATCTCCGGGGTCCAGGAAAGCCTGGCAAAAGCATTTGGCGTATCAAAGGACAAGGTTCATGTGATCTCCTGGTTCGTCGGCGGCGGCTTTGGCTGCAAGGGGCAGGTATGGTCTCACGTAGTGCTGGCGGCGATGGCGGCAAAACAGGCGAACCGCCCGGTAAAGCTAGTTCTTGAGCGCCCGCAGATGTTTGGTCCGGTGGGTGCGCGCCCACAGACACATCAACGCGTCACTTTAGGAGCTACTCGCGACGGAAAATTAACCGCCATCCGTCATGAAGTTCACGCCCACACATCCGAGATTGAAGACTATCTCGAGTCGTCCGCGTTCCCGACACGAGTCATGTATTCGTGTCCCAATGTTTCGACGACTCATCGACTCGTCCCGCTGAATCTGGGCACACCAACCTACATGCGGGCCCCCGGTGTGGCAACGGGAACCTATGCAGTCGAAGTTGCCATGGACGAGCTTGCCTATCAGCTCAAAATGGATCCGCTTGAGCTGCGCCTTTTAAACTATACCGACATCGATCCCCATTCCAAGATTCCATTCACTGAAAAGAATTTGAAGGAATGCTACAAACGAGGCGCTGAAAGCTTTGGATGGTCCAAGCGAAATCACGAGCCGCGTTCCATGCACGATGGGCCACTTCTGATCGGATGGGGCATGGCGACTGAGACTTACCCTGGCAAGAACATGCCTGCCAAGGCGTTGGTTCGCATTCAGCCGAACGGAAGAGTCCTCGTTATCTCTGGCACACAGGAAATTGGAACGGGCATGTACACGATCATGACCCAGGTCGCCGCGGATGTGCTGGGCGTGTCACCTGAGTCCATCGAAGCCAAGCTCGGCGACACCGCCTATCCCGAAGCGCCGATTTCGGCGGGCTCCATGAGCACAGCCAGTGTTGGGCCAGCCGTGCAGCAGGCTGCGTTGGCAGCACGAGAAAAGCTCATACAACTCGCTTTGACTGACCGGCAATCTTCGGTATATGCAGAAAAAAAGGAAACCATCGAGTTGAAAGATGGTCGGATTTTTTCAAATTCAGCGGCTGCAAAGGGAGAGGCCCTCTCTGCACTTCTTTCCCGCAATCAGAATCAATCGATCGAGGGGACTGCTGACGTGAAACCACAGCTCGATCCCAAGACATCCTCCTGCCACTCGTTCGGGGCGGTGTTCGCAGAGGTCTCCGTTGATCCGAGCCTGTGCATCGTGCGCACCCGAAGGATCGTGGCCGTTTTCGATGTCGGGAAGATCATGAACGAAAAGCTTGCTCGCAGCCAGTTCATCGGTGGCATCGTGTGGGGAACCAGCCTTGCTCTGTTCGAAGACAGTTATGTGGATTCGCGAAACGGCCGGATTATGAATGCCAATCTTGCTGACTATCTTGTACCGGTCAATGCCGATATCGGCGAGATCGATGTTTCTGCAATCGATGTCCCGGATCTGCAACTTGATTCGCTTGGAGCGCGGGGGATCGGAGAAATCGGAATTACCGGCACAGGCGCGGCTATCGCCAATGCTGTATTCCACGCGACGGGAAAGCGTGTTCGCGACCTTCCAATCACCGTCGAGAAGCTTCTCTAAACTGTCTCAGGCCTACACTGCCGGGCGATCCGAGATTCACTCGGCCGCCTGGGTACAGCCCAGGAGACCAGTACTCCGCTAACGACTCGGTTTCAACGATCAATACTGCGCCGAGTTTTGATGGGGTAGAGCAAAGATCGCAGCTTGGATTTCCGCCGCGAGCTCAGGGCCATTTAGGTTCGCGAAATTCCCCTACCACGTTAGATTCTCCTGCCTACCAATCTTTCCTCGCGATTTCAGATCCGGCTGTGTGGACGTCGCCGAGTCGCCCGCCTCGTCTGCCAGTAGTCGCTGAGAAATGCTAGAACGTGATCTTAAATACAAGGCCCTCGTTATTCACGCCACCGTCCTGAGTAGCCCCGTATAGATTTCCTGCCGAGTCGAAGATCAAAGCGCCCACGGCAGGTTTTGCTCCCCCGATGCCTGAGAAATCCAATATGGCGCCACAGTTCCATGTCCCGCCGCCTGCTGGAGTCATTTCAAAGACCGTACCAACAGCTGGATTGCTAAACCAACCTTGGAGCGTAGTCCCGTAGAGGTTCCCCTGAGTGTCGAAGACCAGGTTGGAGTACAGAAGAGAGGGACCGCCAAACGAAAGCTCGAAATCACACAAATCCGTTTCTGTCCATGTTCCTCCCGAAGACGGGGAAAGCTCAAAAACAACTCCTCCACCAGTTCCTCCCCCAAGAAGGCCGCCCCTGGTGGTCGTGCCGAACAAATTTCCAGAGCTATCGAATATGAGCCCTGTTGCGGGCTTATTCCCGTTAAAAATGACGCCAAAATTGTAGAGAACTTTCTCTATCCAGCCTCCTTTATTCTGGGGCGAAATCTCGAAAGCGGTTCCACCGCCGAGGTTACCGCCCAGCATCGTCGTCCCGTACACATTGCCCACTGCATCTAGAAGAAGATTCGCCTTGGGCGAAACGCCATCAGCACCATTGCCAAAGCTATGGATTACGGTTTCGGTCCAGCTTCCGCCGGATTTTGCCGGAGGAGCCAATTTGTACGCGGCACCACCGACATTTTCACTTCCGTTGCCGAATGCTCCGCCACCTTCAGTAGTGCCATAGAGATTTCCCGCAGCATCGAAGATGAGATTTCCCCCCGGATACTGGCCATCTTTGCCGGCACCGAAATTGTGCAATACGGTTTCGGACCAGGTGCCGGATGCCGACTTGGTCAGCTCATACACGGCCCCGACTCCATTCGCCCCGCCGAGTTTCACTGTTCCATACAGGTTTCCAGACTTGTCGAAAACGAGCGTGCCGCGAGGCGTACCGCCATCGCTTGCCCCCGTGAAAGAATGCAGCGTTTTCTCGGTCCAGACACTTCCGCTTCGCACTAGTTCGAAGACGGACCCGTTCCTCGATGCTCCTTCTTCGCCGGCGACTCCGTACAGATTTCCGGACGAGTCAAAAACGAGGCCCAGCATGGGCGAAGCGCCTTCTTTGCTCTTGAAAGAGTGCAACGCGGTGCCAGTTTGGGCGCCGACTGAATGGGTCAGCAGAAGAAATGCAGAAAGGGCCCCAATCGCCATGCAGGCTTTCGTCGTCTTCATTGCACGATTCATAAACGGCCTCCTTCCTTAGAAGCAACCTGGACAAAGCTCGTCATAGCGGGCGCGTTTTCCCGACGCCACATCGGCATTCCTTGCGCACCGAGGGCCAGCATTCCAAGCGACCCTCCGTTGGGCTTCTCCGGCCCTTTGTCGGGTTTCCTGGCTGAGGCAGAGTCGTCCTTTGTAGCGCCCGCCGAGATCGCCTTGTTCGCGGTGGTTTCGTAAGCGAACTCAGTGATCGTGCCGTTCAGGCTTTGTGCATGATGGTTGTGCCGGGTCACCGACATTCGAATCCAACCGTAATGCGTCTGGCCATTAATGAGGAACTTGACCCCGAGATAGCGAGAACCCTTGTTAGCCCCCCATTGGCCAACGAGGCTATAACCTGAAGTTGTACTTCCCCCAGATTGGCCTCCGCTCGATCGCTCGATCAGGAGTTGTTCGATACCCACCGAACTGGAGAAATGTGCCGACGGGCCTATCTTCGCTCCACTTCCTAGTGCCGAGGCGTAGGGCCCTCCTGATTTGCGTGCCCCTCCGACCGCCTTGCCGCCGGTGAGAGGCGCCACCATCATCTTCACGTAGAACGTGTGTTCGTAGAAACTGCCGTAGCAAGGGAATGAGAAGTCGGGTTTCCCGTCGTTGTTCAAATCAATCGTTGCGGCACAAATCGGAACATCGACATGGGTCACGACGACTTCAGCTTCGGCGGGTTGGACAAGAGCCAGAAGACTCACTCCGGCCATGACCGCAGAAGCCGAATAGACATTCAAATGACTTTCAACACTCTTGATGAGTACGTTCTGTGCAGATTGAATCGCCGAGCGGTGGGCCATACCTTTACGCTCCTTGATTGGATTGGACTAGCAAGGGCCCGTAGAACCAATGGGTATAGGGGAGGGGACGACCGGGACGAAGTCTATCCGATGCAATAGGAATTTGCAATGGCTTCGGCCAGTTGGTTTAAACGCAGTGCTTTCCAGGGCATTTGCCCTGTGCGTCTCGACAATCTCCCCACTTGTGGAACTTGCATCCTTCGCCAAGCGTATTCGTCGACGTGGAGGATTTCATGACCGTGCGTTCGTCTGCCAGAGTCCTGACCGTGTTGTTGCTTTGTCTCCCCCTCTTCGCCCAAACCCAAAAAGACAAGCTCACCGAAACCATCCTGCATCAGGATGGATTGTTCTGGGACGCCTATAACCGCTGCGACGTCGACAAGATGGCGGAATTTTTCTGGCCCGACATCGAGTTCTACCACGACAAAGGCGGGCCGACGATCGGAGCGGGACCACTCATGGAGACAATTAGAAAGAACCTTTGCGGGAACCCCAATTCCCATCTGCGCCGCGAGGCGGTCCCGGATACGGCGAAAGTATTTCCACTTGAAAAGAATGGCGAGATTTACGGGGCCGTCCTTTATGGCGAGCACTACTTTTACGTCAACGACAAAGGCAAGCCGGAATACCGGGACGGCATGGCGAAGTATTTCGATGTCTGGCTGCTGAAAGATGGCAAATGGAAGATGTCGCGCGTGGTGAGCTACGACCACCATGACGCGCCGCCAGTTGGGAAATAAGGCAGCGATCGTCTTCCGTCTCCGCCAGACTGTGCAGGTTTATTCATCTTGGCACCGGCTGTGTCATGAAGACAGTTACCGTCGCCACTGCGACGTCGACTGAAATCCGGTCTTCAAAGAAGACGACTTTTTATGCCGTATATGGAGATTCCGGTTTTGAACGCACCCGCCGTGATGATCAGTCGGCGTCGCTGAAACACACGGTAGAGTAAGAGCTAACTCAGGCATTCCCACCCTTCGAAAATCGCGAAGGTGGGAATGCCTCAATGGAAGATCTAACGCTAGAGTCTTCAGCTACCGCCCAGCACTTTCGCTGCAGCCTCGTACGCCCTCTGATACTCCTCGTGGTGCGCAGCATAATCCGGAGAATTGGGGTCATAGGCCACGTACCAATCTTGCGGATAAATTTCGATGATCTGCGTGTGCATTTTCAGCGCGAAGGGCAGAAGTTCGGGCATCGAGCCGACGAGGCCGCCCCCTCCGGGATTGCTGGCTTTGCGGGTTTGCAACTCGAGCGGCACTTTGCCTTGCGAGTGATGGAAGTTGCGGCACCAGTCCACGGCGCAAGTCGAGCCGCGATCTTCATTCTGCGCGTCGTCCATAGTGAGGGTCTGGCTGCCGATGGCGATGCCGTCTCGCGTGGCGCGCTCGGCGACCGCGTCGGCGAATCCTAAATCTTCTGGCTTGCCGAACGAATTGATTCCCACCATCAACTGCTTCGGCGAATTCAAAGAGTGCTCGAAGTCGAGCATCTTGAAGATGTAATCGCGCCATACGCCGGGAGAAAATCCGTGGCGCTTGAGCGCGAACATGCACGCGGGATAGGTCTCCCCGCCGCCCCCGAGCCCGAAGCGGATGTAGCCGACGCTCGGATTCGAGCCATAATGTTCCACGACCGCGGCCATGAACGCCTGGTAGTTCTCCATGAAATATTTTTCCCAGAAGACCGGCACGCGGCCGAAGTTGGGGCAATCCACCGAGTTGACTTTGTCGAATACGTAATCCGGAGTGACTTTTGATCCACCGCTGTACCCTGTCGCCCAGGTGATGAAATTAATCCGCTTGCCGGCGGCGATCCAGGGTGCGATGTGTTCGTCAATCTCCGACCAGTCATAGCGCGGGCTGGCCTTGGGCCCGCGGTCAATCTGGTCCCACAGCAAGTAGAAATTCGCGCCACACACGACCGGATTGTGCAGCAGCAGTTCGGTGGTGCGCGCCTGCATCTGTTTGTTCGGAAACATGATCGCGAACAGGCCATGCGGCGCGTCGGGTACAGCAAGGTCTGGAAGGGGATCGCTACACTTGGGAAGCTTCGGTGCCGCGGGGGCCTTGGGATGGGCCTGTTCATTGCGGTCCTGCCCAAAAGCTGAAGAGCAAGCGATCAACACCATCAAGGAAATCAAGAAATACGAAGGCAAATTTGACTTCATCTCAGCTCCTGCGAGTTCTGGGTATTTGATAACGAATCAGCGATCGGGATGGCCTTCGGCCTGATTTGAATACACGTTCTCCTAAGGCCAAGAACCCAGGTCAGCCAAGGGAGTTGCGGTCGATTGAATCCGAATTACTTCTTTATTCCTTCTACAAATGGCCGCATTTCGGGCGCCGCTGGCCGCATTGGCCCGGAAATATGGGATCGGCTTCTCCGGGCGCCGGCTCTTCTGTCTCCCTGACGCTTTTCACCTGCTGAAAGCTGCGGATGATTCTCTCGGCGGCCGCTTGCGCAAGTTCCCACTCCAAGAGTTAATCTAGATGGGAAACCTTCTCGCGAGGATACTCATGCGCTTGGGTATTGGCAGGATCCGTCCCGCAGTTCTGTTTGCTTCCTCTCTTCTTGCAGTTCTCTGCCTGGTTGCATCATCGCCAGCCGAAGACAAAGTATTCAAAGATGCGCCCGCTTCGGCGAAGGCGATGAAGAATCCGCTCGACGGTCAAACTGCGGCTGTCGACGCCGGCAAAGCGTTGTATGCCCGCAACTGCCTGGCATGTCATGGCAAAACATTGAAAGGGACTGGGAATGTTCCTTCCCTGGTTGAGGGCAAGCTGGAGGGCGCGACGCAGGGTGAAATCTTCTGGTTCATCACCAAGGGAGACAAAGACAGCGGGATGCCGGCATGGGGATTCTTGCCCGAAGAAAAGCGCTGGCAGATCGTTTCTTATGTTGAGGCAATGGCTTCCGGTACTGCCACCGCGCCGGCTGCAAGTGCGGCTCCTGAAGCTGCTTCGGCTTCACCGCTCAAAGATCCACCTCCAAAGGCTCCGTTTACCGACTTTCGCTATGAGAAGCCAGGCACGACACGGAGGATTACGGTGGCTGATCTTCCAGAACCGTTTGCCAGCAAATCGTCGAGCAACGGTCCGAACGTCGTGCCGCGTCCCGACAATGCGTGGCCGATTGCCCCGCCCGGATTCAAAGTCGGACTTTACGCCGCGGGACTGGACAATCCACGCTTGATGCGCACGGCGCCCAACGGAGACATTTTTCTCGCGGAGATGGATCCTGGCCGTATTCTCGTCTTCCGCGGGATGACGACGGATGGTAAGCCGGAGCAGAATGCCGTCTTTGCAGAGGGGCTGAAGAAACCATACGGAATTGCTTTCTATCCGCCCGGCCCCGATCCCCAGTGGATCTACATCGGCAGCGAAGGCGAGTTGCTGCGCTTCCCGTATCACAACGGCGATCTGAAAGCGAGCGGAGCATCGCAGCATATCTCCGATTTCCCTACGGGCGGCCACAACACGCGTGCGGTGGAGTTCTCACCCGACGGCAAGAAATTGTTCGTCGCCGTCGGATCGGGATCGAATGTCAACGATCCGGACACGCATCCCGAAGAAAAAAATCGCGCCGACATTTTATGGTGTGATCCGCAAAACTGCCAGCTGAAGGTATACGCCTATGGCATTCGTAATGCTGGTGGCGGAATCCAAATCAATCCTCAGACTGGCGAGCTTTGGTGTTCGGTCAATGAACGCGATGCGCTCGGAGACAATCTTGTCCCCGACTACATCACGCACGTGCAGGAGGGCGGATTTTATGGATGGCCCTGGTGGTATATCGGCGGGCATCAGGATCCGCGGCATAAGGGCGCGCATCCCGAGTTGAAAGACAAGGCCATCGTTCCCGATGTGCTCCTGCAGCCGCACAATGCGTCGCTCGAATTCACTTTTTATCAGGGCGACAAATTTCCGGCGGAATATAAAGGCGACATCTTTGCCTCAGAGCACGGTTCCTGGAACAAAGCGGCGCGTGCCGGATATGAGGTGATCCGGATTCCACTGCATCAGACTGGCCACGCGTCCGGTGAGTATGAAGACTTCGTGACCGGATTCGTTCTGCCAGATGGCCGGGTTTGGGGACGTCCGGTAGGAATGACCGAAGCCACCGACGGATCGCTGCTGGTGAGCGATGATGGTTCGAACTCGATCTGGAGAATCAGCTACGTCGGAAAGTAGTCACAGGCATTAGGATAGTTTCAACTTACCATCATTTGCGCACGCCCACAATTTGCGCACGCCCACAATTTCAAACCGCCCGATCAGCCTGTTCTAGCTGCACCCACTCGTGCTGCCGCAGCTCATGCATCGGTAGCAGCTTCCGTTGCGGGTCATGATGCTGCCGCAGAAGCTGCAGCTTGGGGCGTCTCCGAGGTCGACGATGCTGGAGAGCGCGTCGGCTACGTGGACCGATCCCGCTCCTGGCTCGCGGGTACCGGTCTCCGGACGGCACGGGGCCGCAGCCTGGGTTCCGACGCCCTCGGGGTGGGCGGACGAGGCGTCCGTCGCTGCATTCAGCGTGCGCGGCCTGAAGTTTTCGAACAGCATCTGCTGCTGGCCGGTGAGGAAGCGCATCTGCATCCAGCGGAAGATGTAGTCCATGATCGACTTGGCGTAGCCGATCTCCGCATTGCCGGACCATCCGCTGGGCTCAAAGCGCGTGTGCGCGAACTTCTCGCAGAACACTTTCAGCGGCACGCCGTGTTGCAACGCGAGCGAGACGGCCAGCGCGAAGCTGTCCATGAGCCCGGAGACGGTCGAACCTTCCTTTGCCATCTTGACGAAGAGTTCGCCGGGATCGCCGTTGGGATAGAGACCGACGGTGATGTAGCCCTCGTGATCTCCGACTTTGAACTTGTGCGTGATCGAGGCGCGCTCTTCCTGCAACTTGTGCCGGACGGAACGCGGCGGCGCATTCAGATTTTCTTCTTCCACCACGACCGCGGTGGCGTTCGATTTCTCTGATGACGCGGTCTTCGAACCGGCGGCGCTCAGAGGTTGCGACTGCTTGCATCCATCACGGTAGATCGCAACGGCCTTGATGCCGAGCTTCCACGCCTGGATGTAAGTCTCCATGATGTCGTCAATGCCGGCGTTGTTCGGGAGATTGACCGTCTTCGAAATCGCTCCGGAGATGAATGGCTGCGCCGCCGCCATCATGCGGAGATGTCCCATATAAGCGATCGAACGAGTTCCCTTCGCCGGCTTGAACGAGCAATCGAACACGGCGAGGTCCGCGTCTTTAACATGCGGCGCGCCTTCGATCGTTCCCGTCGCGTCGATGTAAGAAACGATCGCGTCGGTCTGCTCATGCGTGTATCCCAGCTTGAACAACGCGGTGGGCACGGTATTGTTCACGATTTTGATCATGCCTCCGCCAACCAGCTTTTTGTACTTCACCAAAGCCAAATCCGGCTCGATACCCGTAGTGTCGCAATCCATCATGAAACCTATGGTTCCGGTGGGGGCAAGGACCGTTACTTGAGAGTTGCGGTAACCGAATTTTTCGCCGTGTTGGAGGGCTTCGTCCCAGCATTGTTTGCTGGCTTCGTAGACGTTCGACGGAACATTGTTCTTGTTGATGCCGTTCACGCTGGCGCGGTGCATGCGGATCACGTCGAGGAACGGCTCGCGGTTGATGTACCAGCCGGGGCAGGCTCCGCCGGGCATAACGTTGGAACCGAGGTTTGTTTCGGACAAAGTTTTCTTCGTGGCTTCCGTCGCGGGCGCCAGTGGCTCGCAGAGTTCGGCGATGCGACTGCTCTGCAGATAGGCTTCGCCGCACATGATGGCGGTTACGCAGGCGGCGTAGTCGCGGCCGGCGTCGGAGTCATACGGAAGGCCCGCGGCCATCAGCAACGCGCCAAGGTTTGCGTAGCCGAGTCCGAGCGGACGATAGTCATGCGAGTTGCTCATGATCATCTGCGTTGGATATCCGGCGTTGTCGATGATGATTTCCTGCGCGGTGATCAGAACGTCGACCGCATGGCGATACGCTTCCACGTCAAACGTACCGTTGGGCGCGAACTTCAGCAGATTCAGGCTGGCCAGGTTGCAGGCCGAATCATCGAGGAACATGTATTCGCTGCATGGATTGCTGGCGTTGATGCGAGCTGTGTTCTTCGAGGTGTGCCAGCGGTTGACCGTGGTGTCGTACTGCATGCCGGGATCGCCGCAGTGCCAGGTAGCTTCCGAAATTTTGTGCAGAAGTTCTTTGGCTTTATACGTTTCTGCGACGGTGCCGTCAGTGATTGTGCGGGTCGAAAAATTGGTGTCGCGAACGACTGCGTACATGAAGTCGTCGGTGACGCGGACGGAGTTGTTCGCGTTCTGGAAGAAGATCGAGCTGTAGGCGTCAGAGTCGGGAGACGATCCGTCATAGCCCTGGTTGACCAAGGCATGGGCTTTGGCTTCCTCTTTCTGCTTGCACTCGATGAAGTCGATGATGTCCGGATGGTCGACATTCAGGATGACCATCTTGGCGGCGCGGCGAGTCTTGCCGCCAGACTTGATGACTCCGGCAAAGGCGTCGAATCCTTTCATGAAGCTAAGCGGACCGCTGGCAGTGCCGCCGCCGGAAAGAGTTTCAGTCGATCCGCGGAGAGTCGACAGGTTCGTGCCCGTGCCTGATCCCCACTTGAACAACATGCCTTCGGTCTTCGCGAGCGTGAGGATCGAGTCGAGAGAATCTTTCACCGAGTTGATAAAGCATGCAGAGCATTGGGGCTTGGTGTAGCCAACGACGCCGAATTCGACTGACTGCGTTTGCGGGTTCCAGTGCCAGTTCCGGCCGTCGGAGTTGGGCTCGATGCGGTCGCATCCAACGTTGAACCACACGGGCGAATTAAAAGCAGCATATTGCCGCACAAGGATGTGTACCAGTTCGTCATGAAAAGTCGCGCCATCTTCGGCGGTTTTGAAATAGCCCTGGGTCAATCCCCAGTCGCGAATGGTCTCGGCAACGCGTCCCACGAGCTGGCGGACTCCGGTTTCGCGTTCGGGAGTGTTCATCTTGCCGTGCAGATATTTCGACGCGACGATGTTGGTCGCGGTCATGGACCAATCCTTGGGGACCTCGACATTCTTCTGCTCGAAGATCACATTGCCATGGGCGTCGGTAATAGCGGCAGTGCGGACTTCCCACTCAACTTCGTCGTAGGGAGAGACGCCCGGCTTGGTGAAGAGGCGGCGGAAGGACAGGCCCGGAGTCTGCTTCTTTTTTGTTCCGGTCGAGCTTGCCGCAATTGGAGCGGGGATCGACGAAGCGGCGGCGGATTCGGTAACGGTTTTCAATTCTGCCATGGGGTCTCCTTATTAGATTCTATGGGTGTTGCAGCCGATTCCGGTGTCTGGCCAGCCGACGGGGGAAGCGGCGTATTGCGGTGATAGCGGATATTGTTGAAAAAGAGCCTTCAATTCGTTTGGGCTGAAGCCCGGGCGGCTAAAGCCGCATTCCTTCTTTTGCCTCTTAACGGCACGGCTGAAGCCATGCCCTGATACGAACCGCTGCGCCGGCCTCGCTTAAAAACCTGAGGGGAATGGCGGCGGGCCGGTTGCTTCGCCTCGCGGGACAGCCGAGGCGGCTGTCACCACATGGGCATTGCTGGTTCCAGAAATGGGAAACAGGCTTGCCTGGGCATCGTTGGCCAGCGGCAGGTATTCCGTTGCCGAAGTCAGTTCCAGTGAACTGGCGAAGTCGGAGCCGATGCCCGTTGCTTTTTCGGAGGTCGAGAGCATCCATTGATTGAGGGCACTGGCGACGCTGCGGCGCTGGGATTCGTCTTCGATAGCGACGAAGCGGATGAAATAGCGGCCGGATTCGAAATTTGCACGCGTCGGATTTGGGCGCGAGAGCATGCGATCGAGAACGAAGGCCATGTCATCGGTTTCGAGAAATTGGGTGACCGCCAGCATGCGCCGGGTTATTTCCGCAGGAGTGATTTCTTCGGCGATGGCAAATACTCCCGGCTTGCTGGGAACGCAGAGCAGGCTGTGCGGGGAGTCGCAGCGGAACCAGCGCGACCATTGGAGGCGCCGATAGTCAAGGGGACGATCGAAGCCATGGCGGGCCAATGAATCGGTTACGAGACGGGTCAAACCTTCCATTTCGGGGCTCCTGCTCAGTTAACTCGGGACCTCAGCGGCCTGTAAAGCCGCACTCAAATAAGCCAGCTATCGCAGCGCCGAAGCGCTGCGCTACCCAAAAGCGGGTGCATGCCGGCCGCGCTTGTTGTCGCGCCCCGGGGGGATCGGGGAACGGCCACCGCACTTCTTTCGGCTTCGGGCTTCCGGCGCTCGGCATCCGGGAGACCGAAGGTTGATTGATCGGGGGCTCTGGGGCGCCGGGCCTACGGATCAGAAGCCCGGGCGCCTTTGGCCTTTCTTTCCTGCAAGATGCCGAGTCACCTCTGGCTAGGCTGCTGGCAGGATTGCGCTCACTCTCTCGAATTCCGGCCCGTTCCCGCGGGACGAAATTCATTGCTTGGGATTGCAAAGTTACTCCCGTCCATTGTGTCTGTCAAGAGAGAAACACAACAGGTTGTATCCCCAACAATGACGGCCTTGGTGCAGGGATCCGGGCCTTTTTTCCACATCGATATGAAAGGCAAGGGGACAAGGTTTCAAAGTTTCAAGGTTTCCAAGTGCAAAAGTTACTTTCGCGGACATGAACGCTACGGCTCTAACACATCTCCTGCTCACATTAGGACCAGGCGGGAAGGCGATGGGCGAACCGGTTGCGGAGACTTGCGGCGAGCGCGAGAGATTGCTGAAGAATCGAACTGGCGCGCGCCATTCAGATGCGAAAGAAATTTCCCAAGCTTGAGAGTTTCGACCGCAGGAATTGGGATTGGCAGATCGAGCGGAAGAGAATTCTGTTCCGGTGAGAACTTTGCTTTCGATGATCGGGACGACGATCGCGAGGCGCGGTCATCAGATATGGCGACGTAGATGTCCTCGAATATTTTTTTCGGAGCGATGCTGATGACGCCTTCAGAAGATTCGACGAGGTAATCGCCTCGGCGTCCGGAATGCTGGCGGCCGAGAGGATCGGTGAAGCTGAGATTGGACTTGAGTTGCTTCGCTTTGACCAGGAAGCGAGTGCGGTACGTCTTCCACTGCATAGATTTCATGGCACGCTGACCCGAGTGGCTTTGTCCCTGTTGATTGGGTGGTGTGTTCGCCCAACCTGATTTCGCGGCTGGAACGACTTTGAGTGTGGGGCGAAGGTGAATGTACGGTCGAAAGGCTCGCGGGTCAATTCAGTATTTTTGGTGCAATTGAGGAAATGACGGTTGCGGATTTTTGTGGGGCGACATGCATCGGGTTACGAAAGTAACATTGGTCATTTGTCGGCTGATCGTGGCAGTTTTCGAGTGGCAGAGCTAACACGGTCAGAGTTCCTGGTGTGCGCGGGAAGAAAGTTCCACAGCGCTTTCCACAGGAAATGCAGAATCTCAGTTCTCAGAGATGCTTTTGGGCTGCCGTGTGGATGCTTCCACTGCGGGTCCACTTGGAAAGCCCTGGTTCTTCGGTCAACGACACGTTCGTCGACACAGTTGCCGATGGATTTAATTCGCAATTACAGGAACTACCCGAGCGGAAACTTCGTGGAGTAGGTCCACAATCCGTGCAGGATGCAAATTCATGTTGTGAGGTTATCGCGATGACGACGGATCCTGTTTGCGGAATGAAAGTGGATGAGAGTACAGCGGCTGCTTCAACTCAATTCGCAGGCAAGAAGTACAGCTTCTGCTCGACGGAATGCCGGGACAAGTTTGAGAAGAGTCCGGAGCGGTATGTGGAGAATGCTGCGTAGTTTGGGAAGTTGCGTAAAATCAAAAGCCCCCGATTTTCTTTTGGGGGCCTTTTCATGCCTAAAGTCAGAATCCCCACTTCTCGCGCAAAAACCGCGCGAGAAATGGGGGCACCCGAAAGCTATCGGGCCATCGCGGGTTCATGCACGGCTTTACCTGATTTGAAGGCGGCAAAGCGCTTGTTGATCTCGTCCCAGTTGACTACGTTCCACCAGGACGTCAGGTATTCGGGGCGGCGGTTGTTGTATTTCAGATAGTAGGCGTGTTCCCAGACGTCGTTGCCGAAGATCGGATAGAGGCCCTGCGAGATGGGGCTGTCCTGGTTCGGAGTGGAGATTACTTGCACGCTGCCATCGGATTTGCCCGCGAGCCAAACCCATCCTGAGCCGAATTGCTTAGCGCCGGCATCATTAAACTTCGTCTGAAAATCCTTAAAGCTGCTGAAGGTCTTCTTGATGATGTCGGCGATGTCGCCCGTGGGATCGCCTCCGCCCTTGGGCTTCATGATCTTCCAGAACATGGTGTGGTTGACATGGCCTCCACCGTTGTTGCGGACGGCTCCGCGGATGTCTTCGGGAATGGCATTGAGGTCCCGGATGAGATCTTCGGCCGATTTGTTGGCCAGTTCAGGATGCTTTTCAAGGGCGGCGTTCAGGTTTTTCACATAAGCCGCATGGTGCATGTCGTGATGCAGGGTCATCGTTTGCTTATCGATGGTTCCTTCGAGTGCGTCGTAGCCATAAGGTAAAGGCGGTAGTTCGTGAGCCATGATTTTCCTCCAACTTTCTGATGACAGGAGACGGAAATTCGATGCAAGGGTTTCGCTTGGGATTATATCTCTGTGGGACGGCAGCCAGTTGACGATTGCCGTATTTGAGAATCGAGTCCAGATTCGACAGTAAGGATGGTCCGAGCAACGCGTTCATCCGCAGCTTCGCTCAGCAGAACAGAAGGTTGGAGTCCTGGCGGGGCCGCTCGGCTTCGCCTCCGCGGGACGGCCGAGGCGGCCGTCGCCACATGTTCCGTCCCCACATGTTTTCTTGTTTCTTTCCTATTTGCGGCCCAGCAGGCGGATGCGCGAAGTGAAGGCGCGGCCTGTGCAGGCTGCAAACGTTGGGGCGGTATGCGTTGCGGGATCGATGATGTTGTTGACGACGAAGGGATCGCAGCGGCCGGTGATGTTGTCGAAGCCTCCGCGAACGGCCAGGTAGTAGCCAAGGAAGTGGAAGCGCTTTTCGAGTTGAACGTTGAGCGCGAAATAGTCGGGAAAGCGTTCGGCTCCGGGGGCGCTGATCAATTGTTGCTGAGGGCTGAGAAGGCTGAAGGGGAACCCGGTGCGGGCTTCCATGGAATAGGCGATCTCGGTCTGGTGAAGAATGGGCAACCTGAGGAAGGGAAGATATCCCCAGGAAAGGAACCGATTCGGTGTGTCCCAGGGATAAGGACCAGGTTGCTGAATGCTAAGAATAGGGTTGTCGATGTTGAAGTCGAGGGCCTGATTGGAGCGGGCGCGCGAGCGAGTGTAGGCACCCGAGATGACAAAGGCTTCGCGGAAGCTGCGTCGAGCGGAAATCTGAAAGGCGTCGTAGCGATCGTCGCGAGAGTTCTCGAGAACGAAGTTGCCGCTTATGGTGTGGTTATGCGTGTCGTAGACGAATCCGCGAGTGCCGCGGCGCTCGAAGAATTCCGCCTTCAGGTAGATCGCGGCGGGAAGTTTCTTTTCGAGGCCGATACTCCAGTTAACGAAGCGCGGAGCTTGCAGAGCGCTGGTGTTCGCGGTGAAGGTTGTGGTCACCGGGCCGGTAGTGACGACGCAGTTCGCTAGGCAGGTAGGGTCAGGGATCGAGTAGAACGTGTCTTCGCGGGTGCCAGCGAAGGGACGGGCGATCAGAAAAATTGGCGTGGATTCGTAGATGATGCCGATTCCGGCGGAAAGTTTCGTGTTGCCGGAGTTGTCGAGGACGTAGGTTCCAGCCAGGCGGGGCGCGATCTCGGCGTGGCGGACAATCTGGTCCCAGTCGAGACGGATGCCGGGTTCGATGAGAAGGCGGTTGGTGATGCTCCAGCGATCTTCGGCGTAGGCGCTGATCTCTCCATTGAATTGATCGTGGCGAAGGCCGGGAGTGAACGTCGAGTAGCGAGTGCAGGGAAAGTTTGCGTCGAGTGACGCCGTCTGGCAAAGGCCGGGCGAGGTAAGAGTATTGCTGTCGTTGAGAAACGCTATCGGTTGGCGCGCAAAGTGCGCGGTGTAGAAGATGCGGTCGAGATCGGTCCCGACTTTGAAGTCGTGACTGCCGTGCCAGTGATGCGCCGGCAGATATAGATTTGCAATCGCCTGCCAGCGGCGGGCTTGCGAGCCTTGGTTGAGATAGAAATTTCCGCCGGCGGTTTCGACATTCACGAAGTACGGGATCGCGCCGTAGGGTGTGAGTTGGGTGTCGTACTGGTTGAAGGCGACTCCGGTCTCGAGGAGTTGGCCTCCGGCAAAGTAGTGCTGGTCGCGGATGCTCGCGATGTGGGCGGATTCATCATCTTTCGGATTGGCCTGTTGCGGACTCTGCGGCGAGAGAAACGCGTACTGGTCGTGGAGATGATTGAAGAGGAAACTAGTAGTGAGGATGTTGCGGCTGTTGAGATTGCTTTGAACTTTTGTGAGATTGCCGAGGCGGATGGTGTGGTCGTTGTCCGCGCCGACGGGAAGGGCGGTGTAAATTGTGTTGTCGTATTCGCCGTCGAAGGCATCGTAGAACCAGATTTTCCGTTTGATGATGGGCCCCGAGAAGGTGAAGAGGGGAAGAAATTGATCGAAGCGCCAGCCATGCTTGTCTTGCACGGATGGAATGAAGTTGGTCGCATAGAAGCGGAAGTGGTCGTCTCCGACGCCCGTGTTGAGATCGAGAAGTCCGCCGGAGCCTTTGCCGGCTTCGGCAGGCTCGCGTGAGGGCTCGATCTGGATGGAACGGAAGGAGTCGGTGCTGACGCGAACCAGGAGTTGTCCGTTGGCGGGTTGCGTTACGTTGAAGCCGTCGAGCAGAGTCACGGTTTGATAGGTCTGAGCACCGGCGATGTGCGGCTGACCGCTCTGGTCCTGCACCGCGCCGGGGATGAAGTTGATTGCGTTGCGATAGTCGTGGGAAGTGGGAAAGATCATATTCACGACATCGAGGCCGCTGAGCGATTCCTGCGAAGAGATTTGGGCGGGATCGATGGCGGGAGCGGACTCGTGGACGTCCACGGTTTCGCGGACTTCCCGCTGATGCGAGATCACGACTTCGAGGTTGGAAGTGCGAGAGATTTCTACATTCTGCTGCTCGAGGCTGTAGAAGCCTGTTTTTTCAATGTGAAGCTGATAGGAGCCAGCTTGGAGCGTTGGAAGCTGGAAGCGCCCGTGGAAGTCGGTTTCCGAGCGAATCGCGGGGCCGGAGGAGGGCCGGAGGGAAACCCGCGCCGAGGGAACTGCGACTCCGTTTTCGTCGATGACTGTGATGGTAGGTAAAGGGACGATCTGTCCCATGGCGGCGGCAACGAGAAAAGCTAATGCCAAGCGGTGAGCGCGCATGGGGATGTTTGTAATTGTAGTTGGGATGCGAGGGTGAAAGCAGGTGTTGGTTTACGCTCTGGTGGCCAGATATTGGCAGACGCGGACGATGGTGTCGCGCTGGGTATCGTTTAGGGTGAGGAATTCGAATCCGTAGCGGAGACCCTGACGGTAGCGGACGATGGCGCGGACTTTGATCGGATACGGCGTTAGAGGTAGCGGAATTTCGAGGGTTACGATCTCACCGGGCTCGAGGCTGCCGGTGAGAGTGGCTCCGATGCCATCCTGGCCCATTTCTGTAGAGCGTCCCCAGCAGGAGCGGAATTCTCCGGCCTGAAACATTTTCACTTGCAGGCGAACGTCAATGGTAAAGCGAGGGAAACGGCGAGTATAGGTCGCTTTTGCCGGTCTGGCGGGTGCCAGCGCGGTGGACGCAGTATCTGCACCGGCTGCGGCGGCGAGAGCTTTCTTTTCTTCCCTCATGCAAGGTTCTACTCTTGGTCCGCCCCTCAGTCGGCTGCGGTTGCTAGTTGCCGTGAAGCAGGTATCCGGGTTCGAGTGGCAGCTTGCCGGCAACCTTCACGACGGCGACGCTGCTGTTGATGGCGTAAACGTCCACGACGCCGATTGCGCCGGGAATGGAGGCTACTTTGTTGACCAGGTCTTCATCGGAATCCACGATCATGATCGCGGGATGGCCGTTGCGTCCATGATTCGCTGTGGCGATGAGTTCTTTGACCTCGGGCTCGGCCATTTCGTAGATCTTGTCGAGGAAAACCCGCATTTCTGGCGACGCCGGAGCCCGTATGATGAACGTGATCGACTTGCCGTCAGGCCAGCGGTTCGTCTGGCCCCTGGAAACCTTTACTAATTCGGGAAACGCGATGGCGGACAAAGCATTGGCTTTGTTGGAGACGATGGCGAGGTCGCGAGCTGCCGCCAGGGAAGAGCAGCATGCCAGAAACACCGCAACTAGAGTTCGACGATGGAACACATGCACTCCCGCACAAGGACTCCGGCCATGGGGCAATTTTCATGGAAAGAAGTCATAGGTTAAAGGTCACTAAGGTCACTTTGGGATAAAAGTGGCAAGATGGCAAAGTGGCAAGGTTTCAAAGTTTCAGGGTTTCAAGCTCTCCGAATCTTTGGCTTTCAGGTGTGCCGCAATCCAGATGCACACACTTTAAGACATTGAAACTTTGCCACCTTGCCACTTGTCCCGACAGATTTGTAAGCAATTTCCACTACGGTATCCAGGGGGTTGGCAAGGCGGTTGGGATCAGGTAGGCTATCCCTTCTTTTAGAAAACCCTAAGGTGCCTCCCCATGACGAATCGTGTCGCCTACCCACCGCAGGATGTCCAGAAAATGTGCAAGCAGGCTGAACGGGACCAGGAAGCCCGCAAGCTTACCCTTCTTATGGACCGCGTGAAGCGGCAGATCGCCGAGCGCGACATCGGGGGTACTGGGAAGCATTCTGCGAGCGCGATCCGGCCTAATTCCACTCTATTGCGCGTGCCAAGCCGATCTGTTCCGCTCGAGAGATAAGCGGAACATCACAAACAAAACGAGTTATCCAACTGTTTTTTTTCGAGCGCACGCTTCGATCGTTTTTTTCGATCTCACGCGCGAAAAACTTTTCATCTTTCCACAACTGATTTTGCGCTAAAATGCTCTAAAGAGTGTCGCCGGTACTTTGGCGAGTGCGGATTTCTCAATGCCTTCCCCCAGGAGGTAGTAGATGTACCGGTCCTACGCGGATTCCCAGACGGACTTCCATCCGATTCTGGACGTACAGACTCAGCTGCGTAATCTCACCCAGGATTTTGCCATGTCGTTCAACACTGGCAACTATGATCAGGCTGCAAATTTGTTCGCGAGCGATGGTGTGCTCATGGCGCCGCAATATGAAGGGGCGTACGGACAAAAGCCTGTGGAACGACTGCTGCGCCAGATGGGCGAAGCGGGATATTGCGATCTGCGGCTCGAAACCACGCGCGTCGATCATTCGTCAGACATGGCGATGGAACTCGGGCGTTTTACCGTTTGCCTGCACAAAGCTGACGGGACCCTTGTAACGGAGCGCGGGAAATATGTGAAGGTCTGGAAGCGGCTCGGAGCGTGGCTTATCATGGCCGACTGCTGGAGCCGGACTTCACTGGCGGCAAGCGATCGCGCAGCCTGATGAAACAGGAACAGGCGACATTGCCGGCGAGTGAGAGTACGCAAGTGAAAGTGGCAGATCCTTCGCAGTATTGTCCCAACTGCTCAACGGAGTTGCGCGAAAGCCGCTGCAAGATGAAGTGTCCGCAGTGCGAGTTCTACTTGAGCTGTTCGGATTTTTACTGAGGAATCTTGAATTTTGAATTGCCGGTTTTTGATTTGATTTGGTGAACCCCTGAGTTGGTGAGCCAAAGATTCCTTCCATGTCTCCCTCGACTCCGTTCCGGATTCAAGCTTCAGCTTTCATTCAATAATCAAAGATCAACAATCAAAATTCCTCTCGCCGTCTACAATGTTAGTGCGACTTCATTTCAATTGAATTTTAGGAGAAAGTCATGCAACGCAAAGCCAGTGCCGTGTGGAAGGGTGGTCTCAAGGATGGAAAGGGAAGTCTTTCGGCTCCGGGCGGGGTGTTGAACAATACGCAGTATTCGTTTGCGACGCGGTTTGAGAATGCCCCGGGAACGAATCCTGAAGAGCTGATTGCGGCTGCGCACGCCGGGTGCTTCTCCATGGCGCTGTCGGGGCAACTGGGCAGCGGGAACCTGACGGCGGAGAGCATTTCGACCAACGTGACGCTGACGATGGAAAAGCTGGATTCCGGATGGACGATCACGGAAAGCCACATTGATGTTGTGGGCAAAGTTCCGGGCGCCGACGCGGCAACATTTCAGAAATATGCGGAAGCCGCGGAAAAGGGATGCCCCGTATCGAAAGTCCTGAATGCGAAGATCACGATGAACGCGAAGCTGGAGTAGGAACCTAAGATCGAAGAGCAGTCACCACAAAGGGCACGAAGATCCACGAAGGGAATCAGCGCTTAACTTTTGTGGGTCTTTCGTGTCCTTTGTGGTTTCAGGATCTCCGCGCCGCTTCTTTGTGCTGCTGGTGGCAGCTTTCGCCGGGCTTGCGCTTCGCGCAATCCAGGACGAATGCGTCCGGGGCTACATGAAATCTTCCTACGGCCCGATCATTACCTGCAACGACCCCGGAGTCTGCATGCGCTCGCGATAAATCAGATTCCTCGTCGCAACCTCGCCTACCGCGTCCACATGCACGACATATCCTCCATGCGGCAGCGTTTCGCCAAACGGCAATTCTTTCTCGACCGTACCGTGCGCCAGCACAAAATGCTGATAGCCGATCGCCGTCGCGCGTCCATTGTCCGCCACAGCCATCACGACAAAAGTCAGGTCCATATCGTCGGGTGTTGTGTTCGACACGACCACGCTGCCCTCGATCCGGTTTCCGTTCACTCGCGCGGGATTCTTCCACACCAGCGTCAGCGCCGAACGCACCCGCAGCAGGAATTCCTTCTGCACCGCCTGTGGAGGCTGGTTGCTATCCCTCACCGATATCGTGAACTGAAATTCTCCCGTGCGCTCGGCCTGCCCGTGCAGAAAGCCGTCATCCTCCAAATTGATTCCCGGCGGCAGCGCGCCTTTCTCCAGATGCCAATGTAGCGTCGGAACTCCGCCGTGCGCCACGAAGCGGACTTGATATGGAGCATGGGGAAATGTATCGGGCAACGGCGATTCCGTCGTTAACTTGATCGGAGCAACGTCCGGCGCCTGATCCTGAGATGACTGTCCGCCAGAAGGTTGAGCGGCAAGATCGGCTTGGCATGCAGCCATCCCCGCACACGACAGGAGGAGAGAGAACACCGCCATCCGCCGAAAGACTGACTTCCTGCTCATACATTCACCTGCACGGGCGCTGACACTACTCTCCCACAGTTCCCGCCCCTCGTATAGGAATGTTCCAGCGCCGTGATCTTGCGCCCACTCGCCACACTGTGGTCACATTGACTTGCATTTGGTGTTCTGAAAAACTACGCCGCTAGGCTATCGCTTCATTGTCTGATCACTCATAACGCGTGGAACTGCTGCTCAATCTCGCGTGGTTGCTACTGGCCTTGCCCGCCTGCTGGCTATGGCGGAATTCAAAAGGCGTCCAGTTTCGGCGCAGGGTAAGTTCGATCCAGTGCCTGATGGCTCTGGCATGTCTGCTTGTGATTCTCTTTCCGATATTTCAGCGACCGACGATCTGCACGCTATGCGCACCGAGATGGAAGAATCTCCCATCGGCAAGCGCAGTTTCTGCCATAAAAGCGGCGATAGGCCTTCCGCCTGGAAGGGATACATTCAACCTTCGTTCGCATCAAGTTTGAATTCGTTACAGTCAGGGGAGGGAATCTGGCATCAGATTCCGACCTCCCAGTCCCAGATCGTTGCCGCCCCGCCCAGTTCACCGGTGAGCCGCGGCCCTCCGCAGTCGCATATCGGCAGATTCTTCTCCCATCGCTTGTTAAAGAGGACGCGGACCTGGGCATTCTTCAATTTCTTCGCACGCGACTGCCGTAGGGCCGTGAAGCGAAACCTCTACCAGACGACGCCTATTCTCCGATGCCAAGAAATTCGGAATCGGAGCTTCGACACGTCAGCGGGGCTTGGCGAGGGCCAAGAGGTAATCCGATGAGGATGCTCTTCTTTCACGGAAACACGAGCATTAGTACCTATCAGCGTCAATCGCGCGGGCTTCCGCTTGCGATTCTGCTCGCGTTCCCCGGACGAGGGCGTCCGGGGCTCCATTTTCAATTCTCAGGAATTACAAATCTCAAGGGGAATCATGATGGGGGAGGAATTGTGGCTCTTGGACTCAGGACTCACATCTCGGGAATAAAAATAAAGAGAGTTCCGAGGTGGTGTACGGTCCATTCGTCTCGGCCAGTAGCTCGCGTTTGACCCTCGCTCGACCTGCTTCCAGAGCCTCCCTTGCGGGGCGCTCCGTGCGATCGTCAGCTTGGGCTCCGGGCTCACCGCCAACCGGATAAATCTACCCTACGCCTCGGAACTCTATCCTGCCTTCAACATTTCTTCTCTGTTCGCCTCGACCAGCGCTTTGCTATAGACCCTCACTTGCCCTCCTTCTCAATCTTTCGATTCAGAAGGTGACTTCGCTCGAGCCCCGGACGCCGCACCAACCGGAAAAACTTAAGAAGCTGTCAAAGAACGATCTTGTTTTACGCTTTCTATTTTTTTCGTCAATCGAAAATCGCGACTTGCAACTAGTCGTGTTTTCAATCGAGTGCAGCCCGTCCACAACACCCTGACCGAAAATGGTGCAGAGGGACGATTCAGTTCTGCTCACAACCCTCGCCGGACAGGCCTTTTGAAAGAATTCTTGGAAAAACGAACCAGGCGCAAGCTGCTCAATGCCGTCCTGCGGCTTGTGAAAATCTGGCAAATCCAGCGACCAGCAAGGGTTTCAAGGATTGGAGAGATCCTCGGCGTTTGCTTCCTGTGCCTTTGTGGTTCGTGCTTTTCGCCGCGGCGAGGAGAGGCATTCCTACGAAACTTCAATCTTTTCATCCACCAGCCGCTTGTAAGACTCATCCGGCCCCGTCAGCTCAAACGAATTAGTAACCGCCGCCTTGCCCTTCTCCACGCTGGTGATCACGTAGGAGCATCCGATCCAATGAGCCTCGGCAAAATCAGTAGAAGACCACTGGGCGGGATGGTCCGGATGCGAGTGATAGAAGCCGACAATATCTTCCCCGCGCTCACGCCCCTCGCGCTGAATACGCACCAGATCTTTCGGATCGATGTTGTAGCGGTTGTGGGCCGAGTCTGTTCGGGTATTGCCGCAGCGAACAGCGTGCGTCACGACCCGCGCGCCGTCGTCAGTGAAACTTCCGAGCAGTACCCCACAGCACTCATGAGGATACGTCTCCTCGCCATGCACGCGAATCGCGTCGTAATCCTTCTGCGAAAATTTCAACATGGACTAGTTTTGACCATAGCGTGAATTATGCAGAGTGGGGCGCGGATCACGGTGGCAAACAAAAAAGCATTGCTCAGTGACTCTTGTGCCTCCGTGGTGAAAACCGCTCTCACCCCTCCGTCCAGAATCTCTCGCTTAAATACTTATCGCCCGAGTCGCACAGAATGGTCACAATCACCGCCTCCTGATTTTTCTTCAAACGCAATTCGCGCGCAATCTTCAAACATCCGACCACTGCGGCCGCCGCAGAAATCCCCACCAGCAATCCCGCATTGCGGGAGAGATTCCGCGCCATCGCATAAGCGTCTTCGGTCGCGATCTCGATGTTCTCATCCGCCAGCGTCGCGTCATAAATCTTCGGCACGATGGCGCTCGCCATGTGCTTCGCACCTTCAATTCCGTGGAAGGAAGAATCGGGCTGGAGCGAGATGCACTTCACCGCCGGATTTAATTCCTTCAACCTCCGCGTAGTCCCCACAAAGGTCCCGCTCGTTCCCAGCATCGACACAAAATGCGTCACTCGCCCCTGGGTCTGCTGCCATATCTCATTCGCCGTGCCGTTATAATGTGCCTTCCAGTTCGCGTCATTCGAATACTGGTCGGCATAGAAATATTTCTCCGGATGTTCCGCCGCCAGTTCGCGCACCTTGCAGATCGCGCCATCCGAGCCATCCGCCGGATCGGTGTAAATAATGTTCGCGCCGTATCCGCCGAGAATCTGCTTGCGCTCGCGCGAGACGTTCTCCGGCATGCACAGCGTGACAGGAAATCCCTCGGCCGCACCCAGCATCGCGTAGGCGATTCCTGTATTACCGCTGGTCGAATCCAACAGACTTTTCCCCGGCCCGAGTTTCCCCGAACGCCGCCCTTCCGCGACGATGTTCGCAGCGGCCCGATCTTTTACCGATCCACCGGGGTTATACCATTCAGCTTTACCCAGGAGTGCTATGCCGGGCAGGTCACGAGTGAGCGCATCGAGTCGCAGGAGCGGAGTGTTTCCAATCCGTTCAACCAGGCTGTGCCCAAGCGTTTCACCCAGTCCTGACGCGTCTTCCTCCGGCTGAGCGAATTTGTCCGCGGATGAAATTCCCGTCGCTTTGAAAGAACCGATCGCCATGTTTGAACCAACCTGCCGTGACCAACGTAATGTGCTACGAGGCCGGAAACGGAGTATTTAGTATTTTGTTAGATGAATGGCTTTCCCCGGCGATGCAATGCGTGTAGAGTACCGTCTTCATAAATTCTGCATCCTAATAGACGTACCTGGGCCCGGGAAGGAAAGGTTAGCGTAATCGGCAATGGCTAAAACAATTGAAGCACGTACCTACGAAGAAGCGCTAGGCTGGCTGCGCGACAACGGGTTCGATGTAACCGACGCCCCCGGTACCACCGCTCGCGTCTTCCTGCGCAAATACAACGTGTCCGCCGCAATCCAGAAAGCGCAGGACGATGGTATCAAGATATTCGCCTATCCCGGCTACCTGATCGGAAGCGAGATTTCCAAACTGGTCAACAAGGGATACCAGCAGTTCCTCAAGACCTCGAAAACCGAGGTTCCGGCCTCAGCCGACCAGCTCAAAGCTTTGCAGACATTCTCGGAAGAACTCAAGCAGGCCCTCGGGCTGCCCAGCCTTTATAACGAATCGCTCGGCACCGTCAGCGAAGCCTATCACTACGACCGCGTCGAAAACCGCGACAAGCCCGTTGTGGATCGCCCAAAACGCCCGTGGGAAGTCGTGGGGAAAAAGGCCGTTGCTGCTAAAAAAGGCCGCGCCTAAGAATCACTGAGAATGCATGTTGGGACAGCCGCTCTCGGCTGTCCAATCGAGCGAAACTAGATGGTTCTCGGCTGCATTCTGCGACTTACTTCGCGTCGCCCGGATCCGCTGCCGCAGGCGTAACCGGCATCTTCCCAGCTAAGCTGTCAGCCTTCTCGTGCAACTGCTTCACCTTCCGAAGTTCCTTCTCTGCCTCGCCTGATCGTCCTGTCGCCTGATACAGTCTGCTCAATTGATAATGCGCATCGGGCAGGTTCGGATCAATCGTCACCGCCCGCGTCAAAGCCTCTTCCGCATCCTTGTACTTCTTTTTCTGCAGATAGATCGCTCCCATATCCACATAAGCGATCCGTATGTTCTTGTTCAGCTTGACCGCCCGTTCAAGCAACGGCAGCGCCGCATCTCCCAGGTTGTTCTTCCAGTCCGTGTCGCCCAGATACGCCAGGGCCTGCGCGTGGGTAGGATCGAGTTCCAGTTCCCGCTTAAACTCCTGACGCGCCTCCTCATACTGCTGTGTCTTCCAGTAAAGATAGCCAAGCCCGAAATGTACGTTCGGTTCCTTCGGAGATATCTTCGCCGCGGCCTGAAACTCCGCGATCGCCTCCTGCGTTCGTTCCAGGCCGTCGAGCGCCTCCCCCATCAGAATGTGCGTTTGTGCCGACTCAGGATTGTTCTGAAGAAGCTTTCGAAACCCCTCCTGGGCGCACTTCAACTTCTTGGCCCACAGACAGCTCTCGGCAAGCTTCTGCTGCAATTCGGCGTTCGACGGATCCGCCCTCGCGCCGTATTCGAGATACTGGGAGGCCAGCTCGAACTTTCTCTCGCCGTAGTAGCTCATTCCAAGCAGCGTCCGCGCCTGCAAGCTTGTAGAGTCGGTCTCGAGATAGGTTCTCAAGGCGGCTGACGCCGCAGAGAAATGCCCCAACTGGAACTCGGCTAGGCCCAGGTTGAACTGGATTTCCGGCAGCTTTGGATTTAATTTCAGGGCCTTTCGATAAGCCGCTGCCGCCTCTTCATATTTCTTTTGTCGCGAAAGGTCCACGCCAAGACTGGCAAATGCATCTGCGTCGCCGGGATTTCGGTCTGTCACCGCTTTCCAGACTGCCTCCGCCTCCGCCCACTTGTGTTGTTGCTCAAGAGCTATCGCATCCGTGGGAGACTGCGCCCATGCGGTCCTCGCGAGGAAACTCAGAAGCGCTGCGGCAATGATTACGATGCGTTTCATTCAGGCAGTCGAGGATCACCGGCTCGACATATCGATTCTCGCAAATCTTCAGACCCGGGCGCAGTGGCAGCAAAAAAAAATCCCGTCCACATCATTCCGACGTGGACGGGAAGGGGAGGTGAAAACTGTTGTTAGAAAATCAGCTTCAGAGCGAGTTGGAACTGCCGGCCATCGTAAGCGTTTTTGACCTGGCCAAAATCGCCGGCTCCGAAGTTGTTGCTGATCCCGCCGGTATTGGAATTGCCTTCGAACTGTGTGTGATTGAACGCGTTGAAGGCCTCCGCCCGGAACTCCGTCCGGAACCTCTCCGTGATAGCGAAGTTCTTGAGGAGCGACAGGTCAAAGTTGTTGCGGCCCGGGCCACGGATGGCGTCGAATCCCAGATTGCCGTAGCAATCGGGGCCTGTGGCGCAAACCGGCGCGCTGAAGTTCCCGGAGAACCATGACGCGACAGTTTTCGGATAGGAGATCGACCCGCTGACATCGGGTCGAGTTCCGGAGTTGCTGATGACGCTCGCAGCCGTGGTTCCGTTCACGCCGAGGTTGATCGGCGCGCCAGTTTCCTCGGTGATGATGGCGGAGAACTGCCATCCACCCAAGCCTGCTTTTAACAAGCGGCTGGTGGCGTTCCGAAATACCGGGAGATCGTAGACGAAGTTCGCGAAGAACACGTTCCTACGGTCATATACGGACGGCCCCCAATCGTACCGCCATCCCTGATAGGGATTGGTGGCATTTTCGAGATCGCCTCCGCTGCCCGTGGACGTGGTCGCGTCCATCGCCTTCGCCAGCGTATAGGAAACTTGCAGGTGAAGGTCGTGCTTTACAGTTCCGGTTAGAGTGGTTTGGAGTGAATTGTAGCTGGCATTCGCTCCGTTAAAAGCCAGCCGCATGTTGCCAAACCCGAGGTAGGTGACATCCTCAGTATTCAGCGCGCCCGCCGCCACCATGCCTGGCAGATCCGCCTCAGGCGGCAGGTTGATCGCCTGATAGTAGTTTTCGCGCCGCCCTTGGCTGCCCACGTAGGACACACTCAATACAGTATGGGTTCCGACTGCCTGTTGGACACCCGCGCTGTATTGATAACTCACCGGAGTCGGATAATGTTCAGCGATCCCGGTGACACCGAGAGGAAGCACTGGCAAGTTCGCGGCAGTGATGACATTTCCTGTCGAGAGCTTGAGGCCGGGATTGTCCAGCGAAACTCCATTGAGGGTTGGGTTCGGATCGCCCGGAGGGTTCACGGCTCCGTTGTACATATCGTTGCCCTGGATGCGTTCGTACATCATGCCGAATCCGCCGCGCACTACAGTTTTGCCCTGACCGGTGAGATCGTAGGCAAAGCCAAGTCGCGGACCCCAATTGCTCCAGGCGTCCTTGACCAGACCTTTGGGAACTCCGTTCACGCCGCCGATCCCAATCCCATTGAGATAGAACTGGTAACCGCCAAGGACGGGGTTCGTGCTGGTGACCAACCCTGGGCTGGGACCACCCGGACAGGCCGGAACCGAATTCGCACTGCAGATGTTCCCATTCGCGTCAAAAGTGGCCGCATCTGCCGGGTTATATAGGCTGGGGTAGAAGTTAGAAGACAAGTGATTGGCTTCGTAGGTATGCGGGATTCCATCCCACCGCAAGCCTAAATTCAAAGTCAGACGGCTGTTTACGCGCCAGTTGTCCTGGACGTAGGCGGCTGGGGAGATGTTGTTCCAGTGACCACTGATCTTGACCCCATCTTCTGTGTATTGTTGAGCATACCCCAGAAGGTAATCGGCAAAATCGAAGCCGCAGGATGTGGTGCTCGTGTCGCATGAGCCAGGATTGGCGCTATTCGGGCTGGTGAACGAACCATCAAACTTAAAATTACCTTCTGTGTTTGCAAACGCATCCTGGATTTTTTTGTAGAGGGCCCAACTAAAGCCGAACTTGAGCTGGTGCGCTCCCCTTGTCCATGACAAATCATCCCGCACCTGATAATCGTCAGCCTTGTTTACCCATGGAGTCCAGTTGGCAGTGTAAAAGGTGCCAGTGACGCCTCCCAGTTGGATCGACGGGATACGACTATCTTCATTGGGTCCGCCGAAAAGTCGATTGAAGGTAAATCCGCTCGGCGCCGAAATCAATCCTTGGGGGAGGATGTTGATGCGGTTGCCGTTGTAATTGAACGAAGCCTCGTTGAGAAGCGTGGGACTGATCACGTACGTCGTGTGAACCACAGCGCTGTAGGAGGGATTCCCGAAGGTATCGGCGATTGTGGGTACGTTATCGCTGCTCCACTGTGTGGTCCCGTAGGTCTGGGAAACCTGCTCGGAAATCCAGTGTCCAAATACCGAGAATTTGCTGCTGAACTGGTGGTCGATTCTGACGATTTCTTCGCGCAGGTCTGTCGGAGAGTTGTTGCCTCCAAGGAAGTTTGGCCCGCTGGTCGCCTGTGGGAAGATCCCGCCGTACTTGCCACCTGCGGTCAACAGAGATGAGGCATTCGGGGAGATCAGGCAGTCGGGAATTGTGTTGGAGGGGAACGGCTGGCCGGGGATCAGGCTAGCCTGAACGCCCGCAGAACAGCCCGAGGCGAAATTGGCGACGTTACTGGGCACCACAGCACTAATCGGCTTGCCGTTGTACGTACTGGGTATGACGGCTCCCGTCCCGGGGCCATTGGCGTCTGGATACGAACTAGCCAGCGGAACGGGCACGTTCAGAGTGCCTCCGTCGATCTCTTTCCGCCATTCCATGTTGAAGAAGAAGAACGTCGGATGGTTATTCATGCCCGGAACCTTGCCGCCGACATTGAAGCCGTAGATGTTGTAGCGCAGTTCAGGCACCGGCTGCGGCGCTGGGAAAAAGTAATTGCGGGCGTTGAGAGCGTCGTTGCGGAAGAACTCCCATGCCTCGGCGTGAAATTGCTTGGTTCCCGACTTGATGACCGTGCTGATTTGGGAAGCAGTCGCCAGACCATACTCAGCACTGTAGTTCGACGTCATGTTGCGGAACTCTGCAATCGAGTCGATCGAGGGCATGACGCTGCCGCTGCTGCCGCCGCGGTCAAGGTTCTCGCCGCCATCAATCAGCTGGAGGTTATGTCCCGCGCGCTCGCCGTTGATGCTTACGGTGCTGTCACCGCTGACTGGAGTGAAGGACACACGGGATCCCTGAAGACTGGATGCTCCGGGGGCCAGAGCGAACAGTTCGTACAAGCTGCGGCCATTGGTGGCGAGCTGAGTGATCTGCTGTCCGGTAATAACATTGCTTTGTTCGCCACTGTCGGTTTGCACCGCGACTGCATTGGCCTCAACCGTCACCTGCTCGCTCGCGCTGCCGACCACGAGTTTGAAGTCGATTCGGGAGCGGTCGCCGACATTGAGAGTGACGTTTTTCTGTTCGGCTAACTTAAATCCGGATGCGCTCGCCCGGATCGTGTAACTTCCGATGTGCAGGTCCGGCGCGACGTATTGTCCGTCACTGTTGGTAGGAAGCGTTCTTTCCACCGCCGTGTCGTTATTGATGATCGTGATGGTTGCATTGGGAACCGCAGCTCCCGTGGGGTCGGTCACTGTGCCGACGACGGTTGCTTCCTGTGCAAAGGCTTGCGCAGCGCAAAACATAAACGCGGCCGCGAATAACAGGCACAGGCGGAAATTGATTTGTTTCGCAATAACGCGAAAACTCCCGGCATGCTTGGGCGAGAGGGATTTCATGGATCCAGCCTCCAAAATCGTTTGAGTCAGTCGGGATGTCTACTTGGGACAGAAATTCCCGAGTCCGTGAACGTTTACGGTGTTACATCCAGCTCGCAATCGTTGTCAAGAACAAAATCGATATCGTAGGCTGGAATCCCGCTGCAAAAAACGCAGTTCTTATTCACGCCTGATCGGGGTTATACTTCGCCAAACTGCGGAAATACGGGCGGTTCGGAGCGCCAAAGGCTCCGGAGGAGGGTCAACCGATGCCTGCCAGAACAGTCGTGCTGAGTTTGGTTCTAGGATTCATTTTTCCCGCACTCTCATCTGGCCAGCAGAAGGCGGAGGGAAATGCTGCCCCTAGGATTCAGGAGTTTCCAGTGGTCCTGCAACACGACGTGGTTGCCGGCAAAACCGCTGTCGGAACAAAGGTTTCAGCAAAACTGGCGATCGCTACTCTGGTCGGAAAGACGGTGGTTCCAAAGAGTGCTCTCTTCTCCGGCGAGGTCGTGGAATCGGTGGCCAAAACTGCGACGGCTCCCTCACGCCTGATGATTCGTGCCGATTCCGTGCAGTGGAAGAATGATTCGTTGCCGATAAAGGCCTATTTGGTCTCCTGGTATTACCCCACAGTTGCTGCGTCCGGCCAGGACCTGCAATACGGCCCGCAACAGTCAGCCGCCGCGACCTGGAACGGAGAGGGAGAATACCCAGACCCGAATTCCAAAGTCTATCGCCCATTCCCCGATAGCAACTCCGACAAGAAGTCCTCCGTGCCCGTTACGCCGAACTCAATGACTTCAAGCCGCCGTGTTCCTATCGGGAACGTGGATCTGCAAGTCCTTAAGAACGGAGCACTTGCTTTGATTTCGGCGCACTCGAACATCAAGCTTGATCGGATCACCACCTATGTTCTGCTGAGCGGTGATCTGTCTCCCGTCAGGTAGTTCAACCCGGCGAATCGCCCCCTCAACAGTCTTCGAATCCGCGCTTTCCGTCTTGCCTTGAAAGGTCGCGGCTTTAAGGCGCGACGTAGACCGGGCGCAATCAAGACCGGCTTTAGCCGCCGACGTGAATTTGGTCGGCGCAAGCGAGTGTCGCCCGGCGCCCTCCCCTCTGTCCTCCTTGACCCTGCGATGTGCCTGTGCTAAAAGCGACGGCGACCGTAATCGTTAACGAAATGAAAATTCCAGATCAGCCGCCACGTCGTCCAGCGGCCGGGAGTGCCCTTTGAAAAATCGTTTTAGCTTCACATTTGCGTTAGTTTTTTCTTTCGCCATGATGATCGCTTTCGCCGCCGCGCAAAATGGCAGTACAGCTCTTTACATGGATCCCTCCAAGCCGATCGACGCCCGCGTCGACGATCTGATCAAGCGTATGACGCTCGAACAAAAGGCCTCACAGGTCGTGAACCAGGCGCGCGCAATTCCCGAGCTGAACATCCCGGCCTACGATTGGTGGAGTGAAGCTCTCCACGGTGTAGCCAACGCAGGCACGGCCACGGTATTTCCCGAGCCCGTCGGCCTCGCCGCGACGTTCGACGATCCTCTCATTCATCAAATGGCCATCGTGATCGGTATCGAAGCCCGCGCCAAATACGATCAGGCCGTGAAGGCCGGACGCCGCGACATTATGGAAGGGCTCGATTTCTGGTCGCCCAACATCAACATCTTCCGCGACCCACGCTGGGGACGCGGCCAGGAAACCTACGGCGAGGATCCCTTTCTCACCGGCCGCATGGGCATCGCTTTCGTCACTGGATTGCAGGGCGACGATCCGAAATATTTTCGCGTGATCTCAACGCCCAAGCACTATGCCGTACATAGTGGACCAGAGCCGTCGCGCCACAGCATCGATGTACAGGTTTCGAAACATGACATGGAAGACACATATCTACCCGCGTTTCGCGCCGCCGTCACCGAAGGCAAGGCCGAGTCCGTCATGTGCGCCTACAACCGCGTCAATGGCGAGCCCGCCTGCGCCAACACCTTTCTTCTGAAAGACACGCTGCGAGGCGCATGGAAGTTCAACGGATACGTCGTCTCCGACTGCGATGCCGTCGTCGACATCTTCCAGGGACATCACTTTACGAAGAGCCAGGCCGAAGCTGCCGCCGTCTCCAACAAAGCCGGAATGGACAACGAGTGCGCCGACTTCTTCACCATCACCAAAGACGATCACGACTACAAGCCATTCGTCGACGCCGTGAAGCAAGGCCTCCTCACCGAAGCCGACCTCGACGTTACGCTCAAGCGCCTCTTCACCGCGCGCATGCGCCTCGGCATGTTCGATCCGCCCAGCATGGTTCCCTACGCCAATACGCCGGAATCGGAAATCGACAGCGCGCCGCACCGTGCGCTAGCTCTGAAGACCGCGCAGGAATCCATCGTGCTGCTGAAGAATGACGGCGTGCTTCCGCTCGCGCCGAGCATGAAGAAGATTCTGGTGGTCGGCCCGCTCGCCGAATCCACGCAGGTCCTGCACGGCAACTACAGTGGCACCGCCTCGCACGCTGTGACCGCGCTCGAAGGAATCCGCAAGCAGTTTGCCGGAGCGCAGGTGATGTTCCAGCCAGGGACCGATTTTCTCAGCGAACCTCCCGTCGTTCCGACCGCGGTTCTTTCCACCGACGACGGCAAGCCGGGGTTGAAGGCCGAATACTTCGCCGGAGATATTTCCGGAACGCCCCAAGTCACGCGCGTCGATCCCTACGTGAATCTCCAGATCTACCATCCCGATGCCGCCGCGCTTCCAGCGCCCGACGGCATGAAAGATTATTCCGTCCGCTGGACCGGCTTTCTCACTCCAACGCAATCCGGCGCCTATCACCTGGGATTGTTCGGCTCGATGCAGCGCCTGTGGCTCGACGACAAGTTAATCGTGGACGACGCCGTGGGCCACGATCCCAATCCAATGTTGGCAACAGTGTCTTTGGAGAAAGGGCATCGTTACGCTGTGAAGATCGAGTATCAGGCGGGCGGTCGCGTCAGCAAACTCGTCTGGACGCCGATCACCGGTGATCCGCTGGTCGAAGCTCTCAACGCCGCGCGCGATGCCGATGTTGTGGTCGCCGTAGTCGGCATCACATCCAAGCTCGAAGGCGAAGAGATGAAGGTGGATATCCCCGGCTTCCGTGGCGGCGATCGCACCAGCCTCAATCTTCCTGAAGAAGAATCCGCGCTCCTTGGCGCGTTGAAGGGCAGCGGCAAACCGCTGGTCGTCGTGCTGATGAACGGCAGCGCCCTTGCCGTCAATTGGGCCAACGATCACGCGAACGCAATTCTCGATGCCTGGTACTCCGGCGAAGAGGGCGGCACTGCAATCGCGCAAACGCTCGCCGGAGAAAACAATCCCGCCGGACGCCTCCCCGTCACCTTCTACAAAGGCGTCGAGCAGTTGCCTGAATTCGAAGACTACGCGATGAACAATCGCACCTATCGCTACTTCACTGAAGAGCCGCTCTACCCCTTCGGCTACGGCCTGAGCTACTCCACCTTCGAATTCAGCGGAATGAAACTCTCGTCCCCGACGCTGCAAGCCGGAAACCCGCTGGATGTTGAAGTTGACGTGAAGAACACCAGCACCCGCGATGGCGACGAAGTCGCCCAGCTCTACATAACATTCCCGAAGATGCCCGGAACTCCGCTCCGCGCCCTCCGCGGCTTCACCCGCATTCATCTCAAAGCAGGCGAGCAAAAGCACGTGAAGCTCACGCTAAGCCCACGCGACCTAAGCTACGTCAACGAAGCCGGAGACCGCTTCGTCTCCGCAGGAGACTACACAATCACAATCGGCGGAGGCCAACCCCAAACCCAGGCAGCCAAAGCTGACATCCACCTGAACATAGAAGGCGAACAAAAACTGCCAGAGTAACGAACTAATGTAGGGACGGACGCCTCGTCCAAGCCGATGCGGGGACAGCCGCCCTCGGCTGTCCGGTCGAGCGAAGCTCAACTCAAACTCGATCGACACAGCAATCTCACAAAGCTATTGTCATCCTGAACGGCGGCGAAGCCGCCGTGAAGGACCTTACGTCCGCCGCCACCACCGATGCCGCTGGTAAGACTGCATCGGCAGTAAGATGGAGCTAGACTCCGTCGAAACGATGAAGACCCTCTACTGCCTTCTTGTCGCGTCTCTCTTACTGACCGCCCAATCCCCCGCCGGCGCTCCAAAAGAATCCCCCAACTCCCCCATCCACTTCACCTTCCAACCCATCGACTTCAAACTCGACAGCAACGAATCCCCCGAGCGCCACGCTCCCGAAACCATGGCCGGAGGCGTCGCCATCTTCGACTACAACAACGACGGCAAGCTCGACATCTTCTTCGCCAACGGCGCCAATCTCAAAACGCTGAAAAAAGATTCCCTGAAATATTCCAACCGTCTCTTCGAAAACGACGGGCATGGCCATTTCACCGACGTAACCGAAAAAGCCGGCCTCACTGGCACCGGCTTCGACGTGGGTGTCGCCGTCGGCGACTACGACAACGACGGATACGAAGATATCTTCGTATCCGGCGTCTACCGCAACACGCTCTACCACAACAACGGCAATGGAACTTTCACCGATGTAACCACCAAAGCCGGACTCAACAAGCCCGACGCCGAGTACGGCCCCCTCTGGTCGGTTGCCGCCGCCTGGGTTGACGTCAACAACGACGGCCTGCTCGATCTCATCGTCATCAATTACCTAAAGTGGGATTTCGGCCACGAGCCCGTCTGCGAAGGCTACGGACATCGCGACTACTGCCATCCCAAGATGTACAAGCCCACCCCGAACCAGTTGTTCATCAACAACGGCGACGGAACTTTTCGCGACGCTTCCAAAGAGGCTGGATTCCGCGCTCACCCCGGCAAGGGCATGGGAGTCGCCGCCGCCGACACCGAACTCACTGGCAGGATGGACTTGATCATCCCCAACGACAAGCTGATGAATATGTTCTTTCGCAACAAGGGAGGCGGCAAATTCCAAGAAGACGGATTCGACGCCAACATCGCCCTTCGCGAAGATGGCACTTACATTTCAGGTATGGGCGTAGATTTCCGTGACCTCGACAACGACGGCTATCCCGACATTTTCATCGTAGCGTTGGACGGCGAAACTTTTCCGCTTTACAAAAACAACGGTAAGGGAGGCTTCGCCGAAGTCACGCGCGAGAGCGGCATGACCCGTCTCACGCTCCCCATGGCGGGATACTCCCCCAACATCGCCGACTTCGATAACGACGGCTGGAAAGATATCTTCGTCTCGCGCGGCCACGTGCAGTCGTTGCTCTCCGCGCCGAATCTCTCCGTCGAGCAGCCCAACACGGTCTTCCATAATCTCGGCGGCATGAAGTTTTCCGCGCTCACCGCGGAAGCAGGCTTTACCGCGCAGCCACCGTCCCGCCATCGCGGCTCAGCCATCGGAGATCTAAATGGAGACGGGAAACTCGACGTAGTCGTAAGCGCGATCAACGCCCCCGGAGAAATCTGGATCAACAATAGCCCCGGCACGAATCACTGGATTGAGTTCAAGCTTCAAGGAACGAAAAGCAACCGCGACGGCATCGGTGCACGCATAAAAATGGTGACGAAGTCCGGCGCGCAATACAACCACATGACGACAAGCTCAGGCTACGCCTCCTCCAGCGCCGGCCCCGTACACTTTGGCTTGGGATCAAATACGTCAGTCGATCTCGTCGAAATCCACTGGCCCTCCGGCATCGTCCAGCAACTGCACAACGTCCCGGAAGATCAGATCGTCGTGCTCAAAGAGCCGAACAAATAGGGGAATTCGGCTTTTCCGCAACACTTCAACCCGCGAATTTAGTCGGCGAACTGGATCCATCCCCAAGCCGCGAAGCGGAAAGAATGCAGCCCATGCCGCAAGGCGTGGGTACGTTAGGTAGAAGTCAACCAGTCCCGAAGGGACGAAGGAAAAACCGCCTAAATTCGAGCCGGCTTAAACAGACGCGCGGAACCCCTATGACATTCTGACGCGAGGCGAGATCACCCGCAGATTCAGCGCGGGATACTCGCGCCCACACTTCTCGCCAGCACTGCGTGACGCAGACGAGGCGCCATCCCCCGAGTCCATCGATCGCGCAATCTGAGCATTGGCTGCTCTACCAGGTAATAGGAAAAACAAGCGCACGCGAGCGCGGGCAGGAGAAGAAGATATCCGCCGTGCAGTGCTGCGTTCGAGCAGAACATCTCCTGCCATAAGTAGAGGCTGTAACTGATTTTTCCCAGCCATGCCACCGGTTGCCAGTTCAGAAAGCGGTAGGGAACCTGAATGACGTGGAGAACCAAACCTGCGGCAGATATATGCACCAAGGGCGAGAGGACGAATAGAGAAAACAAAGTCCGGCCCGGGGTGATGGCCGGAAACCAGGGAGCGAGGATAAGCGCTGCGAGCATCAGCGGTGCGACCCATGCCTTGATCTTTGGCAGTCGCGGCGCAAGAATCGCAAGCAGGCAGCCGATCGCCAGTTGACTGGAGAAAATGGGCAGGCTCCCCAACCACCCGTTGCGGACTTTAAAGGCATAAAGAACAGTGCGAAATACCGGCGAAATGCAAAACGCGCACAGGACGATGGTAGTTCGGTGGCGATACCACTTCTTCAGCGCGAACGGCCAAAGCATGTAGAACTGCTCTTCAATACTCAGCGACCACAAATGCCCGAAGATCCACGGCCTCGCCATGTCCATATTGGCAAAATAAAAAACCGCCGCAGCGACATGGAACCAGTTCATCTGACGCCAATAAATAACGATGGCAACAGCGAAGAACACGAAAGCGGCGGGAAAAATCCGGAATGCGCGCCGAAGATAGAAATCACGCAGACTGACTGTGGACGTCCGCTCGTATTCCCGGAGCAGAAGATTCGTGATGAGATAGCCCGACAGAACAAAAAAGATAAAGACGCCCATCGTCCCGTAACTGCCGAGCACGTCGAGGGAAATGTGCTTCCATTTCACCAGATGGCTCAGAATGACCAGAGTGATCGAGATCGCTCGAAGTCCGTCGAGAGATGGGATACGCCGTTCGCTCACAAAAATGCCGGCCCGGTCAGGCGAATTCCGAAATGTGGAAGTTGGAGTGAAAGAAGTATACGTCAGAAACGCCGACGCGGATGAACAGCGGCGGAATCCCCCCACTTCAGCGCGGTACGCTACTCGCGCGATGCCCTGCCGTCACAAAACAAGTCAAACCTGCTTTCCTTCAGCATCTCTTGCTGGAATCACCATGAAGCCGAGTCTCCGATCAGAGATTGGGTGTGAACTCGAAAACCGTCCCGCATGGGTTGAAAGAAGGACCGCCGACTTCAGTCGTGCCGTACAAGTTGCCTGCGGAGTCAAAAATCAGATGCGGGGCCGGCACTCCCTCCACGTAACTCAAAACACTTTCTTCACCGGCGGCGGTGATTTCAAATATCGTTCCCACATTCACTCCGCCCGATCCCTCACTTGTCGTGCCGTACAGATTGCCCGCGCTGTCGCGAACCAATCCACCTCCGGGAAAGGCTCCGTCCGAGGGCCCCGTGTCTCCGTCAAAGCTGTGCAATGTCGTCTTCGTTCCGTTGCTGTCAAGCTTGAAAACGGTGCCGCATGCCTCGTTGCCCAAAGTGCATTCAGAATCGCCGCCACCACTGGTCACTCCATAGAAAGTGCCAGCCGAATCTCGGATGACCCCGCCAACCGGCCCGGAACCATCGA
>DATAUY010000242.1:0-12213 GCA_036268025.1 Candidatus Sulfotelmatobacter sp. | reverse complement strand
CGGGAAGCGTACGTTGATCATGGGCATCGTGAATGTGACGCCAGACTCCTTCTCTGACGGCGGCCAATTCCTCGATCGCGATAAAGCCCTCGAACACGCGGAGCGTTTGCTCGCCGAAGGCTCGGACATCATCGACATCGGTGGCGAGTCCACGCGCCCCGGCGCCCACGTCAATGCAGCCACCCCGAGTGCAACACTCACTGTCGCAGCGAAGAAGAAGAGTGGCGAGCCGTCTGTCGCTGCCGAAGAAGAATCAAAACGTGTGATTCCAGTCATCGCGGAACTGAAGAAAAAACATCCCGCCGCCGTAATCTCTGTAGACACCTACAAATCCACGGTTGCCCACGCCGCCGTTAGCGCCGGCGCGGACATCGTGAACGACGTGAGCGGCTTCCGCTGGGACCCGCAGATGACCAAAACTCTGGCCGAGCTCAAATGCGGAGCCGTCCTGATGCACATGCGAGGACGACCCGAAGAATGGCGCACGCTTCCACCGCCGGGCGATGTTGTTCTGTTGGTGAAGCGCGAACTGAAGGAATGGGCAGAGAAAGCGGTCCTGGCCGGAGTTCGTCGCGAGCGGCTGGTTCTTGATCCCGGCTTCGGCTTCGGCAAGAACTTCGACGAGAACTATCCCCTGATCTCGCGCTTCGAAGAATTGCAATCCGCCGGGTTCCCCCTGCTGGCTGGAACGTCGCGCAAGTCATTCATCGGAAAAACACTCGGTGCCAATGGCGAACGAGCGCCCATCGAAGAGCGTCTTTACGGTACGCTCGCCAGCGAGGTTGCTCTCATCTTGAAGGGGGCCCACATCATCCGCACGCACGATGTCAAAGCCTCCGTCGAAGCCGCGAAGATCGCCGATGCCGTCCTCGCCGTGCGGTAGCCCATCACTTCACTCCCTCCAGCGCCTTTGCGATCTCGTCCACGTCGGGTACAACCGGAATGTCGTAGTTCTTGTGCCACGCCAGCTTCCCGTCGCGGTCAATGATGGAAACGGCCCGACCCGTAATGCCCTTGTCTTCAAGAAACACGCCATACTTGGCGGCCACCGCACCGCGTGGCTGGAAATCCGCCAGCAGGGGATACCGAATGCCCATCCTCTCCGCATATGCTTTATGCGACCACACGCTGTCCACGCTCAGGCCCAGTACCTGCGCATCGAGTTTGTCGAACCGCTGCATGTCATTCACCAGACAAGCATGCTCTTTGGTACAAACCGGGCTCCAGTCCAGCGGATAAAAGAAGATCACGATCCGCTTCTTGCCCCGAAAACTCGCCAGCGAAACCTCCTGCTGGCTCTGGTCTTTGAGCGTAAATTCAGGAGCTGGGGCTCCTACCGTTGCAGACATATAAGTTCTCCTTGGAATTATAAAATTTGAATTCAGAACATCTTGCCGGAATCCAGCAGAATCGTCACCGGCCCTTCATTTGTCAGTTCCACTTTCATGGTCGCCTGGAATTCTCCCGTTTCGCATCGCAGGCCAGCCCCACGTATACGCTCGATGAACATTTCATACAGCCGGCGCGCAAGTTCCGGCGCTGCCGCTTCCTCAAACGACGGGCGCTTCCCCCACCGCGCGTCGCCATACAGCGTAAATTGCGATACCGCCAGCACGCTCCCGTTGACATCAACCACGCTACGATTCATCTTGCCATTTTCATCCTCAAAAATACGCAGGCCGGCGATTTTTTCCGCGAGATAGTTCACGTCGGTCGCCGTGTCCTCGTGCGCCACGCCGAGCAGCACGAGCAATCCAGTCCCGATCTCGCCCCTCACGCCTTCCCCGACCGTGACCCTTGCATGGCTCACGCGTTGCACAACCGCTCTCATATGTTTTCTTCGCCGTTCGAAACAAGTTTTCGGCGTTTGACCCCGTTAACAGCCAGACGTTAGGATCAGAAGTGCAATCCTCGGATCAAAAAGGCTTTATTGGGAACGCCGGAGCGTTTTCTTTACACTAATCCATCGGGACAATTACACTACACATTTCGTCTTTTCCGCAGTGCCTGAGAAACGAGAAGGCGCCAACACGGGTAAAACCAGGTCTGCGATTGCAACCAGGCATCGAAATTCAAATCTAATCTAGGCAAGCGAGGAGACACATGGCAGCCGTTGACGAGAAGGTAAAACAGATCATCGTGGAGCAGTTGGGAGTGGATGAGGGTGAAGTCACATCCAGCGCATCGTTCGTGGACGACCTCGGCGCCGACTCGCTCGACACCGTCGAATTGGTCATGGCCTTCGAAGAAGCCTTCGATATCGAGATTCCCGACGAAGACGCCGAAAAGATTCGCACCGTGCAGGATGCCGTGGATTACATCGGCAAGCACGCAAAGGCGGGGAAATAGTTGGGACGCAGGGTCGTAGTCACGGGCATCGGCCTGATCTGCGGCGTGGGCAATTCCTCCGAAGAGGTGTGGAACGCCGTGCTTGCGGGCAAGAGCGGAGTCGCTCGCATCACCCGTTTTGATGCCAGCGCCTTCGCCTGCCAGATCGCCGCCGAGGTCAAGAACTTCGACCCGCTGAATTACATCGAAAAAAAAGAAGTGAAAAAGATGTCCCGCTTCATCCACTTCGCCCTCGCTGCATCGGACGAAGCCATGAAAACCTCGGGGCTGAAAATCACCCCCGAGAACGATGAACGCGTCGGCGTCCATATTGGCTCAGGCATCGGCGGCTTCGACATCATCGAGCGTGAACACACCAACCTCGTCGAGGGCGGCCCGCGCAAGATATCTCCTTTTTTCATTCCTTCGGCAATCGTGAACCTCGCTGCCGGGCAGGTTTCCATGCGCTTCGGCGCTAAAGGACCGAACGAGGCCACGGCGACCGCCTGCACCACCAGCGCGCATTCCATCGGCGATTCCTTCCGCATCATTCAGCACAATGACGCCGACGTGATGATCGCCGGCGGCACAGAAGCGGCAATCACGCCCATGGGCGTCGGCGGGTTCGCCGCCATGCGCGCGCTTTCCACGCGGAACGACGAGCCCGAAAAAGCCAGCCGCCCCTGGGACAAAGACCGCGACGGCTTTGTCATCGGCGAAGGTGCGGGCATCATGATTCTCGAAGAGCTCGAATTTGCCCGCAAACGCGGCGCCCTCATCCTCGCTGAGATCGTCGGCTACGGAATGTCGGGGGACGCCTACCACATGACCCAACCCGCGCCCGAACACGAAGGCGGGTTCCGCGTCATGCGCAACGCCGTCCGCGATGCCAAGGTGAGCCCGGACGTCGTTAACTACGTCAACGCGCACGGCACTTCGACCCCGATCGGTGACACCCTCGAAGCTCACGCCATCCGCAATTTCTTCGGAGATCACAAGCTCGCAGTCAGCTCAACCAAGTCCATGACTGGCCACCTGCTCGGCGGCGCCGGAGGTCTTGAAGCCGGCATCACGGTTCTTGCTTTGCGCGACCGCATTCTTCCGCCAACCATCAATCTGGAAAACCCCGATCCAGACACAGCAGGCATGGATCTCGTCCCTAATCAAGCGCGTAAGGCGGACATCGAATACGCCATGTCGAACTCCTTCGGCTTCGGCGGCACCAACGGCGCGCTTCTGTTCAAACGCTGGAACGAATAACCTCCGCCAAACCCCTCATTCCACGCGGCTTTTGGGGTAATGTCCTTTCTCGCGCCGCCGATAAATACCAATGACCTTTTGGGGTGTTGTCACGTTGCCAACTCGACCCCACAATGACTTTCGAAAGTTGAATCTAAAACTCTATGGATAAAGCTTTCGCCGTTACGTCCACGCCAATTTCTTTTCCCCGCAAAAACTCGGCCCGCGCCGCATTAGTGGGCCTTAACGATCCGGCCCGGGCACTACTGTCGGAGTGCTTCCGCCAGTTCGGCATCGAGACTGTTCCAGTTACTGCGAATGCCGCCGAGCGCCTGCATAACGAGAAATTCGAGGCTTGCGTCCTGGGATTGTCCCAGGCCTCGGCAGAAGTGATGGAGGCGGCCCGCTCCTCGCGTTCCAACAGTCGCTGCGTAATCTACGCCGTCGGCGGCAGCGCGCAGGAAGCGATGCGCTTTTCAAAGTACGGCATCAATGCCATGTTCCACGAACCGCTGGAGCGTCCCGCGATGCTGAAACTGGTGCGCGCCACCAAAATGCTGGTGCAGCATGAATTCCGCCGCTACGTGCGCATCCCGGTCATCACCGAGGTCTCATTGGTCAGTGAAGGCCGCCGCGCCGTCGGCAGCAGTGTTGAAATCAGCTCCGGGGGAATGTCCGTGAAAACCTCGGAGGATTTCTCCACTATCACCAATGTCGAAGTCTCTTTCGCTTTGATGACTCTGTCGCGTGTGAATGTTCGCGCCGCAATCAGCTGGCGCAAGCCGAAATCCATCGGCGTCCGCTTCGATCCCAGCGACGAGCGCCGCCTTCGCGTCAAGACCTGGATCGACTCGTATCTGGAAAACTAGAAAGCAATCCACCGCGAGCACGCCGAGGTCGCCGAGGAAATCACTGAGAGAAAGAGACTGCACCATTCCTTCCTCGGCATTCTCCGCGACCTCGGCGGTGAATCCTTTCTGACTCCCGCTACAATACCTTGGTGCCCGAAGTCAGCACTTCGCAAGCGCCGGCTACTCCCCCTGCGACAGGCCCTCGCCGCTTCACTCTCCGCCAGCGCCTCACCCTACGCATCATCATTGGACTCGGATACTGGATCATCCGCCTCATCGGGCCGACCCTCCGCGTGAGTATCTCGTACGAAGATGGCGCCCAGCAAACTCTCGGCCAGCGCCCGCTGATCGGCTCCTTCTGGCACTCCTGCCTCATTCCCGCGACCTACATCTGCCGCAACTTCGGCGTGCGCGTCATGAGCAGCAACAGCTATGACGGCGAATACATGGGACGCATCATCCACAAATTCGGCTTTGTCGCCGTCAAGGGGTCGAGCAGTCGCAACGCCGTCCGCGCCCTCCTCGGGCTCCGGCGCGCCCTCGAAGATGGATGGACGGTGGCCTTCACCCTCGACGGCCCGCGCGGCCCGCGCCACAAGGTCAAGCCCGGGCCAGTAGCACTTGCACGTTCCTCCGGCGTGCCGCTCACCATGTTTCATGCTGCGATAGACAAAGCCTGGGTCGTCAACACCTGGGACAAGCTGATGATCCCGGTCCCGTTCTCACGTGTCCTCGTTCGCTTCGGGAAACTTATTTCAGTCCCGAAAAATGCGACGGACGGAGATCTGGAGGGCTACACCCAACAGTTGCAGGATTCTCTGGATCGAGTCTGCCAATTCGCGGAAGCGAACGTGAGCAAGGCAGGTACCGCGGAATTTCCGTACGGTTAGCGCAGATTAGTAGCGCCAGACTATCAGCGGAAGGCCGCTAAGCGGAAGACACCCTTTCAGGAGTGGTGTATCAGGGCACGGCTTCAGCCGTGCCGTATGACACGAAAAAGAAGAACAGCGATTAGCTCCTGAAGCTAATCGTCCAGCGTCGCCCCCAACATCTGATAGCGGTATTTTTTTCCATCCCAGAACAGCACCGACGACGTATTCTCGCCCTCTCCGGACTCTTCCATGTAAATGCCGAGGATGGTCTCCTTCTTCCGCGCCAGCTTCTTGACGGTGAGCGTCTTAAACGGCAGGTTGATCAACAAAAACTTTGCCTTGGGCGTCTCCGCACGCCAAGCGTCTTTTTCCGCGCCATGAACGATCAGCAGACAGACGCCGCGACGGTCCGGCGCATCCGAAGCGAACGTCGAAGTCACCTTCACATCGCTGTATCCGAGAGCGGTGTCATAAGGATCGGTGACGACGAAGCTGTATTCATCCTTGTCGGCCATCGGGTTCTTGCACTTCGCCGCGACCACGAGATCATCCACGCCATCGCCGTCGAGATCGGCCACGAATTGCGGCGGCCCCGCGAGCAACGAACAGTTGTCGCCAAATTGCTTGTGGATATATTCATCCGTGACAGCGGGCGACGGCGATTTGGCATGTGCCGGCGGTGGTGGCGGCTGCTTTTTCTGCGCCGACGCAGCGGCGATGAACAAAAACGCGAACAGAGGGAGCAACAGCAATCTGCGGGACGACATGGTTCTTACTCTAGCCCCGTTTCAACCGCGAGGGTAGAGACACACTAGTGACGGAGGTAACTGTCGCGCCGACGTCCAGTCGCAAGCGCCTCTCGCGCTCGCCCAACGACTGGAATCAGCCGCCAAGCGGCGAAAGAATGCAGCCCACCGCGCAAGCGGTGGGAATGTGGAAATGGAAGGAAATCCCAGCTCCGAAGGAGCGAAGAAAGTCCGCATCTATGATCGCCGCGCCTACGATCGAAAGTGCTCCCACCCACCCGGCTTCAATCTGCGTGCGGCTCCGCTAGTCCTTCGGACGAAAACCCCGTGCCCCGGCACGATCTGGCCAATGCAGGTCAGTGCCACTCCGGCAATGCGCTTGGGAATTCGTTTGTCCTCAGGAACCGTAAATAACAATTCATAATCCTCGCCGCCGTGCAGGGCCAGATCAAGGCCAACGTTGTCTCCCGCTTTCTCCATCTTTGCCCGCGGAATCATTTCCACCGCGGTCTCCGCCCCAACCCCGCTCTCCTCGCAAATATGAGACAAATCTGTCGAGAGCCCATCACTCAGATCGATCATAGACGAAGCCAACTTCTTTTCCCGTAAGAGCCGCCCAATCTCCACCCGCGGTTCAGGAAAGAAATGTCGCCAATACGTTCGCGGATTCAACCTCTTCTTCGGGCTCCGCACCATCGCGGCCACCGCGGCCGCCGATCCTCCCAACTCTCCACTCACATAGATCCGGTCCTCCGGCCGCGCTCCGGAACGCAAGATCGCTTTTCCCTTGGGAACACGCCCGACCACGATGATATCCGCCAGAATCCCCTCAGGAGACTGGGCCGTATCTCCTCCCGCCAGACTCGCGCCGTACTTTTCGGCCAGACCAACTAACCCGCGCATAAATCGCCGAACCCAGCCCTGCGGCAAATCCCCCGGCAGCGCCAGCGACAGAAACACCGCCACGGGTTCGCCGCCCATGGCTGCGATATCGCTCAATCCACGAGCCATGCACCGATGCCCCACCGATTCCGGAGAATGCCAGTCTCGCCGGAAATGCACGCCCTCCAGGCAATAGTCGGTTGTAACCAGCGAATCGTAACCTCGGCCCACCTGTAAAACTGCACAGTCATCCCCTATACCTTTAACGATGCCTCCGCGCGTGCCCCGACCCGCCATCCGGCGAATCCGCGCAATCAGTTGTCGTTCCGGCAGCATCGGGCTTTAACTATAACCCCGCGCCTCCACGGAGCCAGCGTCCGGCCCACGCAAGCCTTTCCCGAAACCCGAAACCCGAAACCCAAGACCCAAGACCTGAAACCTGAAAAACGCCGAAACCAACTTTCATCGGCACGATCGCAACAGACTAAAGAGCACTCCGGTAACCTGCCCCTGGTTCCCTCCGCATTACGGGCCTTAGGTAACGGTGATTAGGCCGGTGGCGTCGTTGACAGGGGGAACCTACTTTGTTACGGTTAACCAGTCATTCACAATTTATTGCTAGAGCTAAGTGCCGCGAGTCGTTGCAATTGCAGCGAAATAGGCGTAGAAATTCTGGTCGAAGTTCCGGTAGGTTAGGGCGCGAGACTGAGCTTCCATTCCCAGATAGGATCGCGGCCCGAAAAAGTCAGGTGGTCCGAACGGGCGTTTCTGCAACTTCAGAACTGAGCCTGAAATTCCGGACCTGATTGAAGAATTTCAGACTAAAGATTTAAGAATTCGAGGGACGATTTGCAGAAGCGCTTCTACATCCTTTTTGTCGCCCGCGGGGACGACGGCCAGCTTCGCAAGATTTCCATTCCCGTTCACTACCTGTACGTTTTTGTAGTGGGTGCCGCCATCGGATTCCTCAGCCTCACCGGCATCGCCAGCTCCTATACCCGCATGCTGCTGAAGGTTTCGCAGTTCAACCAATTGCGGACCGAAAAAGATCAGCTCAAAGACAACTATTCGCGCCTGGAGAAGGTCGCCCAGGAACGTGACGTTCAGGTCGCCTCCCTGGGCTCGATCGCCGGAGAAGTTTCCGCTCTCTACGGACTGAAATCCGAAGCCACGCTGGTGACGGCCACATCCGACCAGATTCAAGACGCCGACGTCACTTCTTCGATTGACCAGCTTCACGCCCTGCGAACTTCAGCTCTAAGCGGCGCAACCATGGTCGGACTGACGATGGGCCTGACCCGCAACGCCACGACCGCCGATTGGGCCAAGGCGAATTCCGCTCCCAATCTTTGGCCGGTTGAAGGCCAGGTTACGGGGAGCTTTGGCGAACGCATCGATCCATTCAACGGGGAAGGCGCGTTCCACAGCGGCGTGGATATTGGCAGCAACTACGGCGCGCAGATAATCGCTCCGGCCGACGGCGTCGTAACTCTCACCGAAACCATGGGTGGATACGGCAAGGCCATCATGATCGACCACGGCAACGGCATCAGCACGCGCTATGGCCACCTGTCAGGATATGCAGTCACCGCCGGCCAGCATGTCCATCGCGGCGACCTGATCGGCTACGTCGGCGAAAGCGGACGTTCCACCGGACCGCACCTCCACTACGAAGTCCGCATCAACAACACCCCAGTCAATCCCTACAAGTACCTCCGCATCACTGTCGCCCACAGCGGCGGCTTCCCGACAGGCAGCTAGGCTAGTGGTCAGGAACCAGTGAATAGTGGCCAGTTTCTGGGCTATGGCCGTTGGTAGACTTCCGCGCTCCCGCAAGCTCCGTCCGCTCTCTCTCGGCAACGACTAAGCACTTCCCGAGATTCCCAAACTAACTACAACGGATCTTTTAGCCAACGACTGTGACCACTGACCAACGACTGCCACTGCCTCTCATTACTCCCGTAACATCCATGACATTCACTCCTCCGCTACCATAAACGCTGGCACTTCGCACAATGGACGCTCCCGCCAGCAAACGCTTTGGACGCTACGAAACCGTTGCCGAACTAGGCCGCGGAGCCATGGGCGTCGTCCACAAGGCTCGCGATCCTCAAATTGATCGCTTTGTGGCCATCAAGACCGTTTCTCTCTGGGGGCAGGAGCCCGAAGAGGAAAAGGAATTCCGCATGCGCTTCGCCAACGAAGCCCAGGCTGCGGGCCGTCTCCACCACCCCGGTATAGTCGCCGTCTTTGACGTGGGAGAGAATCCCGAGAACCGCGATCCCTACATCGTCCTCGAATACGTCTCCGGCGAGTCGCTCAACAAGATTCTGGGCCGCGAAAAGAAGCTTTCGCTCGAGACTGCGTTGCAGTTGGCGATTGAAATTGCCGATGCGCTCGAATACGCGCACGCGCAAGGCGTCGTCCACCGTGACATCAAGCCGGCCAACATTCTGATCACCGAGGCAGGCCGCGCCAAGATCGCCGACTTCGGCATCGCCAAACTAAATCTTGCCCATTTCACGCTGCCCGGACGCGTCCTCGGCACGCCCGCATACATGGCGCCCGAGCAACTCAGTGGCGAAGGATGCGACGGCCGCTCCGACCTGTTTTCGCTTGGCGTGATCCTTTACGCCATGGTCACCGGACATTCTCCGTTCCAGGGCAACAGTGCCACTACGGTCTGTTTCAAAGTTGCCAATCGCGAACCGGTGTCGGCCACCGCTCTCGACATGACGCTGCCCCCTGAACTCGATGCCGTGATTGGCCGTGCCATGGCCAAGGATCCCGAAGAGCGCTACCAGCGCGGCGCGGATTTCGCGAACGATCTGCGCCAGATCCTGACGCTCGGCAACGCGGGGTCGACCACCACTTCTCTGAATCTCGCTGCCGCAACGGGTACAAGATCAACGGCGCAACGCACTGCGACCGGTACAGCCCATGTCACTGCTGTGGCGCAAGGGGAGAAAGTCGTTCGCCGCATTTTCTCCAAAGCCCCCATTCGTGATCTGGTCCTCGCTGCAGCGACAGTTGTTGTGCTTGTAATTCTCGGCGCCCAGACGAAACTCCTGGTGAACTCCAGTAAAACAGATGTCAGCGATTCTTCCCCAGCCGGAGGGCCACCGCTGACCAGCCCACCGCCAGTCGCGCAGACAGTCGAACCAGCAAAGCCCGCTCCACTGCCGACAACGAAGAGTACGCCGAAGAAAAATTCTCCGAAGCCCGCGCGTGCCCCGAAACAAGTCACCGCACCGAAGCAGGTCATCGTTCCTACTGCCACCCTCGACCTCGCCATCCAGCACCAGTTCAAGGACGCCACGCTCTACATCTGGATTGACGACAATCTCGCCCTTACGCGTCCCTTGCACGGGGGCGTGCAAAAGAAGTTGGTCGTCTTCAATGGAGTGCGCGGGGTAGATTCCGAAAGCCTCAAAGTTCCCGCAGGCAATCATGCCCTCCGTTTCCGGGCCGTATCCACCGACAAGTCTGTGGACCTTTCCAAGACAATCTCAACCGACTTCGCCGGCGGCGACATCAAGACTCTCCAGATCACCTTCGACAAGCACAACGCCACCATCAAGCTGAACTGGCAGTAGCATCTATAGGCAAGCGTCATCCGCAAGCAGGGCGTCATCCCGAAGGCGCGCGTTTTCTCCAGCGGGCCGAGGGATCTCGCGTGGAGCGCTCCCGTGATGTTCTTCTGTAGCTTACGTCCCCCTGGCTACCCAACCCTCCCGCCGTGCGCTAAAGTGGAGTGTCAATCGCCAGGAGCCATCATGTCTGAATCTCTGATCGCGCCCGCAGCCGAAAACATTGGCCGCCCCGAAACCAGCGAATACGCCCCCTACTACGACCGTTACATTTCGTTGGTCGTGGACGGGAACATTCTCGCCACCCTCGATTCGCAGCGCCGCGAGATGATGTTGCTGCTTTCCTGTCGCGACGACGCCGAGGGAGACTTCCGCTATGCTCCCGATAAATGGACCGCCAAGGAAGTCCTCGGCCACCTGTGCGACACCGAACGCATCTTCGCCTATCGCGCCCTGCGCATCGCCCGCGCCGACCGCACTCCGATGGAAGCCTTCGAGCAGGATGATTATGTCCGCAACGGTCCATTTACCCGGCGTCCGCTGCCCGAGTTAATCGAGGACTACATCGCGGTCCGCCGCGCCACGCTGACGCTCTTCCGCAACCTCGACGACCAGGCCTGGCAGCGCCGCGGCATCGCCAACAACAACGAAGCCAGCGTCCGCGCCCTGGCCTACATGATCGCCGGCCACGAGATTCACCACCGCCGAATTCTCGAAGAGAAATACTTCGCGCAGCGCTGAGTATCCAGTTCGCTGAGTATCCAGTTTGAGAATTGTCATCCTGGGCCGCGGCAAGCGGCCCGAGGGACCTCACGTCAGCCGGCGCCATCACAGACGTATACCAGAATTTCACCGAATCTGCGGCTACTGGATCTCCCCGGAGTAATTCCACCGAAGTAAGCTATGCTGAGAGCCGACGCCTGATCGCTGACAGCTGCCCCATGCTCTCCGACTCCATAATCCTCAAACACATCGCCCGCCAGCCCAAGCGCCAGGCCGGATACAAGCAGCTCGTCCGCGAACTCGGACTGCACCGCGAAGAGCGTCGCGAACTGAACGATCATCTGGAAAAGTTGGTAAAGCGCGGAGCGCTCATCCCACTTGACTCCGACCGCTACGCGCTTCCGCAAGCCGCGGCCGACAAAAACCTGGTCGCCGGACGCCTCTCCATGCACCGCGACGGCTTCGGATTCGTCATCCCCGACGCCAAGGCGCTCACCGCCCAACTCAGGCAGCGCCTAACCGGCGACATCTTTATTCCTCCACATCAAATAGGAAACGCCATGCACGGCGACATGGTGCTGGTGGACATCACGAATGTCCGCCCCGACGGACGCGCCGAAGGCCGAATAGTTCGCCCCGTGCAGCGCGCGAACGAAACGGTAGTCGGCATCTTCCACTACGGCAGTCGCCGCAACTACGTCACGCCGCTGGACTCTAAACTCACGCAGGAAATCGTGATTCCCGAAGGCTCCGAGATACCGCCGGGTGGCCCATTCAAGCCCGCAGTTGGCTTGAGTGGGGATGTTGCCGCAGCCGGCGGGGAGTCTGAATCTCACAAGCGTACAAAGAAGAAATCTGTCGACCGCGTCCTCGGCGACGAAGCCGCCCGCCACGCCGAATGGAACAATCTTGAAGGGGTCGCGGTCGATGTGGAAATCACCGACTGGCCCTCCGCCACCCAAAGCGCTCGCGGACGCGTCAT
>DATAUY010000241.1:0-10923 GCA_036268025.1 Candidatus Sulfotelmatobacter sp. | reverse complement strand
CACTGCGGACGATCCGCGAGTTCTACACGTTCGAGTTGATGCAATTTTCCCTCATGCCTTCGGCCCCCGCCGACTTGAAGCGTGTTGCCGACGAACTGCTGGTTGGAAGACTCGCTTCGGTAAGCCTTGGCGAGCGTATTTCGCTGGCGCGCCGCTCTTCACAAATGGTCGCAGCCGCTCTCTTGCTCGACAAGGAAAAACGAGTGTGGGAACCGGCACTTGAGAATCCGCGAATGACTGAAGCCGCAATCGTCAAAGCGCTGCAACGTACAACTGCGACTCTGTCGTTTGTTCAAGCAGTGTGCCGGCATCCGAAATGGTCTGTGCGCCCGGAGATTCGCGTGGCTCTGTTGCGGAATGCCCACACACCGCTTGCCCGTGCGATTGATTTTGCGCGTGGGATTCCGTCGCGGCAATTGCGAGACATTCTGCATACATCGCGATTGCCGGAGAAGACGAAGGAATATTTGAGAAAAAGTCTTAAAACGAAAGATGCCAACGGATGCTGACGGGTCGCGGGCGAGGACGCCCGCTGGACAGCCGACGACACGCCGGCGCTACGAGTATCTTCTATCTGCCGCCGCTGACTTCGAGAATTGCGCCTGTGGTATATGACGCGGCTGGCGAAAGCAGCCACAGGGTTGCCTCGGCCACTTCACCGGGCAGGCCCGGTCTGCGCATAGGGACGCTCGGCATCAGGCGTTCGAGGCGTCCCGGCTCACCGCTGGCGTGAATGTCAGTCGCGATCAATCCGGGAGAGACGGCGTTCACGCGGATTCCTTCGGTCGCAACTTCTCTGGCGAGTCCTATCGTGAAGCTGTCAATCGCGCCTTTCGTGGCTGCATAGTGGACCCACTCGCCCGGTGCGCCAGTGTGCGCAGCGCGCGAAGAAATGTTGACGATCGCGCCACCCGTCCCGCCGTGCTTCGTCGACATCCGCTGGACTGCTTCGCGGGCGCAAAGCATCGCGCCGGTGACGTTGACCGCGAATACTTGTTCAATGGCGCCCGCGGTTACGTTCTCCACGCGCGCGAATCCACCGGTGATGCCTGCATTGTTGACCAGCGCTTTGATTGGGCCAAGCTCGCTCTCGGCCCGCTTGAACATATTTATGATCTGATCTTCTCGCACTACGTCGGCTCGTATCGCGAGCGCCCGTCCTCCTTGGGAGTTGATTTCGCGCGCGATGTTATTGGCCGCAGATTCTTCCGTGCGAAAATTGACACAGACGGAATATCCGCGCTGAGCGGCCAGTCTTGCGATAGCCGCACCGATTCCGCGGCTGGCGCCGGTGACGATCAGGGTGCCGGATTCGGTTGTTTGGCTTGGCAATGTCAGAGCTATTAGATTGTGGATGAAAGTTAAGCTTTTACCGCCTCACGCTTCCCGTGCATCACTTCCACGGCGGCCTCGTACAACCGTCTGCGCACTTCGTGCCGCTCGTAAGGGCGCGTAATGTACCGAACCCGTACTTCAATGCCGGCGGCTGTCGGCACTACATTAATTCCGGGCATGGCTGACAAAGTCTTCGCCCGGTAGCGCGTTGTGGCCTCCTGCCATTCGGCTTCGGCCTTGGCGGAGTTTGCGGCTGTTTCCTTCTCCACCAACTTCTGCACCTTGTCGATGACGGCATAGGGATCCTGGCCCGGCGGAACGAGCAGTTGCAGTTCGTCCCACATCCACTGGCCTGAAGTGGTGAAGTTGAAGAAATGTCCTTCAATCGCGAAGCTGTTGACGAATGACACACGGCGGCCGGTGGGATGGCTTGAGTCTGTCCAGTTGCCAGTCTCGAGCAGAACCGTCTTGAGCAATCCGATCTCGATGACTTCTCCGCCCACGCCGTTGATCTCGACCCAGTCGCCTACGCGAATGCCATTTTTTCCCATCAGCACGAACCAGCCAAAGAAGGCGACGATGAAATCTTTCATAGCGACGGTAAGTCCGGCGCCAGCGAGACCGAGGATGGTCGTTGTCTGTGTGGGCATGCCGATCACAATAAAAAGGATCACCAGCGCGCCGATAGCCTGCACCGCAAATTTCACGACGGTTCGCAGCGTGTCGATGCGCTTGTTCTCGGCTGTCATGCCGGTGAACTGATGATCGATGACGCGTCCGGCCAGGTAGACGAGAAAAATTACGAGCAGTATCCACAGCACGGACTCGATCATGCGGTGCAGCGCCGCGCGTTGGCGTGCTTCGACCAATGCGATCCAGTTGCCATAGACGTCGTTGAGGTCCTGTTCGTCCTGGAGACGCCGGCCGCGGTCGGCAAGATTCTTCTGGTCGAGTGTCAACTGCTTGAGAGAATCGAGTGCAGCTTTGGCGGAAGCCTTTGAATCCTCGCGGGTAGCTGTACTCACACCCTCGCTGAAGCCTTTTGCCTTCTGTTTGATTTCCTCGCGGTTCTGTTTGTCTCTTTCAACCTGCACTTCGAGTTGGTCGTGCCTTTTGGACAGGAACGATTGCTTCTGTACGGTTTCCTGACGAGCCTCCTGGAGCAGCGCTTTTTTCTCGCGCAGCGCTCGCCACGCGCGGAACGTGTTCCACAGCGTATGCGACTGATAGTCCTGTTCGAGCGGATTCACTGCCGAACCGACGACCGTGGTTGAGTTATGCTCGCCCGCTTCATGCTCGGCTTGCAGACGTTTGATCTTCGATTGCGGATCGCCGCCGGCCTGCTCGAGATCTTCGTTAGCGTCGTCCAGTTCATCCTGGTCGAGATCTGCCTGGGCCTTCGCCACGTCAAGCTGGTCCTGTAGGTTGTCTTTCTGAGACTGGGGTGCTGCGGCCACTTTCCTGGTAAGAAGCCCGATGTTGTCCTGGTCTTCCTTAACTGTCTGCTCGGCCTGAGCCTTACGCGTGGCAATCTCTTTGGCCGCAGGCTTGAGCGCGGGCGGACTCTGTTGCGCCGATCGCAGGGCATCGAGGAAGGTGAGGTCAACCTCGTGGTCTCCGAGTTTGGCCGCCTCGTGCGCCAGCGCCTGTTCTTCCGGCGTGCCGGCCATTGCGCCCATACGTTGCGCGGTTTGCAGAGGACGTTGATCTACCAGAGGGCGTTGCGCCACCGACGCCTTGCCGGCGAGCGCTTGCTTTGCGGGCGTGCCTGCGGCGGAAGTGGGGGTAGCTGAAGCATCTTCAGGTGCGGGCGGCAGCTCTCGCGTCCACATCATGCCCGCGACGGCCGCACCCATCAGCAGCAGCAACACGATTCCGATGATCCACTGCCGTAGTTTCATGGAGAAGTCTGCGTTTGTTCCAACGAGAGATACAGGTATCAGACCACTTTAGCAAGAAATAATGTCGCTCGGCGACGGCGCGCTATATCGTCCCAATCCCGCAACCCAGCATGACGCACGTTCGTAACCTGCCTCTTGCTCGCGCCCGCTCTTATGATTGGTCTGGCCGGAAATATGCGCGAATATTTCGAATCGATCTTGAACGAACCGTGGAAGCCGGCCTCGCGCCCCGCACTGATTGCGTGGCTTGTTTTCTATCTGGGATTTCTGGCCTACGCTTTCAACGCTCACGGCGCTGGCCTGATCATCGACAGTGCAAACCTGGTGGTGCACGAAGGCGGCCACAATCTTTTCGGATGGTTCGGCCCCACGCTTGGACTTTATGGCGGCACGCTGTTGCAGTGGCTCGTCCCATTTCTATTGGCGGCATATTTCTTCAGCCAACGCCAGGTTACGGGTTTCGTATTCAGCCTGTTTTTCTTCTTTGAAAACTGGCTGTATACCGCGACCTACATGGCGGACGCAAGAGCGCAGGTGTTGCCTCTGGTGACGACCGGCGATCCCGACTTTGTGGAACACGATTTTCATGCAATCTTCTCCGGACTCGGTGTTCTGCAATACGATACGAAGATTGCGGCACTGGTGCGCATTCTAGGCTGGTGCGGGATGATTGGCTGCGTACTGTGGCTGGCATCAAGATTGAGGGCGCAAGAAACGCCAGCGGTTACAGCGACTTTTCCGAAGCCCGCGATTTCGCTTTTGCAGAGATATCCCGGAAAACCTGGAACGAGCCCTTCGCCGCAGGCCGGCAGCAATAGAGAGACACAGATTCCGCTCTTCCAAAGCGGAGTCGCGACGAATAAGCCTTCCGCAGAATCCCGCAAGGGATCATCAACTACGGTACCCAATCCGCAATAAAAACATTCGTTTCGTGCGGCGCTTTGGCGTTGCGGTTCGATGCCCAGACTAGTTTCTTGCCGTCAGGCGAAAACATTGGGAAGCCGTCGAAACCGTCGCTGTAGGTAATCCGCTCCAGGTCGCTGCCGTCGGGATTCATCATCCACAACTCGAAGTTGCCTTCGCCGCCGGTTGCATGGGTTGCCGGATCGTAGTTCGAAGAGAAGATGATTTTCTTTCCATCCGCGGTAAATGCGGGGCCGAAGCTGGCCGCGCCGAGATTGGTGACTTGCTTCTTATCCGATCCATCGGCTTTCATAATCCAGATTTCGAGCGAAATTGGCCGGATGAGATTCCGCGCAAGTAGTTCTTTGTAGTCGGCGATGTCCTTTTCAGATTGCGGATGGTAAGCGCGATAGACGATCCACTTGCCATCTGGCGAAAACGTCGGCCCGCCATCGTATCCCAGTTCATGCGTGAGTTGCTTTACGTTCTTGCCGTTGGCATCCATGGTGTAAATGTCGAGGTCGCCGTTACGCATGGAAGTGAACGTAATCTTCTTGCCATCGAGAGAAATCGTCGCTTCAGCGTCGTAGCCGGGCGTCTTCGTTAGTTGCTTCAGGTTCGAGCCATCCGGATTGGCGGTGAAGATGTCGTATCCCGAATAAACCGCCCACACATAGCCCTTGGAGAAATCCGGTCGTGGCGGGCACTCTGGGCTGGCGAGATGCGTCGAGGCATAGAGAATCTTCTTGCCATCGGGATAGAAAAAGCTGCATGTGGTGCGTCCTTTGCCGGTCGACACCATGTGCTGGTCACTACCGTCGGCGTTCATGATAAAAATCTGGTCGCACTTTGCGTCGCCGTGCGTGGACTGGAAGATAAGTTTCTTTCCATCCGCGGAAAAGTAAGCCTCGGCGTTCGATCCGCCAAAGGTAAGCTGGAGGACATTGTGCAAGTGCTTTTCCTGCGGCGTTGCCATCTCTTGAGCGGCCGTGGCTTGCGCGGCTGCCCACGACGCTAATGCGAGAGACGCTAACGCAAAAAGAGATGGAACAAGGTTGCGCGAGATACGATTCATAGGATCGTGGGTAGTGTAGCGCAAAGGAATCCTGCTGCCAGGCGCTGCCCGGAAGATTTCGTCGCAGGAAAGTTGCGACCAGAATGTCTATGAAGAGAAAAAAGCTACGAACCGAACGGCCCGGTCGCTACTCTTGCGAGATTCTCGAATTCCTTCGCATAAATTGGCCGCAGAAGCGCGCTCGCCACCATTTTATCGATATAACCGAGCAAGCCACGCCGGACGGGAAGTTCAGTTGAGATGGTTACCTGCGAGTCGGCGGGAGCGGAGCCATGATTCACGGTAAACGTCGTCACGGCGCCGTTTGTGTCTAGATAGGTTTCGATCAGGATGCGACCGGGATCCGGCTCCGTGATTGCCGCACGAAAAGTCTGTGTCTTGCCGAGAATGCTCATCTGAAAACGAATGATCGTGCCTGCCCCGATGCCGCCCTGTTCGACAACCAGGTTCCTGAACTGCTTCGGCAGAATTCGGGGATGCCCGTCTTGATAGTTAGCGATCAGTGCGTAAACTCGTTCCCGGCGCGCAGGAATCGTGGCCGACGCGCTGATCGTGTGCTTGCGTGGCCTTCCGTTGTTCATGGGTATCGGATTCGAACTATGCGCACCGGTTGCGGATTCACTTCTGGAAATGATTGCGAATTGCCTCAGCTTGTACTCGCGTCACGACCGCTGATAATGCCGCCGGATCAGCCTGCTTGACGGCCTGCACGCTGCCGAAATGCTCGAGGAGGCGGCGAGTCGTACTCGATCCGACGCCGGGAATCTCCAGCAATTCTGTCGAGCGATCGCGCATCTGGCGGCGCTTGCGATGAAATGTCACGGCGAAGCGGTGGGCCTCATCGCGAATCATTTGGATCAGGTGCAGGACCGGCGAATGGTGATCGAGCGCGATCGGGTCTTTTTCCTGGCCGTATACATAAAGAATCTCTTCCCGTTTGGCAATCGCGGCCAGCGGCTGATTGATAATCTCCAGCGCCTCCAGCGCTTCGGCTGCAGCATGAAGTTGCCCGAGCCCGCCGTCAATCAACACCAGGCTAGGCATCGGTTTCTGCTCGTCCAGAAGGCGCTTGTAGCGGCGGGTGACGACCTCACGCATCGAAGCGAAATCATCCACGCCCTCGACGGTACGAATGATGAACTTGCGGTAGTCCGATTTCTTCATCTTGCCGTCTTCCCAAACAACCATCGAGGCGACGGTCTCGGCTCCCTGGATGTGCGAGATATCGAAGCATTCGATACGCTTCGGAAGCTCCGGAAGGCTGACGGCTTCCTGCAATTCCTCCTGTATTTTGCGGGCGTTCGGCTTGAGCACCCGGAAGCGCTGGTCATACGACTGCTTGGCATTGTTGCCGGCAAGATCGATGAGAGAGCGTTTTTCTCCGCGCTGCGGAACGAGAATGTGAACGCGTGTTGCTCTCCCAATGCCGTTCGATACCTGCTCCGAGAGCAGGTCTTCAAGCTCGGCGCTGTCTTCGAATTCCACCGGTACATAGAGGTTGCGCGGAACGTAAGGCTGGCCGATGTACAGTTGCTTGAGCAGGGCAGAGAAAAATTCTCCGGGATGAAACGACGGTTCAGACGGCTCGTGTAGGGGCGGACTCATTCGTTTGTCCCCGAGCGAAGCGAGGTCGCAGGATGCATCGAAGGCTTCGGCGCCGCCGGCCAACTGCGCTGGCGAGCTTTGCTCGCCTGGAAAGCCGGGGATGGCTGTCCCTACATGTTCTATGGTGAACTCCGGCAGGTCTTCCCAAAAAAACTCACGACGGTCGACCATCTTTCCGCCGCGCATGTGAAAGAGATTGACCGCCAGCATGCCGTTTTCGTAGTGATAACCGAAAACGTCGGCGTCATCGCCTTCGGCGGCGGCTATCCGCTGGCGTTCCTGTAATTGCTCGACGGTTGAGATCAGGTCTCGGTAGCGCGCAGCGCGCTCGTATTCCTGATCGGCCGCAGCCTGCTCCATACGTGCGCGGAGCGACTTCGAAAGATCCGTCGGACGACCTTCGAGAAATAACTTTACATCCCGGACCGCCTCTTGATAGACCTCCGGCGTTGTCAGGTTCTGCACACATGGGCCCAGGCAGCGCTTGATGTAGTACTGAAGGCACGGCCGCGGATGAAAGCGCGTAAGGTCGACCTTGCACGATGGAATCAGAAAATTCCGGTGGATCAGGTCCACGATGCGGTATGCAAGATTGGCCGGAAAATAAGGGCCGTAGTAGGCACTGCCGTCCTTACGCAGACGGCGCGTGACGTACACGCGAGGCCACTTTTCGCTGAGAGTCAGCTTCACGTAGGGATACGTCTTGTCGTCGCGCAGCAGGATGTTGAAGCGCGGCTTACGTTGCTTGATGAGATTGTTCTCGAGCGCCAGCGCCTCTTTGTTGTTGGCAACGACGATATATTCCACATCGACGGCCTCGCGCACCAGTGTTCCGGTCTTCGCGTCTTCCCACCGGCCCTCGTGAAAATAGCTGGCTACGCGGCTGCGCAGGTTCTTCGCTTTGCCCACGTAGATCACGTCGCCTTCGGCGTTCTTGTAGAGATACACGCCAGGCTCGGTCGGAATGGTACGGATTTTGGCGTGCAAGTCCATGGCGCGGGAGGAAGTTCTATTCTATTGGATGGGAATGTGGCCCATTGTGCTACAAAAAGGAGAATGAATGCTGTGATAGGCCGCGTGCGAAGTATCCTTCTTTTCTTGCTTGTTATGGGGATTGCGATCTTTGCCCAGGAACCTGCGCCCCGCGATCAGTCCAGCCAGCCGCAGGTCACGAAATCTCCAGAAGGGAAAAAAGAAGAGGCCGAGCGGGCCGCGGCACGTGCAAAAGCTCACCATTTTGATCGAGTGGTCATCATTGTCCTCGAGAATGTCGACTACGAGCGCGCCATCCAGGATCCGAATCTTGCTGCCCTCGCTGCACGCGGAGCCAGCTTCACCAACTTTCACGCCCTCTTTCATCCCTCGTATCCGAATTATCTGGCCATGATTGCGGGAACTGATTTCGATGTTCATCGGGGTGGAAGCTTTCTCGGCGACAAGCAGGTGAATTTTCCCGACGATGGTGAACACAAAACAATCGCCGACCGGTTGGTCGCCTCAGGGCTTGATTTCAAGCAGTACGCGGAAGAACTTCCGGATTTGCCGTGCCCCTGGAATATCCAGGCTCAACATGTGGCAGAAAAGCGTGGCAACTACGCGCGACGTCATGTGCCGTTCCTCAGCTTTCGGGAAGTGCAGAAAAAATGGTGTGACCGCGTTGTCCGGGTAGATTCCAGCAAGTCAGACAATTACTTTGTGCAGGATGCCCACAAAGGCTTGGTCGCGTATTCGTTCTACAGCCCCAACATGAACCACGACGGCCACGATACAAACGTTGCGGTGGCCGGCGCATGGGTCAGAAAGTTCCTTGGCGAGACGTTTCCTGAGAATCTGCGACGGGGAACTCTTGTCGTGGTTACGTTCGATGAATCGGGTGGAAACGAAGATAATCGAGTTTTCACTCTGTTTCTGGGAGATATGGTTAAAGCCGCGAGCGATCAGGATCCGGCGACGCTTGCGAAGCATTACAACCACTACAGCGTATTGCGGACCATCGAAGATAACTTCGGCCTTGAACCGTTGACGTCGAACGATCGGGATGCGATTCCCATCGCGGGTATCTGGAAGTAACGTCAAGTTGAGACCAAATCTTGCACATCGCCTGAACCTGAGTGTTACCGTATAAAATTTCCATTCAGGATGTTGGATTGCATTGTCACGGACGTTTGCAGCCAAGTCCCGGACAACCATTCTGTGGCGCAACTCATTGAAAACGTATATACTTAGATTGTAGTTGTCGCCGCTCGACAACTGGCATCTCCCGTGCAAAAGTAAAGTGCGGGACTTGTAACTGGTAATCTTCCCAGGGATCAAAAAATTGCACATTCAGCGCGCGGCCAACCCGGGCGCGCCAGATCAAGATGAATCAAGGAGCCTCAACCCTATGAACCGCACTTCGTTAGTGATTTGCCTGGCAGCAAGCATGGTCGCCACCGTGGGCTGCTCCAGCAAGAACTACGTTAAACAGCAGACCACTCCCCTGATCAATAAAACGAATGAACTCGACGACCTGACAGCGAAGAACACCCGCGATATCAAAGACGTCGACGCGCGCGCGCAAGCTGGCATCACCGCCGTGAACGCGAAGACCACCGAAGTCGAGCAGAAGACGCAGACCGCCAGCCAGAATGCTGCGCAGGCGCAACAGACGGCTGACGCCGCCAACGGGCGCGTAAGCGTGCTGACCAACACCGTTGCCAATCTGGATAACTATCACGCTGTCGCCGAAACATCAGTTAAGTTTGACTTCAACAAAGACAATCTAACGCCGAAGGCGCAAGAAGCACTCGATCAACTCGGCGCGAGCATCGCCACCACGAAGGGATACCTCGTCGCCCTCGAAGGCGCAACGGACTCGGTCGGTCCTGCGGACTACAACTATGATCTCAGCCAGCGCCGAGCGAACTCCGTGATTCAGTACCTGGCCACGAAGTACAACGTGCCGGCGCACAAGATATTCGTGATCGGTCTGGGTAAAGACAAGCCGATCGAGACGAACAAGACCAAGGCTGGACGTGCCGATAACCGCCGTGTAGATGTCCGCCTGATGACCAACACAGTGGGCGGCGACAACACGCAGCCAGCTGCGCCTTCTGGACAGAGCAATCCGTCCTCGATGTAGATGTAAGAGACAATTTTTCCCTCCTCCCCGGAGGACTTCGCCAACCAGGCCGCTCATTGCCTCCCCCTGAGCGGCCTGTATTTTTTTAGCTCAACAACCTAGTGAGCGCTTACGGCAGGCCGTGTTCGTCGAAGAACCTTTCGCTCAGGTACGTGGCGCCTGCGACGGAAACATGATTGTCATCCGAATATAGGAGACGACCATTCTTCATTGCATAGCAGGCTGTAGGATCGCAAAGGTACGGAAGAGGGTCGAGCACTTTCATCCGGAAATTCCTTCTCTAATTTAGAGGCCAACTCCCGATAATCGCGATTGCGGGCGTCCACTTGAGCGCGTGGCACGCCGCATAGGGCCTTTGGACTGGAAAAGAGACTCACCGGCCGCGGCAGGCACGATCGGGGATCGAATCCCAACTCTGGCCAGTCGAGAACCAGGATGATTCTTTTCCCCGTCGCATCCAGACGCGACACGGTATTTTCCAAAGCGGCCTTGAACACCGCAGCCTGGTCCGAATTCTTGAGTGCTCCAGTCCACAGAAGTTTCTTGGGCGCAGCACGTGCATCTGACGGACTGAAGCCGACGCCCGGGATATAACGCGGCCCACGCAATGACAGGATGATGGTCCGTACGCTTGCCGTCTTCGTCGCGAACTCCATCATGCGGTTCACTGCGGGCTGGCAGTCACTTTGGCGCCCACCTGGGGAAACCGTATCCGTGTCGTAGAAGGGAACGCAACCAGCCTGCCCGAGGTTCATCAGCGTTTGGGAGCGTTTGCGAAAGCCATCCACGAGTCCGTCGTAGAGAACCGCGGCGTGAGAGTCGCCGATCAGCACAACATCCGGAGGTTGAAGACTCGCCACGCGACAATAATCCATGGGTGCGAGGCCAGTCTCCTTCAGACATTGCGCTGTAGACCATTCAACGCGCCGGAGATCGCCAAGATCATTGGCAACGTTTGGGAATCGCCCCGCGAAGCCGTCTCG
>DATAUY010000240.1:0-3075 GCA_036268025.1 Candidatus Sulfotelmatobacter sp. | reverse complement strand
CCCACATCCTGGTCGGTGAGAGTCCCTCCGGGAACGCTTTGACCTGCAAGACGAGAGAAACCGAACCGGAATTGGTTGATTGCTTGTGGTGAGAAAATGTGAGTCTCGGTTATTGCCAAATTCCGGTTCTCAAAGGAACGGCGCACGGGAAAGCCAGGCACACTGGCGCCGAAGAATGGAACGTCCTGGTTCGAGTTTGATAAAAAGAATTTCGCCGACAGCCGATCCGCCGCTCGCAAATTGAAGTCGAAGTTTGTATTGAACTGGTCTTCGTTGTAATGTCCAGGCAAGACGGCTGTGTAGTTGACACCGCTTCCCGATGTCTGAGGGCTTGGAATTACATAGGTTCCATCGGGGTTTTTCGCGTTTAACAGATTGCGTGCTACCGGGCCGATGTTCGAACCGTCGCGGGCCACCGCCGCCCCGCCTAATGCCCCGCTTTGGCCGCCGAATACAGCGCCAAGCGAAGCGGGCGTGCGGAGCTGCGGTATAGGAGGCAGGCTTAGAGAGCTAACACTGTTGCTCAAGGAGGCCGCATTCACGTCCCTTGTGGCTTGGTAGGAAACAAAGAGAAAGGCGCGCTTTTTTGACCAAGGCAGTGGTCCACCCAAAGTGCCACCGGGTTGTGAGCGCCGGAATTCTCCTCTTGGCACTCCGGTTGCGTTGGCAAAGAAATTATTCGCATCCAGTGCCTCATTGCGACCGAAATAATAAGCATTTCCGTGAACGTCTGCGGTACCCGACCTTGTTTCGACATTTATGTTTGCACCCCCTCCCCGCCCATACTGCGCGTCGTAGAGAGAAGTCTGGACTTTGAACTCCTGAATGCTATCCGGAGCCGGAATTGCGATTCCGGCTCCGCCGAAAGGAGTAACCTCGGTGATATTGGAGCTATAACTGTTCGCATCCACACCGTTTAGCATGAAATTATTGTCGCCGCTACGCGCACCATTGGCGCGGATCTCCTGGCTTCCGGCCCCTAATTGAGTCGCGTCCACGATATTCGTGTTTGTTCCGGCCGTCAGCCCGAGAATCTCGGTAAAGTTCCGATCGACGAGGGGCAAGTCGACGACAGCCTGGTGATCGATGACTCGTCCGAGAGTGGCATTCTCGGTTTGAAGGAGCGGAGGGGCCGCGCTAACCGTGATCCGTTCTTTCGTGCCGCCAAGGGCGAGCTGAATCCTGAGCGTGTTCACCTCAGTGATTTGAACCTGAACGCCCTTCAAGATGAACGGTTCGAATCCTGCCGTGCGCACCGTCAGCTCATACCTGCCGGGGGGTAGGAATTGGACCGAGAAATTCCCCTCGTCGTCCGTCGCGAGATCGCGCATTTCTCCGGTACCCTGGCTCCTGATGGCCACTGCAGCACGTCGAACCAGCGCTCCACTGGGGTCGCCTACGGTGCCAGCTATCGCCCCGGTATCGGCGGTCTGGCCCCGCATCTGCAGAGAGCAGAGCGCGAACATGGCGGTCCAGAGCAATGTACGGGACGCGTGCAACGACATGTTCTTACGTCACCTCGTTCCTCCAACAATCACGACAGTCCGACGGCAGGAAGAATCTGGTTCAATGGCGAAGGACGAATTTGTTCAATTTAGTACGGATCTGTGTAGTGTGAAATCCGGGCGTTCTTGGGGCGCCAGCAGGTAGCCCGGTGCCTCGAGACAGGGTATTTTCGTCGCCACCGACGTGCGACCTCGGTGGATTGATTTTGACGCGAGGCGCGTGAGGACGTCAACCTCTATGACGCTCACCCGGATCAGCCCGCAGGCGCTACGCCAGAGAAACCGCTTCGGTTCTTCGTAGCTGCTTTTCGCGGGAACGCTGTCTCCATTCATGTCACCCCAGCCTAAGGGATTCTCCTTCGAACCATGCCTGTACCGTGGCTAGCAACACTTCTCACCGTAAATGAGTCAACGTCGACGCTCGTGTCGAAATCTTAGTCACAAGTCAGGATTTCGACACTCCCAAAGAACCTTCCACGCTACCCGAGAGGGGCTACAGAGCCTCAGTATGCGCCGTTGCCCCATTTTCCAACCACTTTGCCCGAAGCGGCGGGTTGGCACGCGGATTGCATTCCAGTTAGGGCAGGCGAACCGCCGACACCGCCGGGAGGCTGTTAGCTGCAAGCCAACGTGCAGCCTCGCGCTCGCTATTGGAAACAACTCTGACCCGGCCACGAAGGGGATTCCCGACTGTGATCCGGCGACTGGGACGGCACACGGAAACGTGAGACCAGGCCACCGTCAGCACTCGGAGACGACATGTTATTGCGAATCCTCGCAACAGATTCAAGCTGGGTGCCAACTCTTGCTCGCATCATTCTTGGCATCATCTTCTTCGCGCACGGGTCGCAAAAGGTGTTCGGCTGGTTCGGAGGGCCGGGACTGAAGCAGACACTGCGCACCTTGACCGAAGTTATGGGTCTGCCGACGATCATCGCTCTTGCGGCTGTAGCGGCTGAATTCGTCGGCGGCGCGGCGCTCATTCTGGGGCTTGCTGCTCGTTTAAGTGCACTCGTCATCGCGCTCAATATGCTGGCGGCAATTTTCATGGTGCACGGAAAATATGGCCTCTTCATGAACTGGTTTGGCGACCGAAAAGGCCACGGCATCGAGTACCACCTGCTCGCGCTTGCATTGTCCATCGTGATCATTGCCCAAGGCGCTGGCGCATTATCCCTTGATGGCGTGCTATCGAATTGGATCGGCGCGTAAGGTCAGCTACCACATCACACCCCGAGAAGAGAAATTTAGGAGGAACCCCAATGTACGCCACGACCCTTGCTCTCGCGTCCGGTGTAACCATCCCCGACAGCACTATGGCACGCCAAGTCACCGAGTTGGTCCGCGATTCAGAGAACTCGTTACTGTTCAACCATTCCAGCCGCGTCTACTACTTCGCCGCTGCCACCGGCAAACGGAAAGGTCTCACCTTCGATCCTGAGCTGTTGTATGTAAGTGCAATGTTTCACGATATGGGTCTCACTCCGAAACACAGCAGCACTGCAGACCGTTTTGAGGTCGACGGCGCCAATGCTGCTCGCGAGTTTCTCCGGCAGCACAAGATCCCCCA
>DATAUY010000239.1:0-8713 GCA_036268025.1 Candidatus Sulfotelmatobacter sp. | reverse complement strand
GCATTCTCTGCGCAGCAGGGAATTTCTGGCGACCGCGGGATGGAGCGCGCATTTTGCGGCGCAAGAAGCGCTGTCTGGTTCTTCTGTCAAATTGGCCCGCTATCGGGTAGTGGGTCAGTTTGGTTTTCTTTGCGCCCTCCGCGAAGTCCTTAGCCGTTCTTTGCAGTCAGATTTTGGATTTTCCTGGACAGAATCAAAGAGACTTTAGCCGCAAAGAGCGCAGAGCAGTCCGCAGAGTTCGCAAAGAAAACCAAACTGACCCACGACCCGCAATCGGCGGCGCGAAACTGTACCGATCCGAATTCGCTCTGTTACAATTCAGAAACCGGGCAGGGACAGCTGCCCGGACGCTTTTTCTAGAACGACAGCATATTCCGGTTTCCAACACCGCGCGAAAATTGGGGACGTAGTTCAGTTGGTTAGAACGCTGCCCTGTCACGGCAGAGGCCGCGGGTTCGAGTCCCGTCGTCCCCGCCATTTTCCTTCCAAAAGCTGATGGAAAAGTTGGCATGTGAGCCCCGCAGAGCTGCGGAAAACGTTGCGTCTTCTCCTATTTTTCCTCTATTTTCCTCTCTATTTTTCCGTTCAGGATGCAAAATTGAATGTTGACGCTGAATGTTGACCCGTTGTCTCAATCGATATCCAGCCTAAGGGGCATGAATCGAGATTTCCATACGCCCAACGCGCGATTTACAGCGACGAGCTTAGGCAATCGGGTCAAGAACATTGGTGGATTATGAGCAGACTGTCTGAGAAAGTGGCGATAGTGACGGGTGCCTCCAAAGGCATAGGCGCTGGGATTGCAACGGCGTTCGGATCCGCGGGCGCGTGCGTGGCCGTAAACTTTTCCTCCGACCGGGAAGGAGCCGATCGCGTCGCTCAGGCGATCATCGATAACGGAGGCAAGGCGATCGCACTCGGGGCCGATGTGTCCAAGGCCGCAGATGTCGCGCGATTATTCAAAGAAGTAGATTCTGCGTTCGGAAGACTGGATGTTCTGGTCAACAACGCCGGAGTATTCCGCTTCGGCGCCCTCGCGGAGATCACCGAAAAGAGCTTTCACCTCCACTACGACATCAACGTTCTCGGGACGATTCTCACCGTACAGGAGGCAATCAAGCGCTTCGGCACCGACGGCGGCAGCATCATCAATCTCAGCTCCATCGTCGGCTCACATCCGGTGCCGGGGGCCTTGCTGTACGCCTCCACGAAAGGCGCGATCGAAACACTGACCAGGGGATTGGCGCTCGAACTCGCTCCACGCAAGATCCGCGTCAACGCCATCGCTCCCGGTCACACAGAAACCGAAGGCAACATAACCGCCGGAACTTTTGCGGATGGCGCCGGCACAGTCCTGGCCGGAAAGACGCCACTCGGCCGTCTCGGTCGCGTCACCGATATCGCTCCGCTCGCGGTGTTCCTGGCGTCCGACGAATCAGCTTGGATCACCGGAGAGGTCATCCGTGCCTCAGGCGGTCTCACTGTTGCGACCTAAGTGGAAGAACGACGCTGAGTAGAAGAGCGGCCCTGGGTGGAAGAGCGGCGCTTCAGCGCCGCGTATTAGCTTCACCTTCCGATTGCCGCTCAGCGAACTCTTCCTTTCACGCGATACATTTCTCAGTTGCTGAGAACAGGCCGCGTCGCTCATTGACCTGAACGCGCCGGGTGGTCAGGTCTTTGAAGTCGATGGAATCGAGGCCTGGAATTCTGGGATAGACGGGACGTTTCCAGTTACCGTTTGATCCGCGCTTCGATGCGCGACACAAAGCGCGGTTCGTGGCTCTTCACCAGCTGCCGGATTCCCGGTTCAAACTCGTGGAATACGTTCGTGCCCGCGTCGTTGCCGATGGTCGCTCCGAAGTCGCTGAAGGGTTGCGCAACCGACCGTCGCCAGTAAGGCTGCTGCGCGCTGTGCGTAGCGGCTGCACTCAGCACCGCAAACAGATATGACGTGTTCAACCGGGTCTTGCCCCCTGCGTCGCGCGTGACCAATATGCTGGACGCCGCATGAGCCGCGCGCCCCATAAAACTGCTACTGCTCGAGAAGTGATACCTGCCGTTCGGTTTCAACGACGAATGGTAGAAATACTTCTCGATAAAATCTGGCGGCTCTTTTTGAGCGGTTTCTTGGCGAAACATCAGACGACTGTGGTAGAGGCTGCCAAAATCAGATTGTGCTTCACTTACCGGTGATTCCATCACTGACCACCGCGCTTCATCGGCGAACCTGCGCAACGTTTGTATTCGCGTTGCCGTCTGAACCGGCGGCGCTTCTGGAAGAGAGTCCGCAGCGCGTCGTAACTCATCTCGCTGCTGGCCCGCCAATGAGCAAACGGCCAACAACAGAAACGACAAAATCCTGGTTGGAGCAGTTAAAGCCATAACCAACCCACAGCCCTGGCTTGCTTTCCAGATCAACCGGAATCAGGTCCACCCGAAGTTAAGCATTCCACATGCCATTTCCATGAGATTTCTAAGAGAGAAAAATCCCCTCTCCTCCTCATTAGCTAGGTGAAGAAATGCCAGTTGTGGTTGTTCGGGAACTTGTGCGCCTGACTTCATCCTAAGTAGCTATTGCGCAATGTTTTGGATTCATCTGCGAAACTCTTTTCACCGGGCACTTTCGTACCCTCACAACCAGACCATACGGCGGCTTCTCTAGAGCCCGCCTACTGACAATCCTGCACATGTAATTTCTTCTGAAACCGGGGACGAAAGGCTCCCCATTTTTTTCGACGCGACAGCAGCCTCAAAGAAAATCCACAGCCCCTTTGTGACATCTGACCTTGCGCCCAACTCGCAATTCGTTTCATCATTGTCCCCGCCAGAGGAAGTGGGCGCAGCCATATCGATAAGGACACTCCGCACCCACAAGAATCGGCCAATAAGTCCCGCGCTTTCAAGATTTTGACTTGTAAGGTCTTTGCTATGAAGATTTTGCCAGCAATTTTACCGATCAAAGTCCGCAAGCTGCTGATTCCAGATATTTTGCAAAATTGAGGGGGAGGGGGGTAGGGTAACTAAAAGCTAAACTTGCCGCCCGGAATGAGACGCGGGTGGGTGGACACGCGATCTTAAGCCAGGCGCGAATAAAAATCCCTCTCCCCGTGTAATTGAAGAGAGGGCGGCTGCAGTCGGAACGTGCTCTAGTCGTCGTCGTCAGCCTTGGTCGGCGCCGGTCGGTTGAACTCGCTCGGCGGGCGGACCTTGCTTTCGCCTGGATAGGGCCGCGTAAATCCGGTGGACATGTACCAGTTGAAATGGTTGACGGTATCCGGGTCTTCGGAGTCGGGCTTGGTCATCTTGCCGGCGAAGACCTGCGCCTTCTTCTGGAGCCAAGCTTTCTTCAGGGCCTTGACCGCGGGACTGCTGGTTGAGTCGGCTGCGCTCGCCGTAACGCCGTCGTCCAGTGGAACCTGGTTTGGAACGTGCGCCCACGGCTTGAAGTTGTCCGCGGGCACGTCGCCTTGAACGAAAGCCGTTCTCATCGGCGATGCCACGAGGTCGAACTGGTTCATGGGCGGCAGACCGAGGATTTGCTCCATCGTCCGCGTCATGTTGACCTGCGTGTAGTAGGTGTGGTCGGTTGCACCGCCCTGCACGGTGTACGGGCTGACGATGTAGCCGGGACTGCGATGGCCGTCGACGTGGTCGACGCCGTTCTGCGCGTCGTCTTCCTCGATGAAGATTGCCGAAGAAGACCACACGTTGCTGTTGCTGATGTAGTCGATAATGCGCCCAACGGCCAGATCGTTATCGGCCTGTTCGGCGTCGGGGGTTGGCGGGCCGCCGGTGTGGTCGTCCATGATCCACAGGACGCTCAACGTCGGTACCGTACCGGCTGCCACATCCTTATTGAAGTCCTGCAACCATAGATCGACGCGGAACTGGTCCGGAATGTTCAGATCGAACGGCGGGAAGTTTTTGATGAGATAGTTAGACACGGCCGGGACAGAGGACTCCGAGGTGATGGTGTTCTGATAGAACAGCGTCGGCTCGGCCCCGGACTCGAAGTTCTGCGAGTCCGTGTAAAAGTCGCTCCAGCTCGGCTCGCTGGTCGAGCCGTTTGGCTGCAGGAAGCTGTCGTTCTCGACGTATTCGCCGTAGATCTTCACCGGCAAACCTTTTGCCGAGGCTTCCGACCACAGGAAGCCGCTCTTTTGATAAGCGAGTGAATCGCCGGCGTTTCCGCCCGGATAGCTGCGGATCCAGTCCGGCGACTGGATGTCATCGGCGTATGGCGCCATGCCCTCCGAGATCCACTGATGACCGTCAGCCGACTGGCGGCTCGGGTCGTAGAAATTATCGAAGAGCGGGAAGCGCTGCACAAGGTTGTGAACGTTCGGCGAGTCCTTGCCGCCGAATACTGCCAGCGAAGAATCGCCATCGCCGGCCGCCACATCGCCTAGCATCTGATCATAGGTGCGGTTTTCACGGATGATCAGAAATACGTGTTTGATCAGCGACGGGTCGCCGATCTTTGCCGGGATTGCGACGGGTTTGGTATTCGGAGAGCCACCGGAGGCAGACATGATATTTTGTGCCAGATCCCAGTGGTTGTTCTCGAAAACCTGCTTCGTCATCGTCTCCAAGGCTGAGTTGTTGGGTACGGGAACGATGCTGACGGTGCCGTTGTCCTGGTGGGTGTTGTAGCTAGTGACACCGTAGTCGGTTTCGAACGAATAACGCGCGCCGATGCCCTTGTCATTGGCAACGAGTAGCGAGTCTGAGACTTCGTCCAGCACGACGGAACTGGGCGCATAGGCTACCGGGATCATGCCCATAACGGGAGTTTTCGCGCCGCTTCTGAGGTTGACGACCGCGATTGCGTTAGCGTTGTAGAGCGCAACGTAGGCGATGCCCCTTTTGCCATCGACGGCGATAGAATTCGGCGCGGCTCCATAGGCTGGTCGGCCTTCTCCGGGAACACCGATCGGCAGCCCAAGATCGATGGTTCGCACCACCTGGTTGGAGGCTGTGTCGATCACTGAGATGGAGTCACTATAGGTATTGGCGACCAACAAGTGTTGACCGAAGAACGCCATTCCGGTCGGGTGCAGACCGGTCGAGATGGTAGCGGTAATCTTTCCCGTGGCTAAATCAACCACAGAGACGGTACCGGTGGTCGCAGAGCCCACGACTGGGTCGGCGACGATTTCAGTGCCCGCGGAGTAGATCTGGAAGTCCTTCTGCGTAGCCGCGCGGCCACCCTCGTTGCTGACGTACGCGGTTGTGCCGATGTTGTTGATGACGATGCTGTGGGGCGCGTTGCCGACGCGAATCTCGTCAAGCTGCTTCGGCGGGTTTGCGGTCAGGTCGATCTTGGTGAGCGTATCGTTCTGGTTCAGCAGAGCGTAGGCGTGTTTGCCATCTTTCGAGAGCGCGACACCGCCGGGATAAGAAGTAAACGTACTGTAGAACGTGCCGCAGGGCCTGCCATAAGCGCCCAGAGGGCTGTTCGGAAAGCATTTGATAAAGGAACTGTTCGGTGGGACGCTGACCTGAGCGCCGTCTGTCAGCAAACCGTCCGCATCGACGTTGGCGACGGTGACGTTGCTGCTGTCCTGGCTGAACACCAGATGCTTGCCGTCCGCTGAATAGGCGATGCCGCTATAGCTGCCGCTCGGATCCAGTCCGAACGGGATGTAGTTCTGAATGACAACACCGGTATTGGTATCGAACACCTCTACCGACTGCGTGGCGCCCATGACGAGGACAGCGGCGGTGTGACTCTTGAGATTGGGGTTCAGCGCGATTGCCTTGGCGCGGACCCGAATGCCGAGGTCAACTTGGGTGCCGGCTGGATTGATGATCTGGCCACTGCCCACGACCCAGGAGCCGTTCGGTTGCGGGCCGGTGACGTAGGTCGGGTATGGCTTGGACTGAGCAGCGGCGATTCCCGGAAGGGTCAGCCCCGCTGCCAGCAGGCCTGCTAGCGGACTCAGACGCTTCATCCGAGACTTATTTCGAGTCCTGTTTCGAGATTTATCGCGAGACGCTTTTCGTGACATGTACCGTTCTCCTCTTTGATTTTCGTTACGTAGACGGGATCGGTTCGTGGCGACATCGGAGCGGAGACACTACCTCACATCATGGTCGCCAACCTTAACAGGCCGCCTGTAACGGCACCATGACGCGAAGATTACATTTTTGTCATGTTTGATCGCCGTCACACTGCGGGAGACGCGGGTACGCGCAGAGTCACCTGCGTCCCTTGTCCAACCTTACTCGCGATTTCCACATTCCCGCCGTGCAACAGCATGATGCTCTGCACGATGGCCAGTCCCAGCCCGGTTCCCCCGGAGGCCTGAGAACGCGACTCATCCACCCGGAAAAAGCGGTCGAATACCCGTGGCAACGCTTCAGGAGGAATGCCCTCGCCGGCGTCAGAGACTTCAATGCGGACGGCCGCGGTTTCGGCGGAAGCGCCGAGCACCACCGATTTTCCCGGAGGCGTGTGCGCCAAAGCATTCGAAACCAGGTTGCCCACAGCCCGCTGCAAAAGAGTGCGGTCCAACTGGGCAATCACGGGTTCCTTGGGCACCACTGTGGAAAGAGAGACACCTCGGTCGGCGGCTGGAGCTTCGTAATATTCGCGAATACCCGAAAGCAATTCTCCGACGTTGATGCTCTCGCGGTGCAGGTGGGCAAGCGGACTTTCCGCGCGGGCGAGGAACAGGAGGTCGCCAATGAGATCTGACAGTCGCACGGCCTCTTCCAGACACGATCCCAGAGCTTCGCGGTATTCGTCCACCGTTCGCGCGCGAGCCAGGGCAACTTCCGCCTCGCCGCGGATGTTGTTCACCGGCGTTCGCAGATCATGGGCGATGTCGGCGGAGAATCTGGAGATCCGATCGAAAGACTCTTCCAGTCCATCCAGCATTTGGTTGAACGTGGCGGCGAGAGATGCAAGTTCGGAAGGATATCCCTCGGGCTGGATTCGTTCGTGCAGGTTGGTTGAACTGATGTGGCGTGCTGTCGTCGCCACGTCTCTCACCGGGCGAATGCCGCGGCGTGCGATCTGATACCCGACCAGGGGGAAGATTGCCAGGGTGCCTAGCAGGATGATCCAAAACCGGTGCCGATACCGTGCCAGCAATAATTCTTCCTGAGAAACATCGATCGCAATCTGCGCGGTGTCGGTTTGAGCGGAACTGCCGACGGGCATCGTGGCCTTCGTAACAAGAAACGAGCGCCCGTTTTTTCCCTGCATTCTTTGACCGCGCTCCGGGCGGCCTTCGGTTTGAGCGATCAATTGCACCAGATCTAATTGCTCCTCCATTCCCGGAGTCGTCAAAAGTGGAATGCTTTTTTCGTCCAGAAGACGAATATAGAATTGCTGATATCTCCTCGCGGCCGACTCCAGTTCAATCTCCTCGTGCAGCGCGTCCCAGTCGTCCGGGCGATTCCGCAGCATCGTGCGCAGCACGTTCACTTTGTCGGCAAGGAACAGGTCGGTGCTCTTTTGCAGCTCCGTGACCAGCAGGAAATAAAGACTAGTAGTAGCCAAGACGACGAGCGCCAAGCCGGCGAGGACATACCAAGCGGTCAGCCGGAAGGCAAGAGTACCCAGGAAGCGCGAGGCTTGCTCGAATCTATGCCGCGGCTTCAAGGACATAGCCGGCGCCCCGAACCGTATGGATTAATTTGAGAGGAAAGGGATCGTCCACTTTGCTGCGCAGCCTTCTCACGTTAACGTCAACAACGTTGGTGTCGCTGTCAAAATTCATGTCCCAGACGGACTCGGCGATTAGAGTGCGCGACAGAACTTCGCCGGCGCGGCGCGCCAGCACGGAGAGGAGAAGGAATTCCTTGGTTGTCAACTCCAGCCGTTGGCCGGCTCGTGTAGCGCGTTGCCGCAGGAGATCGATCTCGAGATCGGCCAACCGGATGGCTTCCTGCGATCGAGACGGACCACGGCGCAGCAGGGAACGCACGCGCGCCAGCAGTTCGGAAAAGGCAAATGGTTTCACCAGGTAATCGTCAGCGCCCAGCTCGAATCCACGAACCCGCTCATGAACCGCGTCCCGGGCCGTCAGAACAAGCACTGGCATCTGACGCCCAGACTGGCGCAATCGGGTGAGAACCTGCCAGCCGTCCAGCTTCGGAATCATGACGTCCAGAATGATGAGATCGAACTCTAACTGTTGCGCCACATGAAGGCCATCCAGGCCGTTGCCTGCGACGTCGATAACGAAGCCGGCCTCCCCAAGTCCTTTCTGAAGGAACTTGGCCGTCTTGGTTTCATCTTCGATAACTAGGATTCTCATAGGCTCGGTTACAATCCCGGTGTTCAACTCAGAATCTACGGTGCGCAGAATTGCAGTGCTCGCGGCAAACTTCCGCACATCGTTGCCGCCAACTTAACAGAGACTTTGTGACGGGTAGGTTACGATCGGGTTAATTTTCGGCTACTAGGGACGAAGTTTTCCTCGGAGACTGTTATGCGAGCGGGGGATCCTCAGCGGAGCCTGTTTCGTGGATCCGGTTTCCTGCTGAGGTGATCTGCTGAGGTGATCTGCTTCAGATCAATCACGATCGGGCACTACCTGCATTCACTTCCGAGGCATTATTGACGAGCGCGCGCAGAGGCCCGAGCCACGGTTCGTAGCGTCGCCAGCGGGCGACGGAAGTGCGATAGATCGGCTGCCGCGTTTGCCACTTGCTGGGAGTCTTCACAGCCCGCGGATTGGATTCGGGGCGCAGACATGCA
>DATAUY010000238.1:0-3570 GCA_036268025.1 Candidatus Sulfotelmatobacter sp. | reverse complement strand
ACTGACGGGCTTCGTGAGCACGCCGCCTCCAATCTATCTTTGCCTCTGCGACGACGGAAAGTTCGTTTCTGAAACGCTGCTCGGGTACGAAGCCGGATATCGCCGCCTGATCACTTCCCGCTTCTACTTTGACGTCGCCGCTTTCCATAACAAATACAACGACCTCGAAAGCTACGGCGACATCACCATTTCGCTTCAACCCACGCCTCCGCCATACTCGGTTCTCATCTCGCTCCCCTACGCGAATGGAATCCAGGGTTCCACCAACGGAGGCGAAATCGCGCCCGACTGGAAAGCAACGTCACGGATGGAAATGCGGGCGAGCTATTCGTACGTGACGATGGACCTGGAAGACAAAGCGACGCAGACGAAGACAAGTTATACCGCCTCGTACGAAGACGCGACTCCGCACCACGAGGCCGCGGCGCAGGTGCTCTTTAAACTGCCGAAAGGAATCGAATTCGATCCGACGTACCGCTACTCCGGGGCTCTGCCGTTTCTCGGAGTCAACTCCTACAGCACGGTTGACGCCCGTTTCGGCTGGCATGTTGCCAAGTCATTCGGGCTGTCGATCGTGGGACAAAACCTGCTCCAACCCCGGCATGCCGAGGCAGGCCCGGTGCTGGTCGAGAGGAGCGCGTACGCGCAACTGACGTGGAACTCCGAGAAATGAGCTTCACTCCACTCCAGTCGCTGCGCAAGATTTCCCAACCACCGGCGCGATGGCTTGTGCGCCGCGCTTTGCGTCGTCTCGTAGCGATTGCGCTGGTCATGCTCTACGCAATTTTTTATATTCATGCGCAAACCGCGAAGCCCTCTGAATACGCGGTGAAGGCCGCTTATCTCTACAACTTTGGCAAGTTCATCAATTGGCCCGCGGCCAGCACACAAACCGGCAGCGCATCGTTCGACATCTGCCTGCTCGGACGGGACCCCTTTGGTCCGACTCTGCAAGCGGCCGTTGCTCACGAGACGCTGGGCGGAAAACAGATTGTCGTCCGGCAGATCGACGCGCTGAGCGACACCGCGGATTGCCGCGTCCTCTTCATCAGTACGTCGGAGGCAAAACGCCTCAAGCAGATTCTTGCTGCCCTGGGACGCGCCAGCGTTTTGACCGTGAGCGATCTTCCGGAGTTCACCGAACGCGGAGGCATGGTGCAGTTCGTCTTGCAGGGCGATAGAGTCCGCTTCGAAGTGAATTCGGCCAGCGCAGAACGTGCCGGACTGACATTGAGTTCCGATCTGCTGAAGGTCGCTGTCAACGTTCGACGGAACGCGGAAGTCGGAGACTGACTTGCGGAGACTGAGTGACGGAGACTGGGAGACTGACTTGCAATGGCCGGCATGCGTGACTTCTCCATTCCCAAAAAGCTGACCTGGATGAACATGCTGGTCAGCGGCACGGCCCTGCTGCTCGCGGCGACCGCGCTGTTCGCTTACGATCTCTATGTATTTCGCACGGGCATCATCCGCAGCCTCGGAATCCAGGCGCAGATCATCGGGTCGAATTCGATCTCGGCCGTGGTGTTTGGCGATCCAGCCGCGGCGGAAAAGACGCTCGCCGCGCTGCGCGCCGCTCCTCATGTAATCTCCGCCGAGATCTATACGCCCGACGGCCGGCCGTTCGCGGGATATCAACGCGATGCCACAAAATCTTTTTCGCTTCCGCCCGGAATTCCTGCGGGCCAGGCGGAAGCCTATAGCTTTCACAAGAATGAAGTCGGTCTGGTACGCGCCATCAGTTTCGAGGGCAAGCCCGCGGCCAGTGTCTATATCCGCTCCGACCTCGGCGCGTTGCGTGAACGAATCGGCAACTTCGCGCTCATCGTCGGCGCCGTCTTCCTGATGTCTTTGTTTGCTGCCGTGTGGATGTCCTCGTCCGCGCGGCGGTCGATCTCCGATCCGATCGTGCGTCTGGCGGAGACGGCGCAAACTGTCCTCAGCGAAAAGAACTACTCGGTTCGCGCACCGGAGTATGCGACGCGTAACGAGATCGGCGTGCTGATCTCGTCGTTCAACGAAATGCTGGCGCAAATCCAGGAGCGAGACGCGGCGCTGGAAGAGGCGCGCAACCGACTGGAGCAGCAGGTGCAGGAGCGCACCGCGCAATTGAACGTCGCCAACGCCGATCTCGAGGCATTTTCCTATTCGGTGTCGCACGATCTGCGCGCGCCGCTGCGCCACATTGGAGCGTTTTCGCAGATCCTGCAGGAAGAATGCGGCCAGTCGCTCGATGGCGAATCGCTGCATTATTTGAAGCGAATTCAGGATGGCGTCGCGAGCATGTCGCACCTGATCGAAGACCTGCTGAAGATGGGACAGATCGGCCGCAAGGAAGTCGTGCTGGTCCGCACCGACCTGAATCTGCTGGTGAAAGACACGCTCGCCGAACTCCAGGAAGAATGCCCCGGACGCAACATCGAGTGGCGCATCGGTGAGCTGCCGACGATCGAGTGCGACTCCGGCTTGCTGAAACAAGTGTTCGCCAATCTGCTTTCGAATGCAGTGAAGTACACGCGACGCCGCGAGGTCGCCATCATCGAGGTCGGACAGGCGGTGGAGAATGGCGTGCCCGCAATCTTCATCCGCGACAACGGCGCGGGATTCGACCAGCAATACGCCGGCAAGTTGTTCCGCGTCTTCCAGCGCCTGCATCGGTCCGAAGATTTCGAAGGCACCGGCGTCGGACTCTCCACCGTAGATCGGATCGTCAAAAAACATGGCGGACAAATCTGGGCACACGGCGAACTCGACAAGGGCGCCACGTTTTATTTCGCGCTCGCGCCGCGGGCAGCCGGAGCGTCTTCGTCGTCATGAGGACGTTTGTCCCCCACTCAAGCCAAATGCGGGCTTGAATGGGCCACCGTGGACTTTTTTGTTTACCTTCGACTTTCTTGTTTACCTTCGGGGTTTTCTTTCGCCTCTTCGGGACTGGTTCCTCCTTTCTCGTTCTTACCCACCGCTTGCGGCATCGTTTTTCTTTTCTGCTGCGGTTGTTGGGGAGGCTTTCGTAGGGTCCCTCGGACGGCTTTCGCCGTCCTCAGGATGACATTGCTTGAGGACACGGGTGACATCGTATTTGGCGTCGGTTTTCCACATCATTGATGTGACGTCCATCACAGACTCGTGCTACGCCCGCGTGCGATGTTCGGCGCGTGCAGAAGATCTACTACGTCTACATTCTCAGCAGCCAGGGCCGAGTCCTCTACATCGGGATGACCAGCAACATTGAACAACGGGTGTTCCAGCATAAGACGCATGCGTTTGGTGGCTTCACGGCACAGTACAACGTTACGTGCCTTGTCTACCTGGAGCGGCACGGTTCAGCGATGACCGCGATTCGGAGGGAAAAAGAAATGAAGGCGTGGCGACGGGAACAGAAAATCGAATTGATCGAATCGACCAATCCGAAGTGGAAGGACCTGAGCTTCGGATGGTATCAACGCCATCGCTACCAGCCGGAGACCAAGATTAGCGACAAGCCCTCACAGTGATGTCACCCCGAGAAGTGTTGCAATGATGTCAACCTGGGCAGCGCTCACGGTGATGTCAACCCCATAGTGATGTCAT
>DATAUY010000237.1:0-15208 GCA_036268025.1 Candidatus Sulfotelmatobacter sp. | reverse complement strand
TGTGCCATCGAGGAAATTTCCGGTGTAAAACTGTACGCCCGGCTGAGTCGTTGAGACTTCGAGCACCCGCCCGGTTGTCGGCTCGTAAACGCGCGCGGCGAGAGTAAGCCCTGGCCCTTTACGGTTGATGACGAAATTGTGGTCGTAGCCGTGTCCAAGCGTTAGCTGTTCGTCCTTGTCTTCGATCCGTGCCCCGATCTTCGTCGAAGTCGTGAAATCGAACGGCGTACCTTTCACCGACTTGAGTTCCCCTGTCGGAATCAGGTTCTTGTCAACGGGCGTAAAGCGATCGGCATTGATCATGATTTCGTGGTCGAGAATGTCGCCGTTGCCTTCGCCCTTTAGGTTGAAGTAGCTGTGCTGGCTTACGTTGATCGGAGAAGCCTTGTCTGTGGTCGCCTGATAATCAATCATGAGTTCGTTCGCGTCGGTCAGCGTGTAAGTAACCGTAACCTTCATGTTGCCGGGAAAGCCTTCTTCGCCGTCCTTGCTCAGATAAGTGAATGCCACGCCCGTCTTGCCTTTCACAGGCTCGGCGTCCCAGACGACTTTGTCGAAAGTCCGCGTCGTGCCGCCGTGCAGAGTGTTCGGACCGTCGTTTTTCGGCAGCGTGTAGGTTTTGCCGTCGAGCGTGAATGTTCCGTTCGCAATACGGTTCGCATAGCGGCCCACAATCGCACCGAGATAGGGAGGATTCGGCGTGTAGCCTTCGAGCGAATCATGCCCCAGCACAATGTCCGCGAACTCGCCCTTCCGATCGGGCACTCGAATGGAAAGAATGATGCCGCCATAATTCATGGCATGGACTTCAACGCCGTGAGAATTGGTAAGCGTGTACAAGTTGACGGGCCTCCCCTCCCGTGTGCCGAAGGCTTTCTGCTGGACTCCGGATTTTGTTCTTGAGGAACCGGCCTGCGCGAAAAGCGGTCCGCCAATCGCAAGGACGAAAAGAATAGCGCACACAAATGACAGGCGTCTTGGCATCATGGCGAAAAGTGTACTACGGCCACGGATTTCCGGAGTACGTCGTCTAGCCGACCGTCTGGAATCCGTCGATTTCCGGTGATACCATCGCGGGCCATATGGACACTCGAAGAATTTCAGCATGGCTCGCACTTGTACCTCTATTTGCGGCAGTTGTTGCAGCCCAGCCGCAACCTTCTGCTCATCCAATCGTTCTCCATGCCGCTCGCCTCTTGGATGTAAGAAACGGCAGGATCATGAAGCCGGGCGAAATTCTCGTCGAAGGCGACCGGATTGTTGAGGTGGGAGCCTCGGTCAAGCATCCCGCGGGTGCTGAAGTCATTGATCTTGGGGACCGCACGCTGCTTCCCGGACTGATTGACGCCCATGTCCATCTTTTTCTGCACCCGGGCGCGGAAGATCTGCAAACCGTGCAGGAGTCCGTCCCCGAGCGGACGATTACGGCGACGCTCGCTGCGCGCGGCGACCTGATGGCCGGTTTCACAGCCGAGCGCGACATGGGAACCGAAGGCGCCGGATCAGCCGACACCGCAGTTCGCGACGCGATCAACGCCGGACGCATCCCAGGGCCGCGGCTGCGCATAAGCGGCAATGCCATCAATATTCTTGGCGGACACGAAGACGCCATCGGCTACAACTCCGCGCAGCACGTACTGGCGAACGCCGACTATGCAAATAATGCCGATGAGCTTGTCGCCGTAATGCGCGAGCAGTTCAAGGAAGGCGCGGACTTCACAAAGATTTACGAGACCGGCCCAGACTCGCTGAAAGATGGCAGGCTCTCGACGCCCTATCAATACACCGAGGCGCAGCTCGAAGCCGCCGTGAAGGAGGCAGCACGCCTCGGCAAACACGTCGCTGTCCATGCCACGGGGGAACCAGGAACGCTCTACGCCGCGCAGGCCGGAGTAGTCTCAATCGATCACGCCGACCAACTCAGCGACGAAACCATACGGTTGATGAAAGAGAAGCAAATCTTCGCCGTCCCCACCTTCACCATCTTCGAATATTTTGCCGAGCACGCCGCCACCCCGGAACGAGGCGCGCACGAACATCAGATACTCGACCTGAAGATCCAGGAATTCAAGAAACAAGTCGCGGCGGGGGTTCCGATGGCCGCAGGTTCCGACGTGGGGCCTTTTCCGCATGGCACACAAGCCCGCGAATTCGAATTGATGGTGAGGTACGGTATGACTCCGCTCGCAGTCTTACAGGCCGATCTGCTGAATGGAGCGAAAGTTCTCGGTTGGGAAGGCCAGGTCGGCGCGCTTGAGCCGGGTTATTTTGCGGACGTCGTCGCAGTCGAAGGCGATCCGCTGGAAGATATCTCAGTCCTCAGGAATATTGGTTTCGTGATGAAGGGCGGAATTGTCTACAAGAAGTGAACGTCCTCAGGTGGGAAAAACATTGCACAGTAACCTTTCGCCTGGTTACCAGATGTTCCGCCATCATCGAGTTCTACCGGCTCCCGGGGTGCAAAGTAATCTTTGCCGGAAGGATTGCCGATTGCTCTGTTCAGAGGGCCGCCTCGTCTCGCGGATCCTATGGGTCGCCGATTCATTATCTTCTTTGCGTTTGCTCTGCTGGTGTGTGGCCTGACCGGCTCCGCATCAGCGCAAGAATTTTTGGCCGATGCGCCTGTTTCCTCAGTAGAACCCGCACCAGCCGTATTCGTTCCGTCCCGCCACGAATTCGGGCACCGCTTCTGGGACAAGACCAACCGATCGCTCTTCGTCGCCGCAGCCGCCTCCAACTTTGGGGACTTCGGTGTCACCCGCATGAATCTCCAAAACGGTGGGCGCGAACTGAATCCAGTTGTTCGCGTTTTCGGACATTCAACTCCGGCACTCGCGATGAACTTTGCAGGAGAAACTGCGGGTGCGATCGGCCTCAGCTATTTCTTCCACAAGTCCGGGCATCATCGCCTCGAACGAATGGTGTCCATCGTGGACATCGGCGGCTCCGCTGGGGCGGTAGCGTTTGGATTGATTCACCGCTAAATCCGAACGCCAAACAGCCGGACCTTAGGCAACCAATTCCCAGATTTGTTCCAATCTGAGACCTGCCTACCGTTTTATCTCTCCATTCACCATCCGCCAAATGCCAAGAGGATTGGAATCCTTCAACTCATCCGGCAGCGCGCTGTCTGGAAATCCTTGATAACAGACCGGGCGCGCGAAACGGAAGACTGCGGCACTTCCAACCGAAGTTGATCGCCCGTCTGAAGTTGCCGGGTAAGGGCCTCCATGCACCATCGCGTGCGTGACCTCAACTCCAGTGGGGAATCCGTTAAAAACGAGCCGTCCAACCTTGTTTTCAAGGATGCCAACCAGATCCGCGAAATCGCACAAGTCCTGCTCGGTTCCGTGAATCGTCGCCGTCAGATGACCATGCAGCGACTGCGCAATCGCCAGCACATGATCGCGATTCGAATGCGTTACCAGCAAAGTGGCAGGCCCAAAAAGTTCGTCGTCCAGATCAGAAGAGAGAAAAGAAGCGGCGTCGGTTTCAAATAGAGCCACATGAGGAACGAACCCAGCCTGGGAACTTTCCGCCGAAAGCTTTACCGCCGCCTTTCGATTCGCAACGGCCGAATCGTAGGACGCCCGGATGCCTTTCGTGAGCAAGGGATGAACATTCGAAGCCGCTACCAAAGACTGCAATTTCCGAGCGAAGGCGACTGAGTCAGCGCCATGCGGCAGGAACACCATCCCCGGCTTCGTGCAAAATTGACCGGATCCTAATGTAAATGACGCATGTAGTCCCGCGGCGATCGATTCTCCGCGCTCACGCAGAGCTCCGGGCAAAATGAATACTGGATTCGTACTCCCCATTTCCGCGAAAAACGGAATCGGCTCCGGCCTCGCCGCCGCCAGATCCATCAGCGCCCTTCCAGCCACGGTTGAACCCGTGAACCCTCCCGCTTTTACCAGCGGATGCTTCACAAGCTCCGCTCCAACGCGCGTTCCGGCATCGAACAAAAGCGAAAACACTCCTTCGGGCAGCCCGCACGCGCGCACGCTCTCTTGAATCGCGCGGCCGACCAGTTCGCTCGTTCCCGGATGCGCCGGATGCGCCTTCACAATCACAGGATCGCCCGCAGCCAGCGCAGACGCGGTGTCTCCTCCCGCAACGGAAAATGCCAGCGGAAAATTGCTCGCGCCAAACACCACGACAGGCCCAAGCGGACACAGCATCGATCGGATATCAGGTTTGGGAAGCGGTTTGCGCTGCGGGTCGGCATGGTCAATCCGTGCCTGCACCCAAGATCCTTCTTCGGCCACCTGCGCGAACATTCGGAGCTGGCCGCAGGTACGCCCCATTTCCGATTGCAATCGCGCCTGTGGCAATGCGGTTTCGAGATTTGCGCGTTCGACGACTTCGGCAGAGATCGCTTCGATGTTCTGAGCGATCTGGCGGAGCACCGCCGCCCGCGCGCGGCCAGAAGCGCGTTTATATACTGCGAAAGCGGTCGTCGCCAGCTCCGCCGCAAGTTTCACATCCTGCGAATTTGCGGATGCAAATGCCGGCTCAATCTCTTGTCCCGTCGCGGGGTTCGTCGCCCGAAACCGCTCACCCGAGCCCGCGGAATCTTGAGATCCGATCAGCGAGTTGCCGAAAAGCTTCTCTTTTGTTTCTTGTGTTTCTTGCATCATTTGCACCCGGTGAAAACGGAGCTGCCCACATCTATCGGACGCGATTTCAGCGCCTCTCTAATTGTTTTCTTCGCTTTCTGAAGTTCTTCGCCTTCCAACTCCAGCCGTGGCGCCCGCACTCGCGAATTTCCAATTCCCGCCTCTGCCTGCACCAATTTGATGAGCTGCACGAAATTCGGGACGGTGTCCATGCGCAGCAGCGGCAGGAACCAGCGGTACAGGTCGAATGCCTTATCGCCCCCGCCACTCATCGCTCGATTGAACAATTCCACCGACTCGCGCGGCAGAGCATTGGCTAATCCCGCGACCCATCCGGTCGCGCCGGCGCCAACGGCTTCTACCACCGCGTCATCTACCCCGATAAGAACTTCCAATCTGTTTCCAGGCAAGGCTCGAATCGCCGAGACCCTCCGGACATCTGTGCTCGATTCCTTTACGGCAGTGAGATTCTCATATTCGGCGGCCAACTCCTGCATGTGCTCCGGAAGAAAGTCCGTCCCATACGCTACGGGATTGTTGTAAAGCATGCACGGGAGGATAGTGGCCTTGAACACGGCCGCGACATGCGCCTTCATCTCGCGCCAGTTGCCGTTGTAGACATAGGGAGGCAAAACCATCAACCCTTTGCAGCCCGCGTCGAGAGCCATCCGGGCAAGCGCAACTGCCTCGACAGTCGATAACGACGAAATCGCCGCGACTACGGGCGCTTTGCTGCCGAGGGCCCTCACGCAGCTCTCGAGAATCTCCTGCTTCTCGCTAAAAGAAAGCGTTGCACCTTCTCCGAGGGATCCCAGCGCGACGACCCCGGTGCAGCCGTTTTCGACGATCCATCGGCAATGCTCGGTCATGAACGCGTGATCCAGAGAAAGATCCGCGTTGAAGCACGCCGTGATCGCGGGCATCACTCCCTTCCAATTCATCGGGAACCCTCCGGCACCAGATGCACTGAACTTTGGATGCTTCGCGACGGCCGGTAAGGCTCAACTGGAATTTCTGGCTTCGCTCCCACAATTTGATCGACGAGGATTCTCGCCGTCGCCAGCGACGTCGTAATCCCCAGACCCTCATGCCCGGTTGCGAGAAACACAGATTTGTCCCGTGTCCACGGACCGATCAGCGGCAATTTGTCCGGCGTGGCTGCGCGAAATCCGCAGCGGATGTGCGCGATCGACATCAGGGCAATTGCCGGCATATATTCCTGCGCCCGTTGCATCATCTTGTCGACAATTCCCTGGTCGACTTCTTTGTGTTCGGCGCCATACTGTCGCGAGGAACCGATCAGCACTTGTCCCGATCGCCGCGGTTGAATGTTGAAGGCCACAGAATCACCGGCGATGGAGTGCGCGCTCTTCAGATATCCCAGCTCGACCAATTGATGCCTGGCGAAGTTCGGATACACATCCGTGATCGCCAAGTGCCCCTTTCTCTTCCGGATTTCCAGGCCAGGGGTCAACTCAGGAGCCCACGCTCCCGCGGCATTCACGATAACCGGCGCTTTCAATTCGCTTCCATCGGAGAACTCGACTCGGCCCTCGCCAATTCTCGCTATCGATCTACTGATGCGAAGTTCGGTCCCCCGCTTCTGGGCTTTCTGAATAAGAAAATGCGTAGCCGCCGGAGGATTGAGCACGATATCTTCGGAAACCATCAGCCCACCCGCCAATCCATCACGCAAATTCGGCTCCAGATTCTTCAGCGCTCGGGCATCAAGCTCCTCAGTCGGCACGCCGCGGGAACCGTAATATTTATGCTTACGCCGGACTTCCTCCATCTCCTCGTCATCCGCCGCGACCCATATCGTGCCGCACTGCTCAAATTCGACATCGTTCGGCAATTCCGGACGCATCGCCCGCCACAACTCCTGCGAGTATCGCGTGAGCGCGAACTGCGCCTCAGAGTCGTCCATGACGACAACGTGCCCCATCCCGGCGGAGGTAGCACCGCTTGCGACGCCATCTCTATCCACGACGCAAACGCGCATTTCCCGCCGCGCAAGCTCGTTCGCGCACGCCGCGCCAACGATACCCGCACCGACGACAATGGCGTCATAAGCTGTGCGATCCATCGACTCTCTCGCTAATTCGACGATTAGTGTAGACAAAATCCAGTGCGGTTGCACTCATGCACAGAGTAGCGCCGACGTCCCACCGGCTGCCCCGCGGGCGTATCGCCCGCGTCTAAGGGAAGCGCGAATGAATCGGCTATCCTGTGAAATCTTTCTCTCGGAGAGTCAAGTCTGCCTGACAGCGAAGGCCTCATTAACTCGACGCATACCGCTCGGTTAAGAGCTTTGACAAAGCTATCCAACTGCATTTAATGTTCGGTTGGCGTAAACGTTTACGAACCGGCCGAATCGAGAGAAAGCAAGCGCCGGACGCCGCATCTTTCCCCAATGTTGCTGAAAACGCTGCGCGAAGAAGTATTGGAAGCGAACGTCGAATTGGTTCGCCGCGGCCTTGTTCTCTACACCTTCGGCAATGCCAGCGGCATCGACCGCAGGAAGGGATTGGTTGCCATCAAGCCCAGTGGCGTTCCCTACGGCGAACTCAAGCCCAGCCAAATGGTCATTTCTGACCTGAAGGGCAAGATCGTTGAAGGCAAGCTTCGTCCGTCTTCAGATCTGGCGACACATCTCAAGCTCTACCGCGAATTTCCCAATATTGGGGGCGTGGCGCACACGCACTCTGAGTACGCGACCGCATGGGCGCAAGCCGAAAAGCCCATCCCCTGCCTCGGCACTACGCACGCGGATTATTTCCACGGCCCCGTTCCCGTCACGCCGCGTATGGCGAAAGAAGAAATTGCCGGAGACTATGAAGAGGAGACCGGGACCGTGATCTGCCGGACGTTTGCGAAGCTCAATCCCGATGCGATCCCCGCGGTGCTGGTTGCGGGCCACGCTCCCTTCTGCTGGGGAAAAACTGTCGCCGACGCCGTGCACAACGCTGTCATTCTGGAGTATGTGGCCCGTATGGCGGCACATTCCGTTTCGATCAACGCGCAATCGCGTCCGCTGGCGCAGGAGTTGCACGATAAGCATTTCTTACGCAAGCACGGTCGCAATGCCTACTACGGACAGGTCAAAACCTCATGATTCTTGCCCTCGCCGATTCGAGTTCATCCCTGGTGCATCTCGCGCCCGTGGACATGGTCATCGTCGCCTTTTACTTCGTGTTGGTGATCGCGATCGGCTTCTACCTCAAGGGCCAGTCCAACACAGGTGAAGACTTCTTCATGGCCGGACGCGAAATGACGGCATGGGTGGCGGGTCTGAGCTTCCTTTCCGCAAACCTGGGCGCGCTCGAACTCATGGGCTGGGCCGGATCGGCCTATCAATACGGCATTCTCGCCACCCACTGGTACTGGATCGGCGCCATCCCGGCGATGATTTTTCTCGCCCTGGTGATGATGCCTTTCTACTACATCTCGAAGACGCACTCCGTGCCGGGATACCTGAAGCTGCGCTTCGGAGAGCCGGCTCGCGCACTTTCAGCGGTTTCCTTCGCCTTCATGACCGTGTTGATGAGCGGCGTCAACATGTTCGCCATGGCGAAAGTCATGCAGATTGTCCTCGGATGGGACATTAATTTCAGCATCTGGGTTTCATCCATCACGGTTGCGGTCTACGTGACGCTCGGCGGCTTGCGTTCCGCGATCTTCAACGAAGTGCTGCAATTCTTTCTGATCTGGGCGGGCGCGCTGCTGATTCCGATCCTTGGCCTGTATGAAGCGGGCGGCTGGGGCAATCTCAAGATCCTCATCGCGCAGAGAGCTTCCGAACAGTATGTTCATCTTTGGTCAACGCTGGGCCATTTCAACACCAACCCAATGGGCATTCACTGGACGGGCATCGTCTTCGGCCTGGGCGCGATCATTTCGATGGGCTACTGGACGACCGACTTTCTCGTCGTGCAGCGCATTCTCGCCGCGAAAGACCTGCGCAGCGCAGAAATGGCTCCCATCATCGGCGCCGGATTCAAGATGATGGTGCCGATCATCGTTATCCTGCCCGGACTGCTCGGCCTCGGCGTGCTGCCGATGAAACTGGTTCCAGAGTCGGTAGCCGCCGCCACGCATGGATACAGCTATAACGACGTTCTTCCGCTGATGCTCGCGCGCTACTGCGGGCCCGGACTGCTCGGCTTGGGCATTACCGCGCTGATAGCCGGATTCATGTCGGGCATGGCGGGCAACGTCAGCGCGTTCACGACGGTCTGGACGTACGACATCTACCGTCCGTTCTTCAACAGCAAGGCCAGCGATCGCCATTACGTAAGCATGGGGCGCTGGACCACCGTGATAGGTGTTCTGATCAGCGTCGGTACAGCGTATCTCGTGATGCACTCAGCCAGCATCATGGACTACGTGCAAGCCCTGTTCAGTTTTTTCATCGCGCCCCTTTTCGGCACAGTGGTCCTCGGCATGTTGTGGAAGCGCGCGACCGGACCCGGCGGATTCTGGGGACTGCTCTCCGGAACACTCTGCTCGATCAGTATGTGGGCGTGGGTGAAAGTGGATCCGACGGCGCTGCGTTACGTCGCGCTTTCGCCCGACGCGAAAGCGCTGGCGCAGGACATGTATCAGGCGTTATGGTCGTTCCTGGTCTGCGTGACTGTGACCTTTGTCGTCAGCATGTTGACCAAACCCAAGCTCGATAGCGAACTGGTTGGCCTGGTGTATGGCCAGACCGAAATTCCTCATGTCGTCAGTATGCCGATCTACCAGAAGCCGGTTTTCTGGGCGGCGGTGGTCGGCGTGATCTTTGTGGTCCTCAACATCATTTTCTGGTAGGCAAAACTTATGATGACACACGGACGCTCAATTTCGATCTGGTTCTTCATCGGTTTCTCGCTGCTGGTGAATGGGCTGCTGATTTTCGGGGCCGGTCTCTACGAATACGCGCACCGGCCCGAATTTCCGGTGGTCTTGTTCGAATTGCACGCGGGCGTCTGGTGGGGAGGCCTGCTTACTTTGATCGGCGGCTTCTACACTTGGCATTACCGGCCGTCGCGCGGGTAGATGTAGAAAGCGTTCACTGTCGTCTGGAAGACTGCGCGAACAAAAGAATTTTTATCTGAACCGGAGAGTATTTCATTATGTCTGGCAATAATTCTGGCAAGAAAATGACGATGGGCATCATCGTCGGCAACCGCGGCTTTTTCCCCGATCAGCTCGCAAGATCGGGTCGCGAAGAGATGATCCAGGCGCTGACAAAGGCCGGCATTGACTCGGTCGTCCTCGGCCCCGAAGACAGCAAGCACGGTGCGGTGGAAACCCACGATGAAGCCAAGCGCTGCGCGGAACTCTTTCGCAAGAACAGCGACCGGCTCGACGGCGTGATCGTTTCGCTTCCCAATTTCGGCGACGAGCGTGCTATCGCCGATACCCTGCGCCTGGCGCGGCTTGGTGTTCCTGTTCTCATTCAGGCAACGCCCGACGATGCCAAGAACATGACGATCCTGCACCGCCGTGACAGCTTTTGCGGGAAGATGTCGGCCTGCAACAATCTTCGCCAGTACGGCATCCCCTACTCGCTGACGAAACTTCATACCGTCGCTCCTGATTCTGATGGATTCCGTGCCGATCTCGCCTGGTTTGCCGCGGTCTGCCGCGTCGTCAACGGATTCCGCAATCTGCGCATCGGCAGCATTGGCGCGCGCCCCACCGCGTTTAACACTGTTCGCTACAGCGAGAAACTGCTGGAAGCCTCCGGCATCTCTACGGAAACTCTCGATCTCTCCGAAGTATTTGGCCGGATCGCGAAATCGAAGGACGACGACAAGGGCGTGCAGGAAAAGCTCGCCGAAATCAAGAAGTATGTGACGACCTCAGGCATTCCTGACGCCGCGCTGATGAAGATGGCCAAGCTGGGCTTCGTGATCGACGACTGGATGCGAGCTACCGATCTCCGCATCAGCGCGGTGCAGTGCTGGACTTCTATGGAAGAATACTTCGGCGTCGTGCCCTGCACCATCATGAGCATGATGAGCAACAATTTATTTCCCGCTGCATGCGAGGTCGATGTCTGCGGCACGCTCAGCATGCACGCGCTTGCGCTGGCATCGGAAACTCCCAGCGCGCTGCTCGACTGGAACAACAACTACGGCACCGATCCCGACAAGGCGGTTTGCTTCCATTGCAGCAACCTGCCCAAACATTTCTTTCAGGACGTTCGCATGGACTTCCAGGAAATTATTGCCGGCACGGTCGGCAAAGAGAACACGTTTGGAACTGTCGTTGGCCGCGTGAAGCCCGGAGCGATGAGCTTCGCGCGCTTCTCGACCGACGACAAAGCCGGTGTGATTCGCGGTTACGTAGGCGAAGGCGACTTCACTAACGATTCTCTGAACACTTTCGGTGGCGTGGGTGTGGTAAAGATCGCAAACTTGCAGAAGCTGCTGCACTACATTTGCGAAAACGGATTTGAGCACCATGTCGCCGCGAACTTCTCGACGACCGCGGGAGCGGTGCATGAGGCCGCGATACGCTATCTCGGGTGGAAGATGCACTGGCATGGCAATGGAGCGTAACCCCATGCGGCATCGCGCGCACCGGGAAAAGCAGGTTCCTCGTCGCTTCGCTCCTCGGAACGGCAAGTTTGTTGTGGCGACTGGAAAATAGCAATTTGATCTGAAGACCGAAGTCCGGAGATCTGAGACCTAAGACCCAAGACCCGAGACCCGGCACATGTCCATCGTTGCAGGAGTAGATTTCGGAACCCTCAGCGTGCGCGTCTCGATCGTAGAGAGCGAGCGCGGCCTGCTCGCGTCTGCGGTTGCGGAATATCCACTGCGGCGCAAGCGCGAAGATCCTGATTTCGCGACCCAGTCCCACGAAGACCACATGCGCGCCTTGGCCGAGGCCACGCGGCAGGCAGTGAAGTTGGCGGGTATATCGGGCGATAAGGTCGAAGCCATCGCGCTCGACACGACCGGATCGAGCGTCATTCCCGTCGGCGAAGGGATGGTTCCGCTCGACGACTACTACCTGTGGTGCGATCATCGCGCCAAGCAGGAAGCCGCACGGATCACGGAACTCGCGCGCAACGACAAGCTCGAAGCCATCCGATGGTGCGGCGGCGTCTACTCCTCCGAGTGGGGATTCGCCAAGCTGCTGCACTGGCTGCGACACAATCCAGACAAGCGCGGGCAGTTCGTCAGTGCATTCGAGCACTGCGACATGGTCGCGGCCACACTGTGCGGCATCACGGATGCGCACCGCGTAAAGCGCAGCGTCTGCGCCATGGGCCACAAGTGGATGTGGAACGAATCGCTCGGCGGCCTGCCGCCTGAGAGTTTCCTGGCGAAGGTCGATCCGCTGCTCGCAGGCGTTCGCTCGAAACTCGAAGGGGAGTACGCAACGTCAGACAAGATTGCTGGAACACTCTCGCCGCAATGGGCGGAGAAGCTTGGCCTGCGAGCGGGCATTCCGATTCCTGTGGGCGCGTTCGACGCTCACTGGGACGCCATCGGCGCAGGCGCTCAGGAAGGCGACGTCGTCAACGTCGTCGGCACTTCGACGTGCATCATCGCCTACGCGCCGAAGGCGCAGTTGATTCCGGGCGTATGCGGAGTCGTGCCGGGCAGCGTGCATCCTCAATTTACAGGCATTGAAGCGGGGTTGTCGGCGACTGGCGATATTTTCAGCGCGATCGCACGCCGCGCCAACACAACGGTTGAAGGTCTCAGCAAAGGCTTAGACAAATATCACGCAGGCCAGACCGGCCTGCTGCGCATGACCTGGGACAATGGCGACCGCACTGTCCTGGTGAACGCCAATCTCGGGGGCATGACTATTGGTTGGAATCTGCTGCACACCGCCCAGGACGAACTGTTCGCCACGATCGAAGGCACGGCGTTTCACACGCGCGTTATCCTCGATCGCCTGAACGAATACGGCGCGCCCACGCAGCGCGTGATCAATGGCGGAGGCATTCCGCAGAACAATCCAGTGCTGAATCAGGTCTATGCAAATGTGCTGGGGCGTCCGGTGCTCGTGCCGAGCGGCAAGGTGACGGGACTTGGCTCCGCGATCTTCGCGTTCCTTGCTGCGGGGACATTCAAGACGATTGCAGAAGCGCAAAAGAGGACCTGTCCCGCTCACGCGGTGTACGAACCGCAAGCCGATACACAAGAGATCTACCGCCAACTCTACGAACTCTACCGCAAAATCTATTTCGAATTCGGCAATCCCGCTGGCGCAGTGTTCGGAGATGTGCTGCCGAAGCTGATTAAGATTGCGCGCGGTTGAGGGCGATTGCGCATCCTGTTCTGAGTGTTCCTACAGGAACACTGTGGCGCAGGCGCGCTCATCCCAAGAGCGATAAGCATTCGCTCTTCCCCGGACATCGAGCCCTGAATTGTGAGTTGAAGTTCCTGCGCAGCACGCGTTGTGTCGGTAGCTGCCACGAGGCAAAAGGTAACACGCACAGTCGTCGGGCAAGGTTATCCGCCGGCAATCGCCCCAATGATCAAGAAAGGTTCTTTGCCCGAAATGACAGCTTCGGGCAAAGGTTCATTCGGAGATTGGTGAGACAAATCGTCCTGGCAGGCGAAGAAACGCAGGAATGCGCGCCGCTGCCCGGTTGCGTGATCGCGAATCGCGCCGCGAAGCATGGGATACGCGGCTTCGAGTGAATCAAGCAGAGAACGTTGCGTAACAGGCACTTCGACACGGATCTCTATTTCATGGCCGACGTGCGCCAGCGTGCGGAGATGCTGCGGCAGTTCGACCCGAATCGTTGCACCCATTTTCAACAGACCTCACTTCACATAAGTTTCTTGCAGATAGAGGGCCTTCCAATCGCCACCCGAACGGAGCCAGATTTCTCCGAAAACACTCTTTCCCTTCAGCATTTCCCCGCCGGATTTGCCCTCATATTGCGCGAGGTATGTTACCAAAGCAGTATCTGGCCCGATCGGCGTCACGGTGAAATCGCTGAGCGTGTAGCTGAGCAGTTCGTACTCGTCAGGGCTGCTGACCTCAGCCTTCTTGTCGCCGAACGTGGCAAGGCCTTCCTCAAACATGCGGAATCGGTCGTCGAGCAAGGACGCAAGCGTGGCCTTGTCTTTCTTCTTGAAGGCTTCCCAGAGTTTGCGTACATGAACTTCGACCGCACTCGCATCCGTTCTCGAGACGTTTGCCGGTTGCTTCGCCTGAGCTGCCGCTGTGCTCACCAAGGACACTAACAGTGCAAGAATTGCCGCATTCCGTTTCATTTTATTTTCCTCGAGCCGAGACCGAAGTCGATAAGAGCGGAATCGTTTTGCAAACGACAAAGACTATTTGTCGGACCATGTGACGCGGTTCTGAAAGGGCGTTCTCCACAGAGTCTGCCACGTCCGTGCTTGTCAGTTTATGTTTGCAATCCCAATCACTTCAGCGTCTGCACTTCGACTGACAGCACCGCTGGCAAGTCATGCACGATTGGCGACCAGGAATCGCCGCCGTTGGGCGAGACGTATACCTGCCCGCCCGTTGTGCCGAAGTAGATGCCGCACTCTTCGAGAGTATCGACCGCCATGGCGTCGCGGAGGACATTGACATAGCAATCTTTCTGCGGAAGGCCTTTCGTCAACGGTTCCCATTCGTTGCCGCCGGTTTTGCTGCGGAAGACGCGCAACTTTCCTTCGTGCACGAAATGTTCGCTGTCGCTCTTGATTGGCAGCACATAGATCGTTTCGGGCTCATGCGCGTGAATATCAATCACGAATCCAAAATCGGTCGGCAAATTGCCGCTGATTTTTATCCATTCATCCCCGGCATCGTCAGAGCGCATCACGTCCCAGTGCTTCTGCATGAAGAGCACTCCTGGGCGCTTAGGATTCATTGCGATGTGATGCACGCAATGTCCGACTTCAGCTGTGGGCTCCGGGATGTACTTCGAGTGGAGGCCTTTGTTGATCGGCTTCCAACTCTTTCCGCTATCATCGGTGCGGAAGGCGCCCGCAGCCGAGATCGCGATGTAGATACGGTCCGGATCGCTGGGATCGAGAATGATCGAATGCAGGCACATGCCGCCTGCCCCCGGCTGCCAGTTCGGCCCGGTGCCATGGCCACGGAGGCCCGAAAGCTCTTTCCAGTTCTTGCCGCCGTCCGTGGATTTGAACAAAGCAGCATCTTCAACTCCCGCGTAGACCCCATCGGGATCGGTAAGAGAAGGTTCGAGATGCCAGACACGCTTGAATTCCCAAGGATGCTGAGTGCCGTCATAAAACTGATGGGTCGTCAGTGGCTTGCCAGTGTCCGGCGATACGTCGTAGGCGAACTTGTTGCTCTCGCCCTTGGGCATGCCGTCTGGCGCGGTTGTTTCGCCCGGAGGTGTGCCGGGCTGGTGCCAGGTTTTACCGCCGTCGTCGGAGCGCTGGATGATCTGGCCAAACCATCCACTCGTCTGCGAGACGTAGATGCGGTTCGGATCGACCGGCGAGCCTTTCAGGTGATAAATTTCCCAGCCCGCGAAGTGCGGACCGCTAACTTCCCAGTTTTCACGCTTGCCGTCGGAAGAGAGAATGAATGCGCCTTTGCGCGTGCCGACAAGGACCCGAACTCTGCTCATGCGAAAACTC
>DATAUY010000236.1:0-16183 GCA_036268025.1 Candidatus Sulfotelmatobacter sp. | reverse complement strand
TGGTTGGTCTATTTGGCGCGGGAGCCGCGGCTGAGGCATTTGCACGGCAACCCGCGCTTTGATGCTTTGCTTGCGCGGATGACGCGCGACTTTGGCGGAGCGCCAGCGGGTGCGACTCGGTAGACGGCGAGCTTGGATGTCACGGGAGGTTTCTAAGAGCGGTCATCTTTATCGCGATCGCCGCCAATGGCGCTGGTTTCACCGAAAGTGAAGTAAAACGTCGCTCCTTTATCGATCTCGGCTTCGGCCCAGATGCGCCCGCCGTGCCTTCTGACGATGCGCTGCACCGTGGCAAGTCCCACGCCTGTACCTTCAAACTCCTGCTCATCGTGAAGTCTTTGAAATACTCCGAAAAGCTTGTCGGTGTATTTGGGATTGAATCCCGCGCCATTGTCCCGAACAAAAAGCACGAGTTGGCCGTCAATTGTTGACTGGTCGATCTCGATGATGGCGATCTCACAGCGGCGCGTATACTTCACCGCATTGGAGAGAAGATTCGCAAACACTTGCTGGATCAGTCCTGCGTCACAATCGATAGAGGGCAGCGAACCAATACGCCATTCGATTTTGCGTTCTGCAGTTTCCGACTTCATGTCCTGGACGACGCTCTCCGCCAGTGAATTCAACGACGTCATCCGAAGGACCATGCTATGACGGTCCAGCCGGGCCAGATTGAGAAGATCATCAATCATCCGGCTCATTTTCTGGGTACCTTCCTGGATGCGTTTGAGCTGGTGTCGCGCCTCGGGCTCCAACGTAGAGCTATGTTCCTCGATCAAAGTACCGGCAAATCCATTGATACGGCGGAGAGGCGCCCGGAGGTCGTGCGAAACCGAGTAGGAGAAGGCTTCCAGTTCGTTGTTTGCCGCTGCAAGTTGTGCAGTGCGCTCAACCACTCGATGTTCAAGATCTTCATTGAGTTTCCTGATCTGTTCTTCAGCCCGTTTGCGCTCGACCAGTTCAATCTGCAGTCGTTCGTTGGTGTGGGCCAGTTCGGCCGTACGCTCGGCTACTCTGACTTCCAGAGTTTCCTTCGCTTGTTGGAGTTCCTGCTGTTTGATCTCGAGTTCTTCATTGATCTGGACCGCACCTTCGTAGGTCGAAATCAGTAAATCCAGGATCTGTTGTCTCTCGGCGGTGATGAAATGCGATTGTCCGCCAAAGTGAAGCTGTACGCCAACCTGCAATCGTTCCGTTTTTCGCAGTTCCACGTTCGTCAAAATGTACTCGACCCGCGAAACCAGGTATTTGTCGTCGTAGGGCTTTCGGATGAAACTATCCGCACCGGATTCCAGCCCCTTAACGATGTCCTGCGGTCCCGAAAGAGAGGTCAATAGAACCACGGGAACGTCCTTGAGGGCCGGGAGCGACTTGATTTCCTTGCATAGGGTGTAGCCATCCATCTCAGGCATGACCACATCGGTAATCACCATGGCGGGCTTGCTCTCAAGCGCCGCCGTCAGTGCCTGCCTGCCATCCCTGGCCACGGTTACAGCAAACCCGTGCGTGCTCAGGTAGTAACCCAGTTGCTCGGCCTGAGTTTGGCTGTCTTCAGCAATGAGTATCTCCGCTCCCTTAAAGAAATTCCCCTTGATTCGGCCCATAGGCTCTCCTGACTCTTTGCTCAGCTTCCAGATAGATCGCGGCGGAGAAAAAGACCCTCAATCCCTGAAAGACCGTCTTGTCTGTTTGCCGTTGCCAGCCCTTCGCCCCCTACGGTCTTTGTTGTGAGGCATGTCAATGCCAGGCGAATTTTGTCGGGTGGGAGAACATAGGTTGTCCCTCCCAGTCTTATTGCTTCACCGGGCATACCGTGGACCACTGCCGTCTCCTGGTCCTGGGCGATGGTCACTGCCCCCTGTTCCTTCATTAGTTTCAACTCCCACGCACCGTCTTTTCCCATTCCCGTGAGCAGCACCCCGGCTGCGCTCTGCGCATAAACTTTCGCGACAGAACGAAACAGGCAAGCGACCGAAGGCCGGAGCCCGTTCTCGGGCTCGTCCGTTCTGAGTTGTATCCGGCTGTCCGCGCCTATCGCCATATGCAATCCATCCGGAGCGACGTAGGCATGTCCGGGAAGGATCGATTGACCATGTACGGGCACGTGTATCGGCAGACTTGACGTTTGTGCCAACCACTCTACGAGACCCTGCGTGAACCCCGCCGCAATGTGCTGGACAATCAGTACCGGAACGGGGAAATTCCTGGGCAACCCCGCCAGGATTGTCTGGAGCACGGGCGGACCACCCGTGGAAGCTCCGATGGCCACGATCCGGATCTGCGGCTGACTTGATTGGTACGCGAACTCGGAAGAGACTGAAACCGCAGGTTGAGCTTCCGAAGGTCGAAAACGTGGCCACCTTCTCACTACCTTTACTTCCGACATTACTTTTAAGGTCCGAACTAACTCCAATGCACTCTGCTCATGGTCTGAATGGCCTATACCCGAAGGCTTCCGCAAGACAGCAAGGGCCCCGGATTCTATGGCCCGGAAGGCTTTCGCCGTGTCCGTAACGTCAGCCGCGCCACTCACGATGACGATCGGCGTCGGATGTGTCTCCATGATCCGCCGGGTTGCGTCGAAACCATTCATCTTTGGCATGTGGACATCCATGGTGATGATGTCAGGTCGGGTGCGTCCCACCGCTTCGATCGCCTCTTCCCCAGTCTCCGCGGTCCCGACCACTTCGATCGCAGGATCAGCGCCGAGGATCTGAAGCAGGAATTCCCGCACCGTAGGTGAGTCCTCGACCACCAGAACTCGAATCATCCACCACTCCTGACCGCCGCTCAAATCAATCTGCGGACAACTTCCAACAGGTTGCCCTGATCAAAACTGCTCTTCACGATATACGCGCTGGCCCCAACGTCTACCCCACGTTCCCTGTCTTCCCGAGAGTCCAGCGCCGTCACCAGCACCACGGGCAATTGGGAAAGCCTCTTATCGGCCCGGATCCGCGCCGTAAGATCAAAACCGCCCATCCTCGGCATCTCGACATCCGACACTACCAGGTCAAAAGCTTCGGTCGCGAGGACGGTCAATGCTTCAGCGCCATCGACCGCCGTTTTCACTTTGTAACCGGCAAATTCAAGGATGTTCTTCAGCAGGGTCCGCGAAGTGATGGAGTCTTCCGCGACCAGGATGGACTTGGAAGTTTCCTCGGTTCCACGTGCCGCCGCACCCGGCGCCATTTTGACTGCGGACTGCATTAAGTCCGCGACATTGAGTACGGGCAGTACTTTGCCGGTTCCGAGGACAGTAGCGCCAACGATATTGCGCACGCGCGGGAGCTGTTTCCCCAGGCTCTTCACCAGGACTTCTTGCTCGTCGAAAATCTCGTCGACGAAAAATCCAATTTGTTCGCCCGCCCAGGCAAGAACAAGCACAGGCACTCTGCCTTTCGGGTCAATGCCGGTGTTTCGCTGAGTAATCTCCAGCACATCGCCCAGACGGACCGCCGAAGCGGGGCAGCCATTGATCTGGATCGTCTCGCGGTTTTCCGCTGTTTTGATCTCATCACGATTCACACGGAGCACTCTTTGTACGTGTCGTGTTGGAACCACAAACAGGCTTTCCCCCACCCGGACCAGGATGCCGCGAAATCTGGCGAGAGTAAGCGGCAGAACTAACCGGAAAGTCGTTCCGGTTCCCGGTTGCGTGTCAACTGACACCACACCCCCAACCTTTTCGACCTTCTCTCTGACAATCGCCAGGCCCAACCCGCGGCCTGAGACTTCTGTGATCATGGGACTGGTGGAGAGCCCAGACTTAAAGATGAGCTTGGCGATTTGCTGTCCGTCCATTTTCCTGGCATCTTCTTCGGAGACAAGGCCGAGCTTCAGCGAGGCCACGCACACCTTCAGGAGATCGATACCCGCGCCGTCGTCCGAAACAACGATCTCGACCTTGTCGGCGCTTTTGGGAAAGATCGCAATGCGGATGGTTGCCCGCGGCGGCTTTCCTGATTCTTCCCGGCGCTTTGGCGCCTCAATCCCGTGGTCGATGCAGTTTCGTACCAGATGAATGAGTGGGTCTTTCATTTCCTCCAGGATGCGCCGGTCGGTTTCGATCTCGCCGCCAACAATGGTCAGTTCCACATCCTTGCCGCAGTCCCGGCTGAGATCTCGCACTAGCTTCGGAAAAGATTCGAGTAAGGTGGAAAATGGAAGCATCGATACCCGCTTCATGTCTTCCACCAGATCGTCCACCCTTCGCTCGAATGCACGACGGTCGTATTCGAGCCGCTTGCCTAGGGCCGCAAGCTTTTGCTTGACGGAATTCAGAGTGTTCGCATTCCGTTCCAGAAAGGCTGAGACCTTCATGACGCGCGCTTGGGTAGACGCGTGTACGCTTGACGGGTGACCGCTTCCCTTGGTCCGATTTTCCCCATTCACCAGCGACGGCAAAGCGTGCGCCTGCGGGCGTATTTTCCGCCACTCTGTTTCCCATGAAGTCAGCGTCTGACTGATTTCACGCAACTCGATTACACGCTGGGCCACTGTAGCTCTTACCGGAATCAACTCTTCGGCCTGGCGAAGCAGCGCCTCGAGCTTGGAGGCTGGCACTCTCAAGGTCTCGGATAATCCCGGCTTCTGGTCGCTGAGGTGTCCCAGCTCAGGGGTGTTTTCTGGATTGAGAATTATTGCAGGATCGGAAATGGCGGCTTCCGCAGAATGCAATATGGGTGGCTCCGCATGGGGGACGCCAATATTAGGTGGATTTGGCGGTCCAGGCATTTTAGAGAGGCGGGACTCATCTCGTACCGTCTCAGTGCTCTCGTGGGAAAGCAGAACGCCCAGTGTGTCCACCATTATATGAAGCCGATCAAAAAGCTCTGGCGTGAGGGTTGCTTCCCTGGTTTTGAATTGTGCGAACAGACCCTCCAATGACTGGCAGGCGCTTTCTACCTTCACCAGATTAACGGCGCGCGCCGCGCCCTTCAGGCTATGCACCTCCCGGAAGACCTTTTCGACCATCTCCATTTCCTGTTCAGGCGAGGAGGCCTTTTCCAGTTCGACCAAGCCGGAAGAAATGGCAGTGACGTGTTCCTCCGCCTCGACCTTGAAAGTCGCGAGAAGCTTTTTGAGAAGCTCTTTGTCCTTAGGTCCCATTTCTATTCTCAGGAGACAAAGGCCGCCATACGCCGGTCCTTGATCCTATACAGAGCTACAAGTTGAAGCAGTTTTCGCCCCAAAAGCGCAGCCAATTTTCCCGCCGATTGACCACCTCATCGAATCCTCCTGCCAGACGTCCAGCCATCCAAGCCGCGCTTTACTCGCCGGGTTTTAACTAAGAGGCCCGGGCGGCCATGCTTCGTTCCTTGACGCTGACCTGGTACAAAGCGACCAGTTCCGTGAGCTTTCGTCCCAGATCCTGGATGTTCTTCGCCGCGACCTCGGTTTGTCTGGTACTGGCTACGTTTTGCGTGCTGGCCATCTTGATGTTCTCCATCGCCTGCGCCACCTGGTCCATACCTGCCATTTGTTGCTGACTCGAAGCGGCTATCTGGGTGGCGGCCTGGGCCGCTTCCGCGATGTTCTCCCCAAGTTTTTGCACGGACTCCCCGGCCTGCACCGACTGTTTTACTCCGGCTTCGACCGCTTTACTGCCTTGCTCGGTCGCCATCACGGCGGCGTTGGTCGCTTTTTGGATATCGTTCAGAATGCTTCGGACCTGAACGGTGGCTTGTTTCGATTGCTCCGCCAGATTCCGTACCTCTTGTGCAACCACGGCAAAGCCTTTGCCTTGTTCCCCCGCCTTCGCGGCCTCGATCGAGGCATTCACCGCCAGCAGGTTTGACTGTTCGGCCAGATCGTTGACCGAGAGCATGATTTCTCCTATGGTCTGTCCTTGTTCGCTCAGGCGAACGATGCTCTCCGCGATGGATTCCATCTGCTCCCGGATCTGTTTCATCGCCTCGATCGAATCCGCAGCTGATTTCTTTCCACTCTCCGACACCTGGGTCGCCCTTTGCGCGCTCTCCGACACGAACTTCGCTTTTTGCGTCGCGAGCTGGGCGGTTTGTTTCACTTCTTCGACGGTAGTCGTTGTTTCGGTGACGGCGGCTGCGGTCTCGGTCGCGGCCGACGCCACCTGCGTGGTGGTAGCGACAATCTGCTGGGCGGAGGAGGAAAGAATGCCAATCGACTCCTGCATCTCTCCCATGATCCGCCGGAGCTTCTCCACCATGACCGCAAAAGCTTTCCCCAGCACGTCCTTGTCCGACTTCGGTTTCACCTCAACCGTAAGGTCGCCGTCAGAAATCTGCCTGGCCATCTCGGCCATCTGTCCGAGCGATGCCGTCATCTCCGTGAACGTCGTGGCCAATACCCCGACCTCATCGCGCCGGCCATTGGAAATCACCTTGACCGACAAGTCGCCGGAGGCGATCTGCTGTGCCGCCGCCGAAACTTCGCCGAGCGGGATGGCGATATTTCGGGTGAGGAACGTGCCGGCCAGGCTTAGGAGCATGAACGCGCATACGCTCCCGGAAATGATGGTCATTTCTGTCCGGTGTGCGCGGTCTCTCTCCTCCGTGGACCGCCTGGCCAATAACCCAGTCTCTTCCCCCCGCATCTCGCCGACCAGCTTCCGAATGGAATCCATCGCATTCTTGCCTTTATCGGTGAGGACTTCCTGGGCTGCTAGGCCGAATCCTTTTGTGCTCCGCAGGTCGATGATTTCCTGTAGCTCGGCGAACTTGCTGGCAATCAATGGCTCAATCGCCGCAAGCCGCTGCTGCTGGATCGGGTTGTCGGCAGTCAATTCCCGCAGAGATTTCTGTTTCTGATCGACTACTTCCTGCGCTCCCCGGTACGGCTCCAGGTAGCGAGCTTCGCCGGTGATGACATAACCGCGCTGCCCAGTCTCGGCATCTTTCATTTCCGAGAGTAGTTCGTCCAGTTGGTTGAGCACCTCATGGGTGTGCTGTACCCACTCGGCCGAGTCGATGAGCCGGACGGTGCTGTCATAAGAAACGGCGCCCACAATCGTCAGCGCAAGCAATGCGAGCCCAAAACCGCTTCCGATCTTTTTCCCAATCGACCACCTCATCGCAATTCTCCTTACGCTATTCGGACACTCAAGTTCTCGCACCCACTAAATCATTCACCAGGATCTTTTCGTCAGAAAGGATCTTCTCTACATCGAGGACCACCAACGGGTCTTTCGTGATCCCCTTCAAATACCCCTCTCGTATCCCTGTCTGGGTCGGAAGGGCCGGGTGAAGTTCTTCCCGTGCAAGGCAACGCACGCCAACAATGGCATCAGCGAGAATGCCGAGTTCCATAGGATCGGCGTGGACAATAATGACTTTGTTCAGGTCGGTGAGACCCTTTTCCGGCAGATCAAAGAGTTTCTTGATGTTGATGATGGAAAGAATCTGCCCGCGGACATTGACCAGCCCAAGAACAAAGGAGGGCGTGCAGGGCAGCGGCGTGAATTCGTTAAGCGGATGGATTTCGCGGATATGAGACGATTCAATGCCGTAGTGCTCCGATCCCAGGACAAACTCCACAACTTCCAGCAGCATTCGCGAAGATGTTGCTTCGGCTTTGCCCACCGCCAACGACCGGGCACGTGCGCGGAGAATTTTCCGCTTTTCGTCCGCACTGGGGGTAAGTCTCTGCTGCAGAGCAGCACGGGCGGCGTTCAGACGGCGGTGAAGGCCGGCCCAGTCGAATTCAGCTTTGCCTCTCGCCTTGGGAGCTGTACTGGCCAATAGATCCTCCGTTGTGACTTCTACGTTTATCGGCTTTTCCCCTGCGCCGCGTGAGGCTCGCCGGCACAGAGGAACGCGCGCTGCCATGCTTTAGCTGAGGCGGTTAAGCCGCGGTCACCACGGCTCGAAACGATCATTTCCCTCAACCGGCCTGCCGAAAGCCCTTCGGATTCCGGCACAATGTCTTCCGGCTCATACTGGGCCAGCAGCAGCAGGACATTCTCGAAGTATTTCTCGGATTCGCGTGGCTTTCCGAAATTCAAGGCCAAACTGCCCAGAGAGAAATGCCCCAGCACAAATTGAGGTTCCACATACACCGTTCGCCTGAATGCGAAGACAGCGTCAGAGAGCGAACCTTGTTCCTGCAGAATTGTTGCCCGCAGATAGTAAGCCCGGGCAGCCATCTTGTCGGCCGCAATTGCCTTGTCACACCAGACAAGCGCTGCGGCCAGCTGCCCCTCATTGGCGCACTCACGCGCAAGCCGAAGCATGGCTTGCGCGTCATTGTTTTTGCTATCGTCGGTCTGCGATGGGGGCGTCCCGGTGGCTTGTGGGACATCCGCATGATGCCCGGCTTGATGAAGCGCCGGGGCCTGTCCATTGAGTAGCGATAGTTCTTCTGCATTTGCTGAATGAGCTTCGCCGCCGTCCCTCAACTGGGTTGAGTCGCAGAACTGGGCCATGGCCGTTTCTGAATTCTCAAAGCTCTGTTCAAAGAGCCGAAGCCCAGACCCGTTCTCGCCGGATGCGGCGAAAGGCGAGATCAACGTCTTTCCCGGATGTGCGGCTGCCTTCCGGTACAGGGTGACGTCACCAAAGCTGACCGCAGCGAACTCGGAGAAGAGCTCGTGCGAGGTTTCGGTTGGGCTCACGATCAACCATCCATCGTTGGCCAGGAAACGGTAGAGCTGCCGGACTGCCTTTCTTGTTCCCGCGGGAGTGAAGTACATGAGCACATTCCGGCAAAAGATCACATCGAAGTGGGTGGCGGAGCCCGAATGCGGAGGAAGCAAGTCCTCCATCAAATTGAATTGGGCAAAGCTCACCATCCTTTTAATGGTGTTGGCAATGGCCCAACGGTCTTTCTCGATCGCCTCGAAATATGCGCTCCGAACCCACGACGGAACCCCGCGGAAGGACCATTCTGCGTAAATTCCCGCGGAGGCTTTTTGCAGAGACTTGGAATTCAGGTCGGTTGCCAAAATTTGGACATCCCACTTCTCCAATACGGGCGTCAACTTGCCTAGCGTGATCGCGATCGAATACGGCTCTTCCCCAGTGGCGCAACCCGCACTCCAGACTCTGATTGCCTTGTCCGTGCGTGTCCGAATCAGCTCCGGCACAATGTACTTTTCAAAAGCCTTCAGGCTGCGGTTCTCCCGGAAAAAGTACGTCTCGCCGACCGTCAGGTGGCTCGCCAATACTTGCGTCTGCTCTCGAGTCGGTGACAACAGTTCCTCGACATACCGAGGCAAATCGTCCTGACGGCCTGATTCCTGGGCGGCGCCGTATATCCCGCGCCGCAGATCGGGCCAGCGCTCTCGCGGAAAGTGCAGCCCGAGATGACGAGCGACCATATCTGTAATCCGCTCGAGCTGCGGGTCCGAAATCTTTTCCATCATTCTGTCCCCGCCGCCTGGGCCATAAGGGTGTCCAGTTCTCGCTTCTCTTTCGGCGAGAGAAAACGAGCGAGATCATGAATGAACAAAATGCCGTCTTCCAGCCTCGTCATACCTTCGACATATTGCGCGCCGGGCACGATCGTTTCCGTATCTGTGACCTCTTCCGCCGTCCGTTCTACAATTCCGGTGACCGAATTCACAACAAGAGCGACGCTGCGCGCGCCCGCGTTCGCCACGATGAGTTGATCAAATAGACTGATTTCTGGTTCGGCTATGCCGAGCCGTTTTCGCATACTCATGACGGGAATGATGTTTCCTTGTAAGTCGATCACGCCCAGTACCACCTCGGGCGCCTTCGGCAACGGTGTCACTTCCACCATCCGCACAACTCGTTCGACGGTGGCCAAGGGGAGGGCATACTGCTGCTCGCCGAGAATGAAAGCTACCAGCCGATTCAACATGGCGGCTCCTACACTTGCGCTCCTGTCACTCCTGCACAAAGCACGGAGGCGAGGATCATGCGAAATCGGTTGCGCATTGGCTCTCATAGGATCAAAGCGATAGGCAGACCAATTCCTTAAGGTGAAGTTCTGGGTCTAGGTGGCCTCTATCGGTGATTTAATCCGTAATTCGTGTATGGTTCCATGCACGAAAGTTCAAGAGATGCCCATCTGTGGGGGCTGGATTCCGAGACGGGAGAATTTCCCAAAGTGGGGAAATCCCGACACCAACAACTCGCTGGAACTGAAGTCTCCGTGCAGTCTTTGCGGGTCGCGGGACAACACCGGCGAATCTGTTTTAATGATCGTTCGGCTGGCGATGCTTGATCGCAACTCACGACGCAACCACGAGATTTATAGGCGAAGACCGTGGTGAGTCTTTCCGCACTCCGGCTTCTCAAGACCACGCATAAATTTGCGTACAGATTGCGCGCGGGCTAGACAAGGTTTTTGGCTTCCGTGGACAAACTCGAAAATGTCGGAATGTGCGCGACAAACGACTTCATTTCCCGCGCTCTCCGTTGTCGTTCCGCTCGCTGCCGGCCAGTGGATTTACACCGTAACTGTATTTCGTATCGCGCCGGCTCGGGCTTATGTCCCATATCTCGTCCGCCGAGCCGTAACGGCGACGATGCGCCTCGCTGCAGACCTCATAGGCTTTCAACTCCTCCCAGTCCCATCGACTCCACGCATGCGGGTTCGAGCATGAACAGTACAAGATCCATTCTGCTGACAGGCCGTCGTTCAGTGGCATCAAATATGACCCGTTACGATAAGGGCTGAAGCCGGGCAGATAGCGGGTGTGGCATTTGGGGCACTCGACGCAATGACGGACACGCAGCATGAATAGCACTCAGAGCCCTCATCGGGGCAATTCGTAACAGCAGCGCATATTAAAAATCCACAAGAACAGCAAATCCGACGAGTGAATCTATGACCTCGACAGCTTGCGTGACCGCATCCACTCGCTCTTCCAACAGCTCTTGCCGTAAGCATTCTGGGCCACGTCAATATTGGCGTGACCCATGGTGTCCCGCGCAACTTTCGGCCTTGCGCCTTCGCGCAACACGGGCCTGGAATGCATAGTGCGAACCTGCAAAATGCTTTTATCGCCCGAATCGGACGAGTCCGAATCTCTGCAAAGGCTGTTTGCCAACATTCGCGGGTAAATTGAATTTCGGGTGTGTAGGTGCGACCTCTGCAACTGACCTTCCCATGCTCTGGTTTGCAGGGGTCGCCAGAAAGGCGTGGATGTTGCCCGCATCCCGCCCGCTGAGTACGATCGCCATGCCGGAGATTTGCCCCCGCTCGTTGATTTTGTTAGCCATGACTGCGAAGAGGTTGGAACTGGCGGGAAACAGCGTGTTAAGGTCGGTCATCACCCCGTTCTGCCAGATGAAGCCATGGGACCAGTTGAAGTTGGAGTCCCAGGTGCTTCCCACCACTTGCCCCCGGTTGTTGATGCCCGTGGCTATAGCGGCAGCATCTCCCGGCAGAGTGCCGAGGTTTGTGAGTACGCCATTCTGCCAGAGTGCGCCAAACTGGGTTGTGTTGTCAGCACTGCCGACTGTGCCAACAATTTGGTCGCGGTTGTTATTGCTATAGGCGATAGCGCCCGTTCCGAAGTCTTGAAGCTGGGAGATAGTACGGTTTTCCCACGATACGGCGTGAATCGTCGCGCCGCCACAGGTTCCCGTGTCACCTACGGCTTGGCCGCGATCGTTGATCCAAAATGCGTCCCCGTCTGGATCGCTACCCGTAGGAAGCGCGTACACTTTGCCCTTTTCCCATAACGCCGGCAGCTGGATCCGATTATTGGTTGTGTCAGATGGGCATGAGGAGTCCACGGTACCGTTTTCCGCAAATCCTACAATTTGTCCACGGTTATTGATCGCGCTCGCCTGTCCGTTATTTCCGCCGAGCGTCGGGAGAGCGCTCATGTGAAAGAATTGCCAAAGAAACGGGCGACACGTCAGGTGTGTGCCGAAGCCGCAAATGTCTTCGCCATTCGGGTCTGGGACAGACGTTTCGGAATAACCTACTATCTGCGCGAAGTGATTGATCTCGCCCCAGTTCATCCAACTGTTCTGTCCTCCAAGCGTGCCGAGATCGCGCTTGAATCCGTCGACATCTATCAATGCGCGTCCGCTTAGAAGTTGCCCGAAAATGCTATCCTGCTGCCCCGGTGGCAGGCTCCCAGCCATGATCTCCGTCCAGCCTTGATCGTTGAGGGACATGGCACAACCCAGATTGTCCTTCCTCTCAGCGCCCAAATCGGTAACTCTGTAGCCCGCTTGAGCGACTGCATTGCTGAAGCAAACCAGAACAATCGTCGCAACCAGTATCCAGAACTTTCGCAACTGTCTAAGCGTATTCATATGTCCTCTTTTCCTCCGGTAAAGTCGTGGTGCCGAGATCACTGGTGATTTACGCCAGGAACCACTCGGCGCTCGGACAGCTAGCCTGCAATTGAGAGCAGAATTGGCTCACAACTTCACAAACTCCTGCTGAGTTAGAACTGAGGGAGCATGTGGTGTTCCACGTTCACAACGATTACGTGAGACAACACGCCCAACGCTTCAGAGTTGGAAAACGAGTGGCGGACTAACAAACTCCAAGGGCGATCCCAAAACGGCTAGAGCGGCTGTTTCTCCAACTTCTCATACACATTGGCGAGAGATCACGGAATTCGATGGATTTTCATATTATTGCGCGCGCGTCAAATCCCTCTTGACGCTCGGATCGTCGCCATACATACTGGTTGGTATGTTGACGGCACGCAAACATCCGAAACGTAGACCGGGCAGGCTGCGCGATCCTGAGCGCACGCGGGAGCGCTTGCTGCAGGCAGCATCCCGCGAGATCTACAGATCGGGTTTCCAGAGTGCCAGCCTGGACACTATTCTGGCGGTAGCTGGGGTCACCAAGGGCGCGCTCTACTATCACTTCGACAGCAAGGAAGCGTTGGGACACGCTGTCGTGAATGAGGTCATCGCCTCCGACGTCCGCGGGAAGTGGGTAAGTCCTCTACAGAACGGCAAGGACCCCATCGATGCTTTGATCCACGCTGTTCAAGGTATACCTGTTCGTCCTGCGGATGTACGGGGCGGCTGCCAGTTGAACAATCTCGCGCAGGAGATGTCTCCTCTTGATGCGGGATTCCGGAAGCGGCTGGCGACAATCTTCGATGCCTGGCGAGAGGCCGTTGCTTCTGTTTTGCGAGACGGCCAGACCAACGGAAGCGTTCGCCACGACGTGGAACCCGCTGATGCCGCTGGCTTGCTGATCGCGATGGTCGAAGGCTACGCATCGCTGGCGAAGAATGCTCAGGATCCGAAAGTGATGAAAGCGGGGATTAGAAATATCATAGGCTGGCTGCGATCCCTGCGCGCGCCAGGCAACCGCAAACGAAGTTGATGGCATCGGTGTCTCAAGGAGCAGTGCGGCACTATTGCATACCGACTGGTTCGTATGTCTAACGGTCAGGATCAGGCGAAGCGACTTCATCATGAAAAGGAGAACGAACTATGACGAGGATTGGAATGTCGCGCAGGAATCTTCTCGCAACGGGAGCCTGCGCACTGGTGGGTGCCGCGAGCCTGTCGCGACCGGCAAACGCCAGCGCAATGGGAGCGCAGAACCTAACGAACGAGGAGGTAGTCCGAAAGTGGTACGCAGCCTGGGAACAAAAAGGCTGGGGGCCACTGGACAGCCTGCTCGCCGATGACTTCACCTTTAGCAGCGCGGCCGGCGACGACCACATCAGCAAGAACACTTTCAAGGCGCGATGCTGGGAAACCCAGATCGATTTCATTGGACACTTTGACCTGGAGCGAATCACGACTGGCGCGGAGGATGCTTTTGTGAAGTATCTTTGCCACACCAAAAACGGTAAGTCGTTCCGCAACGTGGAGTATCTCAGAATCAAGAACGGACAACTGCAATCCATTGAGTGCTATTTCGGCGCGCAGTCCAGCTTTCCGTCAGCAGTGAGCACTGCGCAGAAGTAGCTACGGCCTGAAGGCAAGGGGTTCATTCATGATCGCCCGCGAAATTCAGGATCAGAAGGCCGTTGCAAATGAGATGCTTGTGCTACAAGTTGCTCACGCGAATGCGGACGTTTCGGCTAGCCCAGTGCGGGGAGCTGCAATTTGCTCCATCAAGAGTAGACGGGATTACACTCTTGAATCGACAGCGGACGAGTTCTGCGAAGCTGCAGATACATCATTGCTTCCGGTAATCCGAGTTGACGCTGCTAACCTCATGCGAATCTTTCGGCAGTTGGAGGTTATAGCAAAACGACAGACGCCACGAATCGCGTTCAAGGCAAAGGGCAGCATCCTGCTCTTGGATTTGGCCGACATCCTGGCAGTGCAAGCCGAAGGTAATTACGTTTCGTTGCGACCCCGAACCAACTCCTATTTGGTGCACGAGTCCCTCTCGTCCATGGCGGATAAGCTCAAACCCTACGGGTTTATTCGCATCCACCGCTCGGCCATCGTGAACATTTCGGCCGTGGAGGAGATTCAACCTTTACCGACGGGGGAGTACAGGCTGCGTTTAAAAGGTGGGAAGGAATACCTGGTAACGCGTAAATACAAACATAATCTCAAAGACCTGGCTCAACTGTGGATAGGCTCTGAGCGGCTTTGCGGCTAACCGAGAGCTAAGAAGGCTTTACCTCATTGCGATGAACTATTTCATATAACCCGGATCAGTCCCGAGAGGCAACTGGCCAAAAATCAAAATAATTCATCCATTGATCGTAGTAAGTTGCTAACGTTGTTTCCAGAAATCTCACAGCCTGGCACATGGCCTCACACAAGCTGGCATCGTCGTCACCGCGAGTGACCGGTGGCGGAACGGCCGCGATCGGATCGCCAATCAGGACACGATAGCGCAACCAACTTCGTCGAACCACTAAAGCCGGAAGCACCGGCGCCCCCGAGGCTTGCGAAAGCAGAAAGGGGCCAAGTGGGAAGCTCGTCGGTCGGGAGAAAAACGACACATCGAAAGTTCGACGCTGATAAACACGGTCTCCCTGGATGGCTACTATTTCGTTTCGACGCAAGGCATGTAAGAGTTCAATTGTGGCCGCGACTCCCTGTTTCAGATCCACGACCTTGACCCGGTCATCCGCCATCAAGTCGCGCAGCGCGATCTCCGCCGGATTGTCCTCGACCACACGCGCTACGTTAACGCGGCCGTATATCGCCAGCAGTCTCGATGCAAATTCCCAGTTGCCAACATGCGCCGTCCACACAATCAATCCATTCCCCTCAGCCAGGCATTGGCCGATTTTGTCGCCACTGCCATCTGGGTTCACCAGCATTGCGAGCAACTCTGAACGCGTGGCCTTCGGTACAAAACAATAGGAAACCATGAGGTCGCAGAATGAATAAAAGACCAGATAGACTTTCCATCGCAACGCGAGCCCACGTTTGCCCGATACTTGGGACAGATTTCCGGTGACCGCCTGGCGCTCCCGCCTCAACATGAGAAAGAAGACCAGCGCTGTCATCGCTGCCACAGGCGGATGGAGAAAACGCGGGAGCCTCGGCATGATGACGAATATCAGCCGGAGGGCCGTTGTGTTATGAAAACGGTGCTGGTACCAGCGCGTCATTTTTCTTCTGCCATCCTGTGGGTGCCCTCGGCGTCGGTTCCTTGAAGTATGGGAGCAATCTTTGAGTTGCGATACCGGATTGAGCGTAGTCGCCAGCCCAACTCAACAGGGCCACATTGTCCAACTAAAGCCGCGCCAGCGCTCGAATTGCTTGAGCGGCGATCGTATTCGGACGACTTCGCTTGATAAATGGGAACTGCAATCAGAAAGGATTGAATCTCAGGCCTTTGCTTCCGCCACTTTGGATTCAATGATCGCCGCCAAAGCGTTAATACTTTCGAGGTGTTTTTGGTTAAAGCTGCCCTGTACCAGCTTAATGCCGAAGTGCCTCTCAATCTCTACGATGAGCTGGAGCACATCGATGGAATCGATTTCCAGTTCTCCGCCGAGCAGCGGTTGATCGTCGCGCAGCTCTTCTGGACTCAGATCAGTGATCCTCAAGCTGTTTATTATGATGGGCTTGAGTTGCTCTTTGACACTCGCCATAGCGTTCGTTTACGAAGCCGTAGCATACCATAAAGCCATCCTGGAATCGCCAGACAAGACCGCCTGAATGGCAGGCCGGAAGCGTACTTTGGGGGACTCGTGTTCCTCCCGCCAAGCTACAGCAATCCCCCATCTACTGCGATCACCTGTCCGGTGATATAACGCGCATCTTTGGATCCTAAAAACGTTACCAGGGGAGCCACGTCTTCGGGCTGACCAAAACGGCCC
>DATAUY010000235.1:0-7111 GCA_036268025.1 Candidatus Sulfotelmatobacter sp. | reverse complement strand
GTCCGCAGTGGCGAAGATGTTATTCGCGCCATGCACGAGCGCTATCAATCAACGTGGTACAAGACCGTGACTTTCACGCAGAAAAGCACCACCTACAAGCCGGATGGAACGAGCAGCGCGGAAATGTGGTACGAGGCCGCGCTGCTGCCGGGGAAATTGCGCATTGACATCGGCACGCCGGCCGACAACAACGGCTATCTCATGGTCGACGGGACCATCAGCATCATGAAGAAAGGCGTGCTCGCGAAGACCGATCGGTACGTCAATATTCTTCTTGTGCTCGGCTTCGATGCCTACGCGCAAGATGCCGCGAAGACTATCGAGGTGGTGAAGGGCGAAGGCTACGATCTCAGCAAGCTTCACGAAGACACCTGGGACGGCAAGGCGGCCTACGTTGTGGGCGCCGACAAGGGCGATCTGAAATCGAAACAGTTCTGGGTGGAAAAAGATACGCTGCTATTCGTCCGCGTGATCGAGCCTTCGAGCGGAGATCCCGCCAAGGTTGACGACATCCGGTTCATTCACTATCAGCCGCTTGCGGGCGCGTGGATCGCGGCCGGCGTGGAAGTATATACCGACGGCAAGAAAGTGTTCACCGAGGACTACACCGAGATTCAGGGGAATGTGAAGCTGGACTCGGGAACGTTTGATCCACAGAAGTTCACGACCACTCACTGGGAAAAATAGCCGGTGACGACCGCTGTGGTTCCGCGATTTTGAGGTTAAGAATTACCTCAGCGGCTAAAGCCGGCATGAAAATGTACGGATATGGCAGCGCTACAAGCGCTGCGCCACCCAAAATCATTCCGCTGATCTTCAGGGGTGTATTTGCTTGCGCTCCGCAGTAAAATATCTGCGTCCTTTCCACCTCAACCTGAGGCAACGTCAATGGTGCATCTCAAAGTCAACGGGCAAACACAATCGTTCAATGGAGATCCTGAAATGCCGCTGCTCTGGTATCTCCGCGACATTCTGGGATTCACCGGAACCAAGTTCGGCTGCGGCATGGGCCTCTGCGGAGCCTGCACCGTGTTGCAGAACGGCAAAGCGATTCGCTCATGCCAGAAGCAGATGGGTACCGTCGAGGGGCTTGAGATCATAACGATCGAAGGCATCTCGGCGCATGGGCCGCACACGGTACAGCGCGCATGGGCTGAAGTCAACGTGCCGCAGTGCGGATATTGCCAGCCTGGCCAGATCATGCAAGCCGTTTCTTTGCTCTCGACGAATCCACATCCCAACGACGAAGCGATTGACGACGTGATGTCGGGCAACATCTGCCGCTGCGGCACTTACCAGCGCATCCGCGCCGCCATCAAAGAAGCCGCGAAGGAGACCGCATGATCCGGCTCGAAGAAAAGACGATAGACAACGAAATTGAAGATGGCGGCCGCCGCAATTTTCTTCAGGGACTGGTCTCGGCCGGGGCGTTTGTGTTGTGCGTGGGAAAGACCCCACTTCTCGCAAAAACCGCGAGAAATGGGGCACCCCGGGCGAGCTTAGGTGCGCCGCCTTCTATCGACGCAACTCCGTTTCATCCAGGCGTCTATGTTGGAATTCAATCCGATGGCACCGTTCTTATCGTTGCTCACCGCGTTGAGATGGGGAATGGCGTTCGTACCAGTCTTCCGAGGATTCTCGCTGACGAACTTGACGCCGACTGGACACGCGTAAAGGTCGTCCAGGGCGATGGCGACGAAAAATATGGCGATCAGGACACCGACGGCTCGCACTCAGTACGCAGCTTTTTCGATTCACTGCGCGAGGCCGGGGCAACTGCACGCCTGATGCTTGTGCGCGCCGCCGCGCGACAGTGGGGCGTTCCAGAATCAGAGTGCGTCGCTGACCCGCCCCACGCGGTTTCGCACAAGACCTCGAATCGCACGCTGGGTTACGGAGAACTTGCCGAGCTCGCCGCTAAACAACCTGTGCCCAAGAAAGAAGAGTTGAAGTTTAAGTCTCGCCAGGAATGGCGCTACATCGGCAAGCCCGCGCCGGGGTACGACGTGACCGACATCTGCGCGGGTAAGGCGCAGTTCGGCATGGACGTCCGCATCGACGGCATGCTCTATGCGGCGGTCGCACATCCGCCTGTGCTTGGAGGAAAAGTAAAGTCGGTCGACAATTCCGCCGCGCTCAAAGTAACAGGGGTGCAGAAAACCATTCCTATCGATCCATTTACACCACCGCATGCCTTCCAGCCGCTCGGCGGCGTTGCGGTCATTGCGGACAACACGTGGTCCGCATTCAAAGGCCGCAGGCAATTAAAGATCGAATGGGACAACGGCGCGAATACGTCCTATACGTCTGCCGATTACAAGAAGCAGCTACAAGAAACCGCCCGCCAGCCGGGCAAAGTCATCCGCACCATGGGTGATCCGGACGCCGAGTTCGCCAAAGGTGCGAAGGTGTTCGAGGCGGAATACTTCGCTCCTCACTTGGCACACGCTTCGATGGAACCACCGGTCGCCGTCGCCGATGTTAAGGCCACCAAAGCTACGGTCTGGACCTGCACGCAGAATCCTATGGCTGTTCGCGAGGAAGTCGCAAAGGCCCTGGGCCTGAAGAAAGAAGACGTCACCTGCCACGTGACGCTCCTCGGTGGAGGCTTCGGCCGAAAGTCGAAGCCGGATTACTGCGTCGAAGCCGCTCTGCTCTCGAAGAAAACGGGCAAGGCTGTGAAAGTTGTCTGGAGCCGCGAGGACGACATCCAGTTCGACTACTACCACTCGGTTGCGGCCATGTACATAAAAGCTGCTCTCGACGACAAGGGCATGCCGAAGGCATGGCTGCAACGCTCGGTCTTTCCTCCGATTGCATCGACGTTCGACAAGACGGCTGTCTACGGCGACGAGGTGTCTCTGGGGTGGGATGTAACCCCATTCGCACTAGCGAACTTCCGTTCAGAAAATGGCCCGGCTACCGCCCACGTCCGCATCGGATGGCTGCGCTCGGTCGCCAACATCTATCACGCTTTCGCGGTACAGACGTTTGCGAACGAACTCGCGTATGCCGCGAATCGTGATCCTTACGACTATCTGCTCGACTTGATCGGGCCTGGGCAAACGATCGACGTCAAGGACCCGGACGAGCCCGAGATAGCGAAGAAATATCCGTACGACACCGGGCGATTGCGGCGCGTGGCTGAACTCGCCGCCGAGAAAGCAGGTTGGGGCAAGAAGAAGTCCGGTAATGGATGGGGCATGGGCATCGCCGCGCATCGCAGCTTTCTTACATATGTTGCGACGGTCGTGGAGGTCGAAGTCGATAAGTCCGGTACGATCCGGATTCCGAATGTCTACACGGCTGTCGACGCTGGCACCGTCGTCAATCCCGACATGGTACGCTCACAGTTTCAGGGCGCCGCTGTTTTCGGCACCAGCATCGCCCGCTACGGAGAAATAACAGCCAGCAATGGCGTGATTGACCAGTCGAACTTCAACGACTATCCGGTCGCGCGCATGAATGATGCACCGGTGCATACGGATGTTCAGATTGTCGAGAGCGCTGCTCCTCCGGCCGGCGTAGGAGAACCCGGCGTGCCGCCGTTTGTGCCCGCGATGTGCAATGCGGTCTATGCCGCAACTGGCAAGCGGGTGCGCGAGCTGCCGCTTTCGAGAAATGGTTTCGCATAGGAGGCAGCGCATGGTCTCGCCGGCCTACCTCCAGATCACGAACTTCAGCCAGCCTTCCCAGATGTCGCCCCACGCGTGCGCCAGCACGCTGGCGCGGACGTTTCTGCGCCAGGCGACAAGAGCTCCGTATAGCGCGCCTAGCGCGCTGATTACGATTACTGCCTTCCAGCCCTGATAGGCGTGGGCCACGCCGAAGACCAGCGCCTGTGCCATCACGGCTACTGCGATGTTGCCGCTCATGGCATGGAACTGTCGCTGCAGATAGCCGCGAAACGCCAGTTCTTCGCAGACTCCGGCTGTGATCGAAAGCGCAATCCAAATCAGGACTTCGACGAGGCTGCGCGGTAACAGGTCGCCGACCGATTTGGCATTGCTCGAGCCGAGCATTCGATGAACCGCATAGGCCACGGCCTCCCATAGAACCCAGAAGGGCACGGCGATCGCCACATCCACCGCCAGCGCATTCCACGACATCCATCGGCCACCCGAAAGCGTCGCCAGATTTCCGCCATGGTGATGCACTCCCGCCCAGCAGTAGTAGAGTAGGGCCCAATCCATGAGGCCGGCGACAAGGTAGACGTAAATAGCGCTGCCGTGGCTTGCAAGTTGCCCGGTCGCCGCGCCCGCAGTCGCTGACCGCTGGGCATGAAAACCCAGCGCCGCTGTGCCGGCCATGAACAAAAGGAAGCCCGCGAAATGCATCCAGGAAGCAATCTGCTTCGGACTTATGCTAGCGGGTAAGGTTTCTTTCGTAACCGTTTCATTTGCCGGCATGATGTTTCTCCTTGCGTGCTTGTCCGGAACTCTGGGCAGAACGCTTCTGCTTTCCGGCCATTTTGCGCAGTTCGTCCAGAGTTTCTTCAGCCCAACGCAGGTGGGCCTCCATTTCGATTTGTCCGTATCGTGCAGCCATCTTCCAGAAGGGTGCGTCCGGATATTCGGGATGCCGGTCAATCTCGTCGCGCTCCACTCGCTCGAACTTCTCCAGAAGCGCGCGGTGTTCTTCCGCCATGCGCTCCACATTTCGAATGAGGATTTCAGCGGGAACCTGCACGCCAAAAAATAGTTTCAGCAGCATCTCGTTGCGTGGGATCTCCGCCTGCGGCGGAACTTCAAGCCAACTCGCCAGTTGTTGGCGTCCTTTCTTAGTGATGGAGTAAATGTGCCGGTCCGGCCTTCCCTTGTGGGTCTCCGTTTTTCGGCTCACAAGCCCATCGGCTGCCAGCCTCTTCAGGCTGGGATAAATCTGTCCGTAGCTTTCGCTCCAGATGTGGCCGATGGATGTACGAACCATTTGGCCCAGGTCATAGCCCGACATGGGTTCAATGGTGAGGAGGCCCAGGAGGGCCTGCATGCTTGAACTGGTACGGCGTGCCATATATCTTTATGATATATATCTAATAGATATTTGTCAACCGGAATCTGCTCAGTGCACTGCCCGGCCTTCCTCCGTGTCCTCTGTGGTTATCTCTTGTTTGAGCGTGCTTGATCCGCCAACCCATCGGCGGTACTATGGCGTGCTCCGAGGAAATCGGAAGCTGGCGAGGCGATGCCCCAAAACTACGTTCCCATCTTCATCTTTATTGCCCTGGTAGGCGCGTTGCTGCCGATCACGCTGCTCGCAGCTAAGCTGGTGCGCCCGGATAATCCGAGCAAAACGAAGCTCATGCCCTACGAATGCGGCATCGACCCGATCGACAGCGCCCGCGGACGCTATACCGTCCGCTATTACATCATCGCGATCCTGTTCGTCGTCTTCGACGTGGAGACGATCTTTCTCTTTCCCTGGGCGGTGAAATTCAAGGCCTTCGGCCTGTTCGGCCTACTCGAAATGCTGATTTTTCTCGTAATCCTGGTTGTCGGCTACATTTGGGTTTGGAGAAAAGGCGCGCTGGAGTGGGTGTAAGAAACGATTAAGTTAATCGGCGATTGAGTGATCGGGCGATTCTTTGCAACACCCAATGACTTAATCGCACAATCACTCAATCCTTAATCTCATGGCCACAGCTTCCGCCAATCCGATGGATTCTTCTCCTTCCGAAACTTTCTCCGCCTCGCGCTGGACGCAGGGGAACTTCTTTTTCCCCACGAAAATTATCGTCAGCCCGCAGCGCGTGATTCGAACCAAATCGCGGCTCTTCGGTTCCAATGAAGAAAGCATTCCGATCTCGAAAGTTGCATCGGTGCATATCAAGATGGGAGTCGTCTGGTCTGAGATTGTGATCGAGTCCAGCGGCGGCAGCGATCCCATCACCAGCCACGGCCATCGCAAAGCCGAAGCACAGCGCATCCGCGATTTGATTGAGACGTATCAGGCGCAATCGCGCGGCTGAAAACCGGCAATCCTTTCCCTTCTGTCGTTCTGAGCGCAGTAAGTGCTTCACGCAGTGAAGCACTTACGAAGTCGAAGAACCTCTTGTCCGCAAACAGTTTCATCTGACTGGCAGGTAGTTCTCTCGACGCCTGGTCATTGAAAGCCTGTTGGCAAGCGCGAGGGCCTCAAACATGTAGGGGTCCTTCGACTTCGCGATTCCATTCGCAAAACGCGCGAATGAAATCGCTGCGCTCAGGATGACAAACGCTGTTGTACTTTCGCGCTTCTAGCGCAAAACAAAATAACAAAAAAGAAGCGGTGGCTCTCGTTGACACCATTGCCTCAAGCTGATAAAAGTTAACGTTCTTCGGAACGCAGACTGCGCCGAAGGTTTGCCTTCGCGACATATGCCGGACGAACCCAAATCCCCCACTCCTTCGGGAAACGAATCCAAGCCGACGGCGGACCAAGCCGCCAAGCCGGGTGGAGAGAAAGCTACGCCCTCGGGATCGGTTCAGTCGGAGACGACTACGACGCCGAGTAAACCGTCGCCGCCGTCCGAAACCTCGACGCCGACAACTCCGCCGAAGGCTGCGACTCCTGCGGCGCCGGCAACGCCAGCAAAACCCGCAGCACAGGCTACGCCCAGCGCCGCGAAGCCCGCGGCGCCAACGGCTCCGGGGGCGGCTAAACCGGCAGCCCCGGCTGCGGCGGCCGGACATCCGGCACCTCCGAAACCCGCCGCTCCAGCTCCCACGCCGTGGGATTCGCCGCTCGTTGCCAAGTTGAAAGGCTGCTACGGCTCGGGCATCACGCCACTGACGTATCTCGGCCAAAACTATCTGGAAGTTGACCGCTCGCTGATCCCCGAACTCTTGCAGGTTCTTCACGATGAAGAACAGTTTGACTACTGCGTTGACGTTACGGCGGTCCACTATCCTAAGCGTGAGAAACAATTCGACGTTGTCTGGATTCTTTATTCCTTTGCGCGCAACGAACGCATACGCATAAAAACGCAGATCGTCGACGGCGAAAGCATCGCAAGCGTCGTTTCGCTCTGGACCACCGCCAACTGGCTGGAGCGCGAAGTCTTCGATATGTTCGGCATCAAGTTTGACGGCCATCCCGACCTGAAGCGGATCCTGCTTCCCGACGGATGGAA
>DATAUY010000234.1:0-5258 GCA_036268025.1 Candidatus Sulfotelmatobacter sp. | reverse complement strand
CCCAATAAACTCACTGCGATGGCGTGGGCCATCGTTCGGGATGCGGTTAGATAGAGCAGCCGACATCCCGGTCAGTATAGGAGTTTTACGGGAGTTGCGCTACGGGGGGATGGTTAAAGGCGACCGTCTGATAAGCGGACGCAGCCTTATGCTGGCCAGCCTGGATCACATCCAGACGAACGCGTTGCAATCCGCGATGGCGGAACTGCAGGGCCTGTGCGGCGCCATAAGACAGATCGATGATCCGTCCCGGAACGACCGGTCCGCGGTCATTAACCCGGACGACTACGGCCTTGCCGTTATGTAGATTCGTCACCTTGACATAGCTTCCGATGGGAAGCGTCAGGTGAGCTGCCGTCATGTCGTACATATCGTACGGTTCACCGCTTGCCGTCGGTTTTCCTTCAAAACTCTCTCCGTACCAGGATGCTGTTCCTACCTGGAAGGGCTTGGTTTTGTTAACCTGTTGGCGGACTTCGGGATTCCCCTGTACAGAACTACTACTTGGAGCCGGTTTCGCCTCCGAGTTGGTTGGTCCCTGAGCCGCTCCCAGGCCGACGATCAGAAAAGCAATCGCCAGTCCATGAGCTATACGTCGTCGCATTCAGTTCTCCTCGCATACTCAAAAGTGCCCTTGGCCGTTAGGCTGTATCTTGCTGCAGTTTCTAAATGCTAGCGAGGTGCCAAACGGCAGTCAAGGCCAAATGGCCCTTCGGACAGTGACCTTGGAGTAATAGACTTCCAACGTAACCCATTGGCAATTTGGGAGATATGGAATAAGAGCCTTTGTTTTATGCCGCTTACGCCTTTACTAAACCGTAAATAGCACGATGGACGTGAGCGAGTAGAATTTACAAGTTTTCGAGAATCAACGGCTTACAGAGAGACCTGATACAACTTACATAGAATCATGTATTTGCGGCTGTTACCGGGAACTTTGGTAACCATATTGCGGGAAATCCCAGATGAAAAAATACCTTCCCCGCCTGCCGATGTGAGATGGTGAGCTTTGCGTCCAAAGTAGGGCTCCGAGGCCTTTGGGATCAGAGGATAATGGCTGAAAAGACACCCGTAGTTCTGACCATCGCAGGGTTTGACCCGTCCTCTGGGGCGGGGGTGACCGCCGACATTAAGACTATTGCCGCCCATGGCTGCTATGGTGTGGCCGCGATCACTGCTATGACCGTTCAGTCAACGGCTGGAGTGAAACGGGTCGATCCGGCCGATCCGGAGCTGCTGACAGAAAGCCTCGAGGAATTGGCTTCTGACCTGGATATCGCCGCTGTCCACATTGGCATGCTCGGATCGGGGAAGGTAGCTAAATCAGTAGCAGATTTTCTAACTGGTTCGGCCTCTGGTCGTGGCAAACCCCGGTTGCCTAACATAGTCCTTGATCCCATCCTCAAATCTTCTTCCGGCGCCGACCTGCTCGATGCGACCGGAGGCAAGGTGCTGATCGAGCGCCTGATTCGGCTCGCCGATGTCGTCACTCCCAACCTAGACGAAGCCTTCGCCCTGACCGGAATCAAGATCAAAGGCGTGGACGACATGAAAGCCGCCGCTGCCAAACTTCACGACATGGGAGCCGAGGCGGTCGTCGTGACGGGCGGCGATCTGGAGAAGGCAATTGATCTACTGAGCTTTAAGAGCAAGCGCGGAGTCGAGCATGAGGTCTTCAAGGCCGAGCGCCAGCGGTCGAAGTCCACGCACGGAACCGGCTGCGCGTTCGCCACCGCTATGGCCTGCCATCTCGCACTCGACCGGGGATTGGCCGAAGCGACGCTCCTGGCCAAGACTTACGTGACCGCAGCTATCACCTACGGACAGCCGTTGGGCAAGGGTACGGGCCCAGTGCATCATTTGTATCGGATGAATCAGCAGCGCCGCGCCGCAGGATCGGGCGGCGAATCGCACTAATCGCTCTGAGAGGGCCTCTTCAGCAGGATTCCAGCCACAAATGCGGCGGTCGCCGCCAGCAGCCATTCGCCGCGGTAGAACTGAATCGCCTGCCAGTCTACGAAATTCCTCGCAGTAAGCAGACCAACCAGCAAGGCTCCAGCGACGCATCCCAAGCCGATCATGAAGGCAACCAGCGACGCGGTCGGAAGCCCAACCCGGCTCTTTATTTCATGGAAGTGCAGATACCTCAGCCACGAAGGGAACTCGATTCGCCGTAGGGCTGTCCAGGCAAGCTGCGCTCCCTGGATGATGTGATTCTGATTCCAGATGCCAGAGATAAATCCATTGTCGGACTGTTCGGCAGAATGTACTTCGAGGCGAGAACTCCCGCAGGAATGGCAGAACCGCGAGCCGGTCAGGAACTCAGTCCCGCAGCGGCTGCAGGTTGTAGCCAAGCTTGCAACCGCTTGCAGCACGACTGTGGCGTCCGCAACTGTTGGGGAGGGCGGGCGCCAGAATTCCTGCTGCGTTCCTTGTGCTACTTCTGCCATAGTGGAGTCCTATCTGCATCACGCATGTGGCATTCCAACCACCAAAGCAGGTTCGGCCCTAAAGCTATATCGGACAAAGATTTATAAGCTTGAATCCGTCATTCACAGGCGCTGGTGCGGCAATTATTACCCGTGCCAGAGAGTAAAGATGCGTTAGTTACATCTGGCCCTTGTCCACTCGGTAGAGTCAATTTACCAAGCCAATTCGGGCCGAAAATGTCTGGACCCGCGGGCCTGAAACACTCCGAGGAGTTGCTTCGAGGCAGGATTATAGGGTCGTCTATCCGAAATCACAGGTAGCAAGCTGGGAACATGGTGGCGCACCAACGACAATGGCCGATTCATATCCGTTAACGTTTTCGCCCTCAGATTGGTGCAATCGAACCGTAAGCTATTGATACAAAGTAATTTTAGATTTTATAACTATGTGGAAAACAATGGCAGTAAGTCTTTTAAATCTCGGGGGTTAGAACCGGAAGTTAAAACGATTGAATTTGGCGTGAGAGGCATCGCCGAGTCCCTTGGAGCAACCAGAGGCTTCAGCATGCAGACGTTCTGAGGCGCGGCGCAGGCGACTCGCCCGAGCCATTCCTGTGACGGATCTGCTCAAAGCTTGTTTCCTCGAAGCGTGCCTTCCTTCCACACAGCATGCCTGTCGGGGTTTGATTTAGACTATGGGGCATCGGGCCCCACAACCTCCAAATTGAGTTGCGCATGAAAATCGAGTTGTGCCTGAAGTTTGTGCATCGCTTCAGCATCCTTCCAATCGTTCTGCTGCTCTGCGTATTTGGCTTGAGCCAGTCCCAGTCTGCGGTGAAATCCACGCACGAAACACCGCATGATTCCCAAACCGAGGCGGCTTTCGACCGCTTCTACAACATGGACTACGACCGGGCTGAGCAGGAGTTTGAGAAGATCGTCGAGAAGCACCCGAACGACCCGTATGCCGTTAACCACTTGCTCAGCGCCGTGCTGATGCACGATCTCTACGAAACCGGCTCGATGAACACGGGCGACTACACTAACGACAGTTTCATTGGACGGGCCCCGCGCCCGACGGACCAGAAGATCAAAGACCACATCAAGGAACTGGTGCATCGCGCTGAAGACCTCGAAGAACAGGAACTCAAGGCGAACTCAAGCGACATCAATGCGCTCTACTGCCGCGGCGTGACGCGGGCCCAGTTCGCCGTCTATACCGGCATCGTGGAGCGGGCCTGGTTTTCGGCTCTCCGCAATGCCGTGGGAGCCCGTCATGATCACGAGCGCGTGCTGGAACTCGATCCGCAATTTCTCGATGCGAAGCTGGTCGTCGGGACCCACAACTACGTGGTCGGGAATCTGCCGTGGAGCGTGAAGATGGCGGCAGCGATCGCCGGGCTGAGTGGATCGAAAGAAAAGGGATTGGCGTATCTTCGCGAGGTCGCCAAGAATGACGGCGAGAACACGGTGGATGCGAAAGTCGTGCTGACGTTGTTCCTGCGCCGCGAGCACCAGTACGACGAGGCGCTTGGATACATGAACGAGCTATCGGCGAAGTATCCACGAAACCATCTGTTCTTGACTGAGGTTGCGAACCTGCAACGCGCGGCAGGAAATCTGCCGGAGGCCGAAGCCACTTATCGCAAGGTTTGGCAGAACGGCCGGGAAGGGAAGTACGGCAACCTGCACTACGAACTGGCGGCATGGGGCCTGGGCGAATTGCTGCGCAGCAAGAAGGACCTGTTCGGGGCTGCTACAGCTTATGAACTGGTGAATCAGGCGCCGAACCCCGATCCGGATATCGTGCAAAAGGCCAATCTGGCCGCCGGAGAGATGTACGACTTGCTGCAAAAGCGCGACTTGGCGATGAAGCGCTACGAGACAGTGCTGGCCGGCAATGCCAATACCGGTCCTGCCGACCAGGCACGGCGGTATATCAGGGAAGCCTACCGGGAATGAAACATTCTGCCCGTGTAATTCGTAGTAGAGAGTGAGGGCAAAGCCATGTACTGCAACTATTGCGGCAAGGTGATTCAGGACGATGCGAACGTTTGCGCGTATTGCGGCATTCGTGTGGGAGCCTCACTCGCGCGCCTCAAACTGGTCCGTCCGCGGATGGGGCGCAAGATCGCCGGCGTGTGTCTCGGATTTTCTGAGTATTTCGATATTGACGTCACACTGGTGCGGGTCGTCTGGCTGATCGTGGCATTCATGGCAGGCTGTGGTTTCCTGGCTTATCTGATCGCATGGATCGTCATGCCGGAAGAGCCGCTGTTGCTGCCCGCGCCCGAGATCGTTGGGCAGCAGGTGACGAGTTCATAGGCGAGAAGCCGTCCCGCAGCTAGCCTTGAGGGCGCTCTTCCACGGATGTCGAAGCCGCATCTTAAAACCTTAGTTTTTTCGCCCGGTTCCTGTGATTAAATTTTGTGCATGGAGCCAATTCCTTCCTATCGCGTCAAGAGCGGAGATGCCGAGATCGTTTATTGGGTGCTCGGCACCGGCTCGCCGGTGGTGCTGCTGCACCCGTTTCCTGTGCATCATGAGTTTTGGCTGCCGGCGTCCGAAGCGCTATCGTCGCGTTATCGGCTGATCATGCCTGACTTGCGCGGACACGGCGAGTCGGAAGTGGGCGACGGCCCGGCCACGATGGAGAAGCACGCGGACGACATTGACCGGGTGATGGATGATGCCGGTGTTGGTCGCGCGCCTCTGATTGGAGTCTCAATCGGTGGCTACGCGATCTTTGAGTTCTGGAGGAGATATCGCTCCCGCGTGTCCGCGCTCGTTTTGTGCAACACCAAAGCTCCCGCGGACAATGACGAGGCT
>DATAUY010000233.1:0-65845 GCA_036268025.1 Candidatus Sulfotelmatobacter sp. | reverse complement strand
TAGTAGATCGTCCCGATGACGCGCCGCACCTGGTCGACTTTGATCATCATCTGCGGAGGGTCCGGAGGAATCACCAGCACATCAGGATGCGTCTGCACGAAGATGCGCGTCTCTTTCTTGTCGGTCTCGCGCATGCCCTCGCGCGCCTCGACCGCTTCGGCGAAGCGGGCATTCAGATCGCGCGCCTGCGCGATGCGAGTGCAGTTCGCGCACTTGCCGCAGAAATCCGGCAGTCCGCCGGTCTTGAGAGGATTCAGGCAGTTCATCGCCTGCGCCAGCATCAAGGCAAGCGTGTATTTGCCGGATCCTTGCCCACCCGCAAGAACTACAGCATGGGGAAAATGATCGCGCGCCAGCATATCGCGCAGGCGATTTACGATTTCGGCGTTACCGTGAAAGTCAGAAAATCCCATTGCTTCGATCCAAGAGCATTACCACAGAGTCTCGGAGTCTCGGAGAAAACAACGGAAAGAGCTTGTATTTCTCTGTGCCTCTGTGTCTCTGTGGTGAAAAGTGTCCTAGAATTTCACCTTTCTCTTCACAATTTCTGTAATCTTCGCATGCGTCTGCCCCGGAGTCCCACGCGCATCAATGAGCATTACTCTTCCCTGCTCGCGCTTCGCGATCGCCATATATCCATCACGCACGCGGCCAAAGAAAGCCCGCGTTTCCTGCTCGAAACGGTTTTCATCGTGACCCCGCGCTGCACTCTTCGAGTCGCGCTGGTTCCGGCGCCGCGCCCGGCTCACGCTGGCATGAGCATTCGAATCCAGCAGCAGCGTCAGATCCGGCTGCATATTGCCGCACAACACTCGATGCAACTCGCGGACTGCGTCGCTTCCCAAACGCCGCCCGCTTCCCTGATACGCTTCGGTCGAATCGGTGAAGCGGTCGCACAGCACAATGCTTCCCGCTGCCAGCGCCGGCTCGATTACTTCAGCGATGTGTTGCGCGCGAGAAGCAAACATCAATGCCATTTCGGCCAGTGGAGATAATCCCTTCGTCCCGGAATGCAACAGCACTTTGCGAATCTGCTCCCCTGTCACCGTTCCACCCGGTTCGCGTGTCTCGACGACTTTATGCCCTGCCGTGCGCAACGCGCCCGCGAGTTTGCGCAACTGCGTGCTCTTGCCCGTTCCGTCGAGTCCTTCGAATGTGATGAATTTTCCGCGCCGCGACATGAAGCAAAATCATAACAGCGCTTCGCGCAACAGCTAAAATCGCTGATACGGCTTTTCTGGGGACTTCAAAGCGAGATCGGGATAGCCATGAAAACCGGGACAATCATGAAAATTTTTCTGTTCGTTCTATTGGCGACCATCCTTGAAGCGTCGGGCGATGCCGTCATACGCCTCTCCATCTACGGTCGCGCATTTCCGGCGCGCATCGCTCTCTTCTTCCTGGGCTCTCTGCTTCTGGCCCTATATGGCACATCGTTAAACCTCGCACCGGTCGAGTTCGCCAGTGTCACGGGCCTCTACGTTGCCACGCTCATTGTCGTTTTCCAGATCGCCAACTATCTGTTTTTTCATATCTCTCCTACTCCCGGAGTAGCTGCCGGATGCTGCATGGTAATTGCCGGCGGGCTCGTGATTTTTTTTCTGGGATAACGGAGCAAAATCAAAGGGGCTATTGGCCTATTCCTAAGCGGCGCTCCGCCGAGGCTGATATAGTTTTATGTTTTGCTTAAACACGCGGCTTCGATGCATCGGCCCAAAGGACTGCGAATGAAACTCGTCCGGCTTCTGGGAGCGCTCTTTGTTTGCGCCCTTCCACTTTCTCTCTTTTCCGCCACGGCTCCTAACGTCACGATTTCAGTAGACGCCACCAGCGCGCCGCGCAAGATTTTCCACGCGACGCTCCGGATCCCAGCGACTCCCGGCACGCTGACGCTCTACTATCCGAAATGGATTCCCGGCGAACACGCGCCCGACGGACCCGTCACCGATCTCGCAGGGCTTAAATTCAGCGGCAACGGCAAGACACTGAAATGGCGCCGCGATACTCTCGACGGATTCACCATTAACGTCCAAGTCCCAGCAGGCGTAACAGCAGTGGACGCCGAGCTCGACTTCCTTTCTCCCGCGACGTTCGAAGGCGGCTTTTCCGCGGGATCGTCCGCCACCGACAAGCTCGCCATCATCAGTTGGAACCAGGTGCTGCTCTATCCCAAGGGATGGAAGTCTGACGATATCAACTACACCGCCTCGCTGAAAATTCCGGAGGGATGGAAGTTCGGCACACCGCTCCCCATCGCCAGCCAGAGCGGAAACGAAATTCATTTCTCTCCTGTTTCGCTCACTACATTGGTTGATTCGCCTGTGATTACCGGCGAATACCTGAAAGTAGTCCCGCTCGCGCAAGATCCCGTCACCGAAATGGACATCGCCGCCGACAGCGCGGCCGCACTCGAAGCTCCGCAGGAAGCCTGGAACCACTACAGGAACCTGGTCGACCAGGCGCAGAAACTTTTCGGCGCGCACCATTACCGCGACTACCATTTCCTCTATACGCTCAGCGATCACGTCGCGCATTTCGGACTCGAGCATCATGAATCCGACGACAGCCGGGTAGACGAGCGGGCGTTAGTCGATGACACCTCGCGCAAATTGTCGGCCAGCCTGTTGCCGCATGAATACGTGCACTCGTGGAACGGCAAGTTCCGCCGGCCCTATGATCTCGCCACCCCGGACTACCAACAGCCGATGCAGGACGACCTGCTCTGGGTCTACGAAGGCCTGACCAACTATCTCGGATTCGTGCTCACTGCGCGCAGCGGATTGTTGAGCGTCGAGCAGGACCGCGACGATCTCGCGGTTACTGCGGCAGTGCTCGACCATCTTCCCGGACGCACCTGGCGCAATTTGCAAGACACGGCCGATGCTGCTCCGCAACTTTATTTCTCTTCGCGCGCCTGGTACTCCTGGCGCCGCGGCACCGATTTCTACGACGAAGACACGCTCAACTGGCTCTGGGTCGACGTAATCATTCGCCAGCAGAGCAAGGGCGCGAAGTCGATCGACGACTTCTGCCAGCTCTTCCACGGCGCGCCCAGCACCGGCCCCGCGCTCAAAACATATACCTTCGACGACGTCGTCAACGCGCTGAATCAGATCGTTCCCTACGACTGGCGCGGATTCTGGACGGAACGCCTCACCAACCACGGCCCGGGCGCTCCGCTGGGCGGAATCGAAGGCAGTGGATGGAAGCTCACCTACGACGAAACGCCGTCGGACATGCTGAGTAGCGCGGCCGGCGCATACCATCTCGTTCCGGCCGCGGCCTCGCTGGGACTCGATCTCCGGGACGACGGCGGTATCAGCGATACCATCGAAGGCGAAGTTGCCGCCGAAGCCGGCATCGGCCCCGGCATGAAGGTCGTGGCTGTCAACGGACGCCGCTTCTCGCCCGAAATTCTCCGCGACGCGATCAAGTCGGCGAAGAACTCAAGCGCGACGATTGATCTGCTCGTCGAAAACGCCGACTACTACAAAACCTACAAGCTCGAGTACCACGGCGGCGAGAAGTATCCGCACCTGGTACGCGACGAATCGAAGCCAGATTTGTTGGGCGAGATATTGAAAGCGAAGTAGGTAAACATCCGGGTGCCCCATTTCTCGCGCGCCTTTTGCGCGAGAAGTGGGGATTTTGATTTCGCAATCTGCGTTACAATCGCACCCGCTTATGAAACCCGCTCACGGCCTGTTTCTTCTTTTAATTCTGACATTGAGTTGCATCGCCCAATCTATCCGCGGATTCAGCCCCGCCTCTTCCGCCCGCGAAGCCGAAATCGAATCCAAATTCAAATCCATCCCCAAGCCCGACTAAGAGCGCCGCCAGCATCGCATCTTCACGCACAAACCCCACATCGCCGGATCCAAGCGTAACAACGAACTCGCCGAATACATTCGCGACGAATGGAAGAAGCAGGAACTCGAAGACGTCGTCATCCGTCGCTACGACGTCTATGGCACCAATCCGAAATCCGCTTCGCTCGAGATGATCGCGCCCTGTAAGGGGCCTCAACCGGGGTTGGCAATCGCCCGATTGAGAGTGTCGATCAGATGAGAGGAAAGCATGGACTTGTCCACCGCTTCGACATCATAGGTCGTGGCGAGGATTTCCAAGACCCGGGGAGAGTGCTCACTCATCACGACAATCCGCGTGCCAGCGAGTGTCCCCTTCACCCGCAAAGCGAGATCTAGTCCGTTTCCTTCGGAAAGCGAGAGATCGATCAGAATGGCATCCGGTTCGAGGGAACGACAAAGCTGAAATCCGTTCTCGGCGCCGGCCGCCTCCCCGCAAATCTCCCAGGATGAGCCTTCAACGCCCAGGAAATCTCGAACAGCTCTGCGGATCATTGGGGAATCATCGACGATGAGCAATCTTGGCATTCGGTCTTCGGCGCAATTGGAATCGCCGTGTATAAGAACGAAGGGTGCGCCTAATGCACGGGCGTCCATTATAGAAAACCTTTTCACTGTCCCGCGCAAGTAACGCAGTGGCACAGGGGGTGAGATGTCGCCGAAATTGCATCACTGGCGGAAGAGCAGATGCCCGAAGATGGGTTGAGAGAACTGTATATCGATGAACTGAAAGGTTTGTACAATGCCGACAACGAACTCCTGATGGCTGGCCCAAAAGTGGGAAAACCGCTTCTTCGAACGACGGAAGCAGCCGCGCAGCCCGGATCGCTCAGGCCCAGGGATCGATCACGATCTTCGTAACCTTTTCTTTCTTGTCACGCCATACTTTGTACATGTCCGGCGCCTGATCGAGTGTGATTCGGTGCGAAATTATGTAGCTCGGATCAATCTGGCCTTTCTCAATACGCTCCAGCAGCGGCTTCATGTAATTATGCATGTTGGTCTGGCCCATCTTCATCGTGATCCCTTTGCCGAACGCGGCGCCGAAGGGAACCTTGTCCAGGAGACCTCCATATACGCCTGGTATCGACACCGTACCGCCCTTTCGCACCGATTGGATCGCTTGTCGCAGAACGCTTGGCCTGTCGGTTTCGAGCATCAACGCCGTTTTCACGTTGTCGTAAATCCCCTGAAGCTGCGCCGAATGGGCTTCGAGGCCGACCGCGTCGATGCAGGAATCTGGGCCGATTCCACCTGTCAGGTCCTTCAAGGCAGTGAGGACGCTTACATCTTCCTCGGAGTAGTCCACTGTGATCGCGCCGATCGAGCGGGCCATTTCCAGGCGTTCGGGAAGTCGGTCAATGGCAATAACGCGCGCGGCGCCAAGCATAAAGGCGCTGGCAATCGCAAACTGTCCGACGGGACCGCAACCCCATACTGCGACCGTATCGTTCTGCTGGATTTGGGCATTCTCGGCAGCCATATATCCGGTCGGAAAAATGTCAGAAAGGAAGAGCACCTTCTCATCCGGAAGGTCGCTCTCGATTTTTAGCGGACCGACGTTGGCGAAAGGGACACGAACATATTGAGCCTGTCCACCAGCGTATCCTCCCATCATGTGTGAGTACCCAAATAGACCCGAACCCGAATATCCATACGCTGCTTCCATCAGGTGAGCGTTTGGATTGGTATTATCGCAAGCCGCCCATATCTTTTTCTTACAAAACTCGCAGTTGCCGCAGGCGATTGTGAAGGGAACGACAACTCGGTCGCCCCTCTGAAGGTTGGCCACACCTTTCCCGGTTTCCTCAACAATCCCCATGAATTCGTGGCCTAAAATATCGCCTTCTTCCATGGTGGGTATAAAGCCGTCAAAGAGATGCAGGTCCGATCCGCAAATCGCAGTGCGTGTGATCTTGATAACGGCGTCATGCGGATTCAGGATCGTGGGGTCGCTAACGGTGTGCACTTCGACATTGCTACTACCCATCCAACACAGCGCTTTCATAACTGGACTCCCAATTCGCTAAGTAAAATCGAAAACTATTTTTGTCTAGCTCGCCTTACGATTCAATCCAGGCGGCGTAGCCGTATCCTCGCCATACATGAATTTTTTGACTCCCGCAATCGTCCCCCTCGGTCCGTGCGGCTGGCCTTGGATCCGGGGGATTTCGCCCGTCTCCGCGAGGGCCTTGAAGTGCCGGAGATTTTCGATGACAGCCTGTTTCGGATTTCGGCCCACGATGGTTTCCCATGTGCTAACTAACTTGCCCATTCGAAACTCTTGCAGCACGGTGACCATAGTTCCTCGGCCGCCAGGAGAAGGTTCGAATACAACCTCACCCGCGTTGTCGGACTCGCCTCCCACGGATCGCCATGCGATGCGCCGGCCGGGCTCGTCTTTCAAAATCTCGGAATCCCATTCGATCCTCTTATTCTTGTCTTTATCATTTTTGTCTTTGGTTCCCGTTCGCATCACCCAGTGAGAAGTTGTCTCGCTGGTGCGAGTCACCTTTTCGATTTGCTCTTGCCAAAGCGGTGCGGCCTCAACATTGCGCCACATCTTGTAAAGCTCCTGGGCAGCGGCATGAACCAGGGCGCTCGTTCTTACCCAAACCTTTCCGTCTTTGTCTTCGGGCGGCGGCAAATAGCGTCCATTAAGAATGACGCCTGCGCTCGCGGCTGCAGGCAACGGTTCTGCGTTAGGCTTTTCATTCAGTGCTTCCGACATTTCCCACTCCTGATAGAGACTCTCTTTCTTGTCACAGAATGGCAGTTAAGCGGCGCTAACTAGCTTTGGGTTTGGACATCTTCTCGTGCATCGCGCCCTTCACGCTGCCCGGTGTGACGCTTGCCAGCATGCCTTCCACCTTCGTTTTGGTCGATGCCGCGTAAACGTGGTCTTTGCCCGATAGGAGCGCTTCAATACCCTGACGCGCGACATCATCCGGTTGACTTTCATTCTTACCTTCCGATCCAACCTGTGTACTGTCCATGCCGGCGCGGTGGAAGAAGTCCGTGTTCGTGGGTCCTGGCTGTAGGGCCGTCACCGAAATCCCTGTATCGCGTAACTCATAGCGAAGGCTGTGCGCGAAAGATAAATCGAAGGCTTTCGTAGCAGCGTAGACCGCTTGGCGGGGCGCTACCATTTCTCCGGCAATGGAAGCAGTGAACAACATCTTTCCCTCGTTGCGCGCGAGCATGTGTTGAACAACATACTTCGCCAACTGCACCGTACTCACGCAGTTCAGATAAACCGAGTTCAGTTCGGCGTCCAAATCTGTTTCTGCAAACAGCCCACCGACGCCGACGCCCGCATTGATGCAGGCAACGTCTATATTTCGGCCCAGCGATTGCACTTGATCCCAAAATTGCTTTACGCCGTCCTGGGCCGCTAGATCGGCTTGAACTTCCATCACATTCACACCCAGCAAGCGCAATTCTTCCGCGGCACCTGACAATCGCTCTCCGGATGAACAAATTCCCAGATCATAGCCGCGCGCCGCGAGTTCTTTTGCCAGTGAAAATCCGATACCGCTCGATGCACCTGTCACAATTGCGAATTGTTTTGCCATCCTGCCCTCTTCTTGCCGGCGACCCGTCCCGGTAACTTAAATCTCCCGTATAGCGATCCACCTTCGTTTAAACAAACCGAAGCACCGAACTTCGGGACACATATGATGCACCGGGCTGCGGGGAGGATGGTTTGCGAGAACAAACGATGGGTAGAGTTTGTTTAATCACCAAGTGCTCGTTCTGTTTTCGCAGCTGAGAACGTTACAACAGCGCGTCCCACATGGGCATCCTATTGGCGCATTGAGACTTTCTGAGGGTCAAATTCAGATGAACGCACAAACCAACTCGCTCCGTGACGGCCGAATCCGCGTTGTGGTCGCCGACGATCACCCTGTCATCCGAGGCATCATACGTTCGGCTCTGCAACAGCATCCGAGGTTTGAAGTCTGTGGGGAAGCGGAGAACGGAGCGGAAGCGATCGAGGAAGTGAAGCGAGTAAGGCCAGATGTGGTGATCCTGAATGTAACTATGCCTCTGGTCAATGGCTTCCAGGCGGCTCGAGAGATCAAGAGCACGATCCCTGAAACCGCAATCGTCATTCTGTCATCGCATGCCGATAAGCACTTTGTTGCCGAAGCTAGAAAGATCGGTGTGCAAGCCTACGTTCCGAAATCGCAGGTAGCGCAAGCGCTAGTGAAAGCCTTAGAAGCGGCGGTAGAAGGGCAAGAGTTTGTTGTCCTCGACTAGCGGGCGCCATGTCAGGCGCGCGAGCGGAGATGAGAGGGATTCGGACATTCTAGGGGAAAATCTGCGTCGAACTACCCCACGCTATTGATTGTGCCGTGAAGTCAGAGAGCCTATCGGTTAAAGAGAGCCTATCGGTTAAAAAGACCTCGCAACCACGCTGCTCGGCGGGGCCTTGCGAACACACGAATATTTTGAAGGAGAGAACTCATGTACCACCACATAAAAAAACTAATGTATACCGTGAACGTTGGCACGCCGGATCCTCGGTTCGGCAATATGCTACTCGAACAGTTTGGCGGAGCAAACGGCGAACTCGCTGCCGCGATGCAGTATTCCATCCAGGGGCTGAACTGCGACGATCCCGACCGCAAGGACATGTTGATGGACATCGGGACTGAAGAACTCAGTCACCTGGAGGTTGTGGGCACGCTCGCACGCATGCACCTTAAGCCCATGAAGAAAACTCGTGAGGCAGGAGAAGTCGACCCGCTGATTGCGATCGCCGGAGGAGGCGGTGTCAGTTTGTTCAACTCGATGGGCGACGCATGGACGGCCGACTACCTCAAGATCACTGGCGAATTGGATGTGGACCTCAGAAGCAATATCGCGGCCGAAGCCCGCGCCAAGATCGTCTATGAGCGCTTAATCAACTTCTGCGACGATCCCGGATCGAAGGATGCGCTCCAATTTCTGATGACCCGAGAGATCACACACATGAAGGCTTTCACCGCTGCTCTCGAGAGTATGGGCAAAGCGCCATTTTCGATCGGCAAAATACCCCCGACCCCTGTGCTGGTCGACCAATATTTCAACGATTCGACCGGTGAGGGAGACGAAGGCGAAACCGATGCCCGCGGTCCCTGGAACGACGGCGGCGATTGGCAAGTGGTCGAGGTTCCCGAGCTTAAAGAAGGCGTTGAAAACCTTGAAGCATCGCACGGCGAGCATTCTGGGCGCAGCAAGAAGCGTGTCACTTTGTCGGAATCCAAAACCCGGAAATCTGCGTAGACCTAAACTAAACGGGCCCCCTTATGTGAGGGGGCCCGATCTAACCTTTCTCTCAAATATCTTGCCAATGCCCCGCAGGCCGTAATCTAGTGTGACGATTCACACTCACGCAGCTTTCTTGTCATCCGAAGCTTCGGCTAGAATCTGCAGCGCTTCGCGCGGGCCAGCCTGCCCCAGAATTTTGACTTCAACGCCACGAACCTTCTGGTAATTGACAAAGAATTCCTGAATCTGTTCCAGGACCTTTGGGTTCAAGTCTTTCAGCGTCTTTGTGTCGGAATAAAGAAGTGATTGGTTCGCCACCGCAATTAATCGGTCATTGCGATTCGTGCGATTTTTTTCTGTTTGTTCGGCTTTGAGGACTCCAATCAGCGAGCATTCGACCAGACATCCGGGGAACAACGGTTCATCCGTGAGAACAAGCACATCGAGCGGGTCCCCATCTTCAGCCTTGGTTGAGGGCACAAAACCAAAATCGTAGGGAAACATCATGCCCTCGGGCATCACTTTGGATAGCTTGAATTGCCGGCTCGAAGGGTCGTATTTGATTTTGTTTCTGCTCCCTTTTGGAGTTTCAATGGCAACGACGATGCATTTGAAGCTGTCCGATTGATCTTTGTTCACAAGTTTTCGGGAGTTGCGTTTCAAAGTCTGCCTCATTCCTTAAACATCCTTTACGCGACGAGCGCAGTGGTGGCGAGCCATACCTTTTCCGCAGGGCGAAATTGCAGCTGTCGCGGAGAGCGCTTATTTCTGCGATCTGATATTCGCAGAAAGTTCTTTCTCATACTCTCGGTTAGAACAATCGCATTTTGATACTTGGAGTCGGCGATTTTTCTAAGGCCATTCAGCAATCCACAGCTTGCTCCGTGATCGAGCACGGTTTTTGCTATAGCCATCAGCTCTTCCCAGTCATGCCATTCGCCGATGGCGTCCTTTACTTCGCCCAACTGCCGGATAAACTCTTCGCGGTCAGAATTTTCAGCCATCTGCAGCACGTTTCGTAGCTCTTTCACTTCCAGCCGATATGGGTGCAAGTTCATTTTTCCCAAGCGGGCAGGCTTTGCCAAGGCTGTCAACAGTGTGAGCGCCGACGCGGTGACCCCGGCAGTGACCTCATTTCTGTCCGGAATTTTCTTCCCATTCGAGGGCAGGACCTTTTCTATTTGTCTGGAAGTTCGCTTCAACCGTTTACTTAGTTCCGACCCGCACTCTTGTCTGGCGGACTCGAACTTTTTCGCATGTCTAAGGCGTTGCGCTCCAAGATATTCGATCAGACGAACAGAGCATTGCTTTTCTTCTTTATCAGAAGGAACACTCGACAGATAGTCGGTGAGTACATCCATGTCGCGCACCTTGCCTGCGCGCTTACGGAGTTTGGAAATCTGCTTCAGGATCCGCCGGCCATTATGCCCGGAATCGAGGGAAAGGGCGCAGATTGTTGCCTCGAGACGGCGAGAACTTGTTCGAAAATCGTGAATGTCGTCAACGTTTGCTACGGCAGGCATCTTCTTGAGAAGCTTCCGAATCTTGCGTACAGGTTTTACTGCTCGCTCAGCGTCTAATGCCATTCTTCACGCACCCAGATCGCAACGTCTTTACGATGTTGACCCCGGAAGAGACCGTTGGCTCTGAATCACATTGTGCATTCATTTCGGAGTGATAACCGTTTTTTCCTTCGAGATTGCGTTCAGCATCGGTTGCCCAACGTGCAGGTGCTGGTTGACCAGCAGATGCGGCGTATGCGCCATCCATTCCGCCAAAGAAATGTCTTCGTAGTGATCGCTCTTGAACATTTCCAGGAACACCAAATCGGTGTCGCCCGTATTTTCGATATAGTGCGGGTTCGACTGCAAAACGTATCCCACATCACCCTCTTCGAAATCCATCGTCCGCGCGCGGGTCCCCGCCTCGAAAACCGTCATTCGCCCTTTGCCGCTGATGTAGTACTGCCATTCATCCTGATTGGGATGCCAATGCAATTCGCGGAGCCCACCGGGTTTCAGTTTCACGATTGCGGCAGCGATTGGGGTGACCGGGAAGATCTTGGAGTCGATAATTTTTACCTCGCCGCCCGTTGTGACCTTTGTGGGCTTCATTTGGCTCGGTTTGAAATCAAAACGCTGAGGAACGGTGCCTGTTCCTTCGGCCGCCTGGCTCTGCTCCTGTTTCAGGTCGCCGGGCAATTCGGTTTGAAAAATGAACAGCTCTTTCTTGGGAACATTATCGAAAGTGTCGGCCGGTACGCTGAAGTTCTTAGCAAGTACTTCCTTGGGCGTGTGGGCCAACCAATCAGTGATCAGAAAGGTCTGAAATTCGTCAAAGTTTCCGTCGTCAAAGACCAGCAGAAATTTACAGCCGTCCGGGCCAAGGCCCTGAATGGAATGGGGAACGCCGGGAGGAAAGAGCCACAGGTCGCCTTCACCAACATCGCTTACAAAACTTTTGCCTTCCCTGTCGACGGCTGTTATTCGGGCATTTCCGTAGAGCATGATGGACCACTCGGCAGTGACGTGCCAGTGCAACTCGCGCACGCCGCCTGCGGTCAGCCGCATTTCGACACCGGCAATCGTTGTAGAAATCGGGAGCTCCCGAGCTGTAACCTGCCGAGTCCATCCGCCGCTCTCAATCCGTTTGCGTGCAAGAGAAAAAGAGTATTTGAACGGCTTGACGGTCCCGCTGTCAGTCTCGGGGGCCCAGACTGAATTCGGATTCTCCGCGTCAAGCGTGGCGTTCTTTGGCCCGGGCTCCTCTTCGTTCGGCAGATGATGGTCCGCCGATCGCGGCGCTTTGCCTTGCTGGGCCTGACCTGGTCCGTCGGCGCTTTGCTGCGCCGCTGCCTTTGACAACATCCCTGCCGCTGCCAAGGCAGCAGTTCCCATGCCCGCAAACTTCCTACGCGTCACCTTGGGTGTGTCTTCCGTCACCGAGATGCCTCCCTCCGAAAAAAGCTCCGTCATCGTCTCCCGATGGGGAAACTAAAACCGATTTTGGAATTAAAGTCGTTGCGGGGATTTCCCTTGGGGTAGACGAAGACCCATTCCGCCGGCGTGACGGCCAGTGAGACCCAGCTTCGGAGCGGTATTGCAAAACTGGCGCCAGCCGCAAACGCGAATTGATTGACGATCGATCCCGCGTTCGACGAGCGTACATCTCCAGCCTCGGCGAATACAGTGGGCTTTAGTTTTGGCGTCGAAAGCACACCTTTGCTCACCCCGAAAGTGAAACCGTGTGAATTGATTGACCCCTTATGGTTTGCGCCGTAGTAGTTCGTGAAGTCAGCGAAACCCGAAAAGCCTTTGCCGATTGTCACCGAAGGCCGAGCGAACCAGCCATTGAGATTGGAGCGTTCGCCGCTCCCCTGATCGGCGTACAAGTAAGTCCAGCCAACGGTTACGGTCGCAATTGGAGACTTTGCGGACTCATTGTTTTGCGCGCCGCAGAAGATCGGAATCAGCCCCACCAGGCCGAGGCCAAGCAGAAATGCTGTCAGCCCTGAAACTTTCTTCTTAAAATGCCGCCGCATTCCTAAGCTCTTTCGCTCTTTCCTTATGCCTTACGCCAAGACTTGGATGCTGGTAAGCGGGCAAGACGTTTGGAGGATTGTTACATCCAAATGTTGAACCTGCACGATGACGAAACATTTCTAGGGCCGAAGAGCTCGATGAGGCTCCCAAATTCAAGCAGTCGCTCTCCACGCGCGGCAACACACAATAGTCTTCTGACATCTACTACCAATCCAGCCGCTCTGGGAAGGGTCTGGTCACGCGTTGAAGCAGTGAAGTCAAAACCAGAATTAAAACTAATGTCGAGATGAGCAGCATGGCCGCTCCAATCACAGCTTCCAGGCAGTTGCCGCTCGGGTCTATTCTTCGCACTCTTGTCATCGGCCTGGTCTTTTCCGGAACTTCTCTTTGGACCCAAAGCCCGTCGCAGGCGCCCATTGTTCCTTCACGCCCTGCGCCACTGCCGCTGTCAGGAGGACAGGAGCGGTCCAATTCGGTTTCCGTCACGCAAAGTACAACCAATTCTGGCGGCGGAAATTCGGTGAACACAATCAACAGTTCTGTCACTGTGACCGGCCAATTCGGCGGAGGTATACCCACGGGCAAAGACTCCGGCACCGTCTTAACGCTAACGCTGCAGAACGCCCTATCGCTCGGTTTGCGATCGAACCTGGGAGTCGTCGATCAAGCTTCGTCCGTGCTGCAAGCCCGGGGCCAGCGGACGGTCGCCAGGAGCGAACTGCTACCCACGATCAACACGGTCGTGAGCGAGGAGCTAGAGCGAATCAATCTGAGGACACAGGGCGTCGAGTCGACCATGTTTCCGGAGACGGTGAAATTTAACTTTTTCGACGCTCTTGCCGCCCGCCTGCAACAGGCCGTCTTTGACCTGGTAAGAATCGACAATTTGCATAGCGCTACAGAAACTCTGAAAGCAAACTTGAAGTTGACGCACAACGCCCGCGACCTGGTGGTTCTCGCCGTGGCTGGAACCTACGTGCAGGTGATTGCGACGCGAGCGCGAGTCAACGCGGCCCAGGCGCAGGTGGAAACTGCTCGAGCTGTCTATCAACAAGCCGCTGATCGTCGATCGCTTGGTCTTGCCGCCCGTCTCGACGTTAATCGCGCCCAGGTGCAACTCCAGACCGAACAACAACGTCTGCGCTCTTTGCAGGCCGATCTTGAGACGCAGTATCTCCGCCTTGCGCGAATTATCGGTCTGCCGTTGGGACAACAATTCACCGTGGCTGAGGACTACAACTTTTCGCCGCTAACAGAATTGAACTTGGCGGTCGCTTTAGACAGAGCCTTCAAGAACCGCCCCGATCTCGAAGCTGGAAACGCCGGAGTAAGAGCCGCCGAAGCGGCAGTGAAAGCGGCTCACGCCGAACGAGTTCCAACATTAACGGTGAACGCAGACTTCGGCGCTGCTGGACTTACTCCGACTCATGAGTCCGCCGGCGTCTACAGTGTCTCTGGCACGCTAACGATTCCGCTTTACCAGGGTGGCCGAATTCGTGGCGACATCCAGCAAGCCAATGCCGCTCTCCAACAGCGCAGGGCGGAATTGGAAGACCTGCACGGCCAGGTTGATGAGGATGTCCGGCAGGCCTTCATCCAGTTAAATTCCGCAGCCGATCAGGTTGCCGTCGCCAGCAGCAATGTCGATCTTGCGCACGACACCCTTACGCAGTCACGCGATCGATTCGTAGTGGGGATCACGGATACGGTGGAAGTGGTGCAAGCCGAACAGGCCGTTGTCCAAGCGGACGACGATTACATCACTGCTGTATTCGAACACAATCTGGCCAAAGTTTCGCTTGCCCGAGCCATGGGCAACGCCGAGCAAACACTTCCGCAATTCCTGAGAAAATAAAATGCCCGAAACACCTGCCGCTAGCGAACCCTTATCCCAAGCCGACGCCGATCACGCCTTGGTTCTTCGCATGTTGTACGAAGAGCAGACCCGCCTGCGCTCGGAGATCGACGAGCTGCGCAAGAAGCAGGACGAGCAAAAGTCAGATCAACAAAATGGGAAGGGCTCGGATGAAGGCGGCGACGATAAAGATGGAGACAAAGAAAAACAAGAAGATGGCGGTAAAGATAAAGACGATAAAAATAAAGATGAGAAGAAAGACGACAAAAAGCCCCCTCTAAAGCAAAGAATCCGGATATGGACCCGCGAGCATCCCCGCGGGACGGTTCTCATCGTCGTGGGATTTGTTGTCCTGCTCATCTGCGCGGTACTGATATGGCTTTACCTCGAGAGCTACCAGAATACAGACGACGCCTTCATCGACGGCCGCACTGCCCCGATCAGCGCGCGCATCACGGGATTTGTCACCGCTGTCTACGTGGAAAATACGAATCGCGTCAAGAAGGGACAGTTGCTGGTAGAGCTCGATCCGCGTGATTATGCGGCAGCCAAAGCCCAGGCTGACGCAAATCTGGCACAGGCGCAGGCCGGCCTCCGGGCTCAGTCGCCAAATGTACGGATCACAGAAATCTCGCAGTCAACCGCAGTTGTAAATGCGGAACTCAGTGTCGCCAGTGCAACCGTCAACCTTGATGCGTCGCAGGAGAGGTATCAATCGGCTATCGCTGATCTTCATCAAGCCGAAGCTACCGAGGCCAATGCCTCGCAAGAGGCGGAACGTTACCGATTGCTTGCCGCGAAAGAAGAAGTCTCGCGCGAACTCTACGATCAACGTGCCACGGACGAACGCTCACAAGCGGAGCTGGTGGCATCGCGAAAAGAAATGGTCCGCGTGGCCGAGAAGGCCGTGAAGCAAGCCGAGGCCTCGCTGGCACAGGCCAGGCAGCAAGCGAGAGAGATGAGAAATAACTCTCCGAAACAGGTGGCTGTGCAGCGCGAGACACTGGCCATGCGCGACGCCGGCGTAGCCGCGGCGCAGGCGCAGGCCAATCAAGCGGCGCTCAATCTCGAATATACGAGAATCTACGCGCCCGTCGATGGAGTGATCGGAGACAAACAGGTACAGGTCGGCTCGCAGGTTGCGCCCGGCCAGGAAATGTTCGCCCTAACGCAGACGGATGACATTTGGATCACGGCGAATTTCAAGGAAACTCAAGTTCAAAAAATGCGCCAGGGACAATCCGTAACCATCCACGTCGACGCTCTGGACCAAAAATTTGAAGGCTACGTAGACGCCCTGCCCGGCGCCAGCGGGGCTGTCTACAGCCTGCTGCCTCCTGAAAACGCCACAGGAAATTACGTGAAGGTCGTCCAGCGTTTGCCCGTGCGGATACGCTTCAAATCGGGTCAGCCGGGAATCGACCGGCTTGCCCCGGGTATGTCCGTCGAACCAAAGGTCTGGGTTAAGTAGTTGGGTGAGGTAATGATGAAGAATCCAGCGGAGCCAATCTGAATGCCCGGCGGCGGCAGCGGTAACTGGAAGCCCAGCCACAGTCCCTGGCTCATCGCGGTCTCCGTGATGATCGCAACCTTCATGGAGGTGATGGACACCAGTATCGCCAGCGTAGCAGTGCCGTATATAGCGGGCAGCACGGCATCTACGAACGACGAAGCGGAGTGGGTGCTCACTGTCTACCTGGTCGCGAATGCTGTCTTTCTGGTCGCCAGCACATGGTTCGCGCAACGTTTCGGCCGCAAACGCTTCCTGATGTTTTCAATCCTCGTCTTCACCATTGCGTCTTTTGCCTGCGGCATCGCTCCTTCGCTTGGTTTTATTCTGCTGGCGCGGGCGGTACAGGGAGCGGCCGGCGGCGCGCTTCAGCCGCTTGCTTTATCCATCCTCGTTGAAAGTTTTCCTCCGGCGCAGCAAGGGCAGGCGATGGGACTTTACGCGCTCGGCGTCGTCTTGGCCCCCGTCGTAGGGCCCGCCCTCGGCGGCTATCTGACCGATGCCATTTCCTGGCGATGGGCTTTTTATATCAATATTCCAGTCGGCATCCTGGCGATATTTCTGCAAAAACAATTTCTCGAGGATCCGCCCTATATCAAGAACGCCAAGCCCGGGAAATTCGACGGCGTGGGCCTGGGACTCCTCGGACTCTTTATCGCGTGCTTCCAATATGTGCTCGATAAAGGGCAGGAGGACGATTGGTTCGGCAGCACAGGTATCCGCTGGGCCTTTGTGATTATGGTCATCGGGTTGATTGCATTCCTCATCCGCGAATTCACTCACGATAAGCCGTTGGTGAATCTTCGCGCGCTTACCAACAAGAACCTGGCGATTGGATCCGCTCTTGTCTTCATACTGGGAGCTGCAATTTACTCTCTCACCAGTGTTCTACCGGTTTTCTTCCAGACACTGATGAAATACGATGCTACTTCTGCCGGTCTGGCCGTAAGCCCGCGCGGACTCGGTTCCATCGTAGCCGCGATCGGCGTCGGCGTTCTGGTATCGAAGTTAGATCCTAGAAAAATCGTGGCAACGGGATTCACTATGATCGCCTGTTCCACAATCTGGCTTGGCCGTCTTACCGTCGATATTTCTCCCACCACACTTTTCTGGCCGATAACGCTGGGCGGATTCGGCATGAGCATGGTCTTCATCCCATTATCGAATGTTGCTCTGGGAACGATTCCCAAAGTGGAGGTTGGCAATGCCAGCGGAATTTACAATTTCGTCCGCAACATCGGCGGCAGCGTCGGAATTTCAGCCGCCAATACGATCGCCCAACGCCACCTTCAGAGCCACAGAAATGAGAATTCTCATTGGCTCTCTGGAGCAAACTGGATACTCCAGCGAGAACTCCATTCGCTCACCATGCGAATGCAGATGCACGTCGGTCCGAAGCGCGCTACATTGCGAGCCTTTTCGATGTTGCAGAGCGCGCTCAACAATCAGTCGCAACTTTGGGCTTACGTGGACGATTTCCGTTACCTGGCACTGCTCTGCGTAATCTGTATTCCCATGGCGTTCCTCCTGAAAAGACCGTCAGGCGGTGGACAAGCAGCCGGTTAGAAAGTGTCTGATCCTTTAACCACGCGCTGATAGGCATTTGGAGCGGTAGTCAGGAGTGATGTCTTCGGCTTCGTCGGCTGCGACCAATTCTTTGAATCTGGCATCTCAGAGTAGCTATGAAAACGGAACTCATTCTCCCAACTGTCGCTCTTTTTACTATCGTCGGATTTGCATATCCTCTGGCGGCACAGACTAAACAAAATCCGATTACGGGCCAGGATGCGTTCGCCGATTGGAGTCAGGAAAAGCCAGGAGTCTTGCGGAAGATTTCCGTGATCGACCTGCCGGAGCCCAAGCCTGCGGAGTCGGTTCGCAACCAGCCGCATATTGTTCCGCGCCCGCAGAATGCATGGCCCGTTGCGCCTCCCGGTTTCAAGGTGACTCTGTACGCCGGGGGCGACAACGGACCGAGCCCATCGCCGGATCAGCAGCACTCCCAGCAACACGGCACGAAGCCTCCGGACAAAGGCACGTTCCGCCAACCGCGATTGATCCGCGAAGCTCCCAATGGCGACCTGTTTGTCGCCGACTCCGGCGGGGGAATCATATTTGTTTTGCGGGGCATAACCTCTGATGGCAAGGCCGCACAAATCGAGCGCTTCGCTACCGGACTCGACCATCCTTTCGGCATCGCCTTCTATCCCGCCGACAATCCTAAGTTTGTATACGTCGCCAACACGACCTCGGTGGTCCGTTTCGCTTATCAATCCGGCGATCTTCATGCGTCTGGCGGGCCGCAAACTATTGTCCCCAGTCTACCCGGGTACGCGCAGCTCGCGGGCGGCGGGCATTGGACACGCGATGTGGTTTTCACCAAAGATGGCGAACACATGCTGGTGTCAGTCGGTTCCGGATCGAACATCGACAATCCCGATGATCATCCGAAGGAGTTTCATAGAGCGAACGTGCTTGAATTCACACCTGACGGAAAGTTCGTCAAAGTGTTTGCGTCGGGAATTCGCAACTGCGTCGGCGAGGCGATCAACCCAGTAACCGGTATGTTGTGGTGCTCGACCAACGAGCGGGACGAACTTGGGAATCACCTGGTTCCCGACTACGTGACCTCAGTTCCGGAGGATGGATTTTTCGGATGGCCGTGGTACTACATGGGTGGCCATCAGGATCCCCGGCTCCCGCAGCCATGCGCGGACGGAACCGGTGCTAACCCACAAGCTACAGGGGAATCACCCGATGCGAAGAGCTGCAAGCATGTCGACCTGCATGCGAAGGTGAGGACGCCGGATGTGCTTGTGCAGCCACACATGGCTTCGCTGGAGATGACGTTCTATCCGGCTGACGGAAGCTTCCCACAGTCGTATCAGGGCGATGGTTTTGCGGCCGAGCATGGATCCTGGAATCGCGAAAAGCGTGCGGGATATGAGGTCATTCGCATTCCGATGCACAACGGAAAGGCTGACGGCACTTACGAAGATTTTCTTACGGGTTTCGTAGTGAATGACGATTCGGTGTGGGGTCGGCCGGTCGGTGTCGCCATCGGAAGGGACGGCTCTATGTTCGTTACCGATGACGGCAGCCGGAGCGTGTGGCATGTCACCTATCAAGGCAAATAGATGGGGTATGGGGTTCTTGAATCCACACTCCATTCACTGAATGGGATGCTCTCCCTTTCCGAACTCCGTAAGGTCAGCTAGTCCTCGTCCAGATACTCATCGGGAACATCATCTTCAGGGACCTCATGAACGTGCACTTCCTTTGTATCCTGATCGTCAGCTTCCTCGACGCCGGCAACCGCACCGGCCTCAAAGACATTTCCTTCCTCTACTAACTCATCGACGCTTTCCGAATCCGCTTGCTCGATGCGGGACAAACCTTCTAAGTCTCCCGATTGTCTCGCGGAAACTGCGCCTTCTTTGCCCCAGGAAGATTCCAACCGTTGCGCGCGGCGCACGGGAGCTTTCCTGTTGCGGACGGAACTTGCTTTCGAGGGCTGCTTCTTCTTCGATTGTTTCTTCTTAGTTCCCTTTTTCGCGGCCATCGCCTGCTTTTGACGCGAAGCTCTCTTCGGCCGTTTCGAGGCTGCGGTCTTTGCTTTTGTTGGCCTGGACTTCGTTCGCTTGCTGTTGGTCTTTTTTTTCCGGGAGGGCATGGCTGAAGTCTACCACCACGTGCCCTTCCCAAAAACCGACCCAATCGGAGTTTTCAGCAGCCTGCTCGTGGCCACGCTCATCGCGAGGTATCCTTCCGCCGCCGCTGCTCGCTCTCCTTCATCATTTCGTTCAAATCCGCAACCGGCCGTATCTCAATCGGTCCAAGTCCATACTTAAAGCCTGGAAGCTGCGAGACAAGCTGAACGGCGTGATTGAGGTCTCGCGCCTCAAGGATTTGAATGCCGCCAAGCTGTTCCTTGGTTTCCGCATAGGGGCCGTCAGTCGTCACGGCTTTGCCATTTTTCCAATACAAGGTCATCGCGGTCTCCGGAGGCTGAAGAGGCACTTCGGCAACAAGATGTCCGCTGGCGCGCAGATGGTCATTGTGCTCAAAACACTCGTCAAGCACCGCGTCTCGATCGTCCTCGGACATCCCTTCGAATTTTCCCGGTTCGAGGTAGCCCAGGCAGATGTATCTCATCGGATCCCCTTGCTTCACGTAACTCCTTGTTTCCTGCGAAGAGCCGTAGCTCATCGTCCTGATATCGGATAGTCGCTCGGGAAACCGAAAATCGACAGCTACTCCATTTTTTATTTAGCCTCATGAGAGGAATTTGTGGCCGGGGACCATTCAAGCCCGTTTTTGGATTGAGTGGAATTTTGTGGATAGGTGTCATCGTAAGAACACAGGATTCCCGACACGAAGAAAAACCGCGTTGCGTAGGCCACCCAGCCGTTGGACGCTAACCGGGGATAAAAAGTTTTCCTGACCATTGGATTCCCGCCATCTCTACCAAGCTAACGATTCCGGACTTAAGTCGTCACAAGTAAATCATCCAGACAATTAGTTCAAGGAGCGTCCCATGTCGGCCTTTATATCAAAGCGCATTTTTCTGTTGCTACTGGCGGCCTGTGCTGTCACCGGCTCGTTATGGGCGGCGCAGGATCCGTTTGTTGGTCAATGGAAATTGGATCCATCGAAAAGCAAACAGACCGATGTGATGAAAGTTGAGAACCTGGGCGGGAACAAGTACGCCTTTAATTTTGGTGGAGGCGCGGAGACGATTATGGCAGATGGAACGGACCAGCCTGGAAATTTCGGGACTGCGCTATCGGTGACCATGGAGGGGCCTGACACGTGGAAGGTGGAGCGCAAGAAAGACGGCCGCACGATGCTCACGGCGATGTGGAAGCTTTCCCCGGACGGCAACAGCCTTAGTGACAACTACACAGAATTTCCGCCGAACGCGGCTCCCTCCACGGTGAACTATCTGTACAAGCGGACAGCAGATGGACAGAGTTTTGCCGGGACTTGGGAAAGCGCGATGCCTGTTGATTCAACGTCAATCCTGCAGATTCAGCTTTATGAGGGGGACGGGCTTTCGTTCATCCGTTCCTCGCAGCAAACTCCCCGAAACATAAAATTCGATGGCAAAGATTATCCTGTTGGGGGCCGCGTTGTTATCGAAGGCGCGACGTCATCAGCTCGCCGGGAAAATGAGCGCACCCTGGAGATCACCGACAAGATTCAGGGCAAGATCATTAGAACTGAGCAGATCGAGCTTTCTGCTGACCGCAAGACGTTTACCTGGATCCAGCGCCGGGTCGGCCAGCATGAGCCAAATATCTTTGTGTTCGAACGACAATAGCGGGGTGCCCCGTCCGATGCTGCCGATACAATGTTCTTGTCTCCTAAACGCCGTACATATACGTTCGCGGCTCCGCCCTTTGCAGAGTGCGCAAAGGAAATGGGACGCCGTATTTAAGAATGAACACCCTATGGAAATTGGAGCCGTCAATATTGGAGCTATCAATGAACAGCGTACAAATTGAACAGAAGAGCTACGAGATGCCTCCGAAGGAGGGGATCAGCGTCGCGCAATTTCTCACCGTCGCCGACATCGAGCGATCGGCGCGCTACTACGAAAAGGTCTTCGGCGCTCGCATTCTGACCCTCGGCGACGGCAACGCGCCTGCGTACCTTCTGCTGGCGAATATCTGGATGATTCTGAACGTCGGAGGCGGCCCGACCCCGGACAAGCCGACGGTGAGGCTCAGCGTCCCCGATCCGAATCACATCAACAGCTTTATGAATTTCCGCGTTGCGGATATTCAAGCGTGCTACAAATTGTGGAAAAGTCGAGGAGCCGAATTCATCACGGAGCCGATTCCTAAGTATGGCGAGGTACGCTGCTATATCCGCGATCCTGACGGTTACATTATCGAGGTCGGGCAGAGCACCGATCTCACCTACGGTTAAGGCGGGGCCCGGATGGGGCCGCGGCGAGTGGCCGCGTTTAGCGATCTTTGCGTGCACATTCCCACTGTGTTGGTAATGCCCGCAGGATCAAAGGCCATCCCGCCCCTGAATGTTATCGATCTCGATTTGGAGACTGCGGTAAGATTCACATTTCTTGCCTTCCCTTTTCCTTTGGCATATATGTTTGTATATGCCAATCTCCAAAGACCAATCCACTGCGCGCAAGGCGAAAGTATTCATGAACAACCGCAGCCAGGCGGTCCGCCTGCCCAAGGAGTTTCAGTTCCGCACGCAGGAGGTGTTCATTCGCAAAGAGGGGAGCGAGGTCGTATTGTCGCCTCGGCCGTTTGATTGGAGCTCTTATCTGGCTGATGCGCCGGCAGCTTCGGCAAATTTCATGGAAGGGGTGGAAGGTCTGCCCGTGCAGGAGCGTGCGCGGTAATGCTCCGCTACATGCTGGACACGGACATTTGCTCCTATGTGATGAAGCGTTCTCACGACGCACTTTTACGGCGTCTGCAAAAAAATCCCGGTCAGCGACGTTTGTGTCTCTGTGGTGACCAAGTCTGAGTTGCTCTATGGCGTTGAAGTGTCTCCTCGACGCCAGCAGGACGAAGCGGCGTTGAATGCCTTTCTGAATTACGTGGAACTTCTGGATTTCCCCGACAATGCGTCTTCGCACTATGCGCAGATTCGCGCGCAGTTGAAGAAGTCCGGAAAGATGATTGGAGCCAACGACCTGTTCATCTCCGCCCACGCTCGCAGCCTGGGCTTGACGCTCGTCACCCACAACACTCAGGAGTTTCGAAGGGTTCACAAGTTAGCGATTGAGGACTGGACTTTAGTTAGCTGAGCCGGACCGCCCGGCTGCCGGTAGTTTGGACTGACCGAAAGATCAAAAAAGCCTGGCAGGGTGACCCGCTCAAGCCTGACTTGAGCTTGAGTGAGAAGTTCAATACCTCTATTCCCCTCCCGCACGTTTCTTGCTTTCCATCATTACTCTTCTCAATATCGGATTGATCCGCGTCTGGTAGCCAGGTCCGTTGGACTTAAGCCAGTACACTACTTCCACATCCATGCGTAAGAAGAAACAGAGATCCGGCGTTTACGCGGACGGTTCCCGCTCGACTGCGCGCCCGTCTCCTCCTCCGCCAGCGACAAAAGATCATCTTCCACCGATGCATGCAGCCACGCGACACTCGCCGGCTTGACCCCGGCCTTTAGCCGCTTTGCTTTCTTGCGCTTACCTGTCATGACAAGATCGTGCACCCTATACCGTCATGACGTTGTGTTCCGTAAGGAACACTGGACGCCGCCTCACTTCGCCGTGTCGCCATAGGTGCTGGTCCGCAAGGGCCCGCTGGGCTTGTAGGTGCTGATGATGACGCCCGAGCCCACAGCCTTAGTGCTCACGAGCGCCAGTTCGCGTGGCGGAGTTCCTTCCGAAAAGATACGTTTGCCAACCCCTAACAAAACCGGAAAGACCAGCAGCATGACCTCATCCGCAAGCCCGTGTTCGATCAGCATCGGTGTGATCTTCGAACTGCCCCAGACGATCAGGTGCGGCCCGCTCTTTTCCTTCGCACGGCGAATGCCCTCAACGATGTCCGTTCCAAGGTCCTCGACCGGCCCCCATTCGAGACTCTTGGAACGGTGGGTCGTGACGTATTTCGTTGCCGCGTTGATGCTGTCCGCCATCGGACTCTTCGGAGCTTTCGGCCAAAAACCACTCCAGATATCGTAGGTTCGGCGGCCCAGCAGTAGATCGAAATCCTCGCCGTGCGCCTCGACGATCGCAGTTCCTCCATCCGGGTCGGCATGCGGCCCCGCCCAGCCGCCGTAGGCGAAGCCATTGGGGTCTTCCTCTGGTCCCCCAGGGGCCTGAATTACGCCATCCAGCGAGATATGCTCGATGATCCTGATCTTTCTCATAGCGTCTCCTTATTAGCCTTGTCTAATTTCTGATTTTGCTTGAGTAACCGCTTAGCGACCTTCCGTCCGTCCGACCACCATTGCACAGGAACCACGGGCTGCGTCAGATGCTCCACGGGATCGCGAAAAGTGCGGATTGCCGATGCTTTCACTTATGATGACGAACGACCGAACCCGAATTCGACAAACCGTCTAGGAAATTTTTTTCACTGCCCCGAACTCTGCCGCGACACTTCCAGCTTCTGTGCTAAACAGCTTTGCCAATGGCGAATGCTTTGCGCAGCGCAGACTTCCAACTCGCGCTGAATTGTTGGGAGACTTCGGCATCCGGCACGAGGAGGTCGAATCCATGAAAAGCACCAGGCGCGACCAGGAGTTCGGTTGCGACTCCGGCATGGACGAGCCGGCGCGCGTACTCCATATCTTCTTCGACGAACAGGTCAATGGAACCGACGCCGATCCAGGCAGGCGGCAGGCCGGCGACGCTGGCTACCCGCGCCGGAACGGCGCCTGCCGGCACTCTGGACGAGCCCGCTGGAACACCGAGCAGCGAGCTCCAGGCAAAACGATTGGCATTTGCAGTCCACAGAAAGTGGCCAATGGCGGGCGGCGCTGGGCGGGAGATGCCCGTTCGGTCGTCCAGCTGGGGGTAGATGAGCAGCTGAAAGACGATGGGGACTTCGTTGCGGTCGCGCGCGTGAATCGCAAGGCTCGCTGCGTGGCCGCCGCCCGAGCTTTCACCGCCCACGGCAATTCTGGAGCGATCAGTGCCGAGTTCGGCTGCATGAGCGTGAACCCATTTCAGCGCAGCGTAATTGTCCTCAAGCGAGCCGGGATAGCGCGTCTCCGGAGCCAGCCGGTAGTCAACCGAGACGACGACGCAATGGCAATCCGTCGCGATCTCCTGGAGCCGGGGCATCAAGTTGGGATCGGTCATCATGAAGCCGCCGCCATGCATGTGAAGCAATAACGGCTTGCCCTTCTTCGACGGCGCAGGATCAACGATCCAGAGACGAACCTCGGGTGCTCCTGGCGGCCCGGGGATATGCCGCTCCACGGGCTGCGGCGCGGGAGCAGGTAACGAGGGCATGCCGGGCAATTGCCGGAACTTGCCGACCATCTCCGGCGAGAGATCAAAGGCGGGGAACTGCTTGAGCACAGGAAAAAGTTCCGGATCGACGAGGGAATATGGATCCGCAACCGCCGGCGACTTTTCTGAGCGGGAGGCTTGCCGAGCCTCCGCGCGCGTAACAGCAGGCGCGAGTCCCATAGCCAGACCAATGCCGGCGGTGCGGATAGCGAAGTCGCGACGAGTGAGTTGATTGCTCATAATTATCTGGTAGGCGATACGCGATGCCAGCCATGTCTGGCCAGCATCGAAAGAAACGCACGCACCTCAACTGGTGCTCGGCAGGCGTTGGCATTACGGCGTGTTCCGAAGTCGCGGCGGCCCGGGCTGTTTTACTTGCTTCCGCTGGGCTCTTGTTCCGGAGCCGGGAAGAAAAGAAGTTCGCGTACCTCGCCCACCGCATCGCACGAGATGGCACCCTTGCGCGCCCACCCGAGTGCCTCGTCCATATTGGCGGCTTCCAATATCCAAAAACCGCCGATGTGCTCTTTGGTCTCCAGGTACGGCCCATCGGTGACCAGCACCTTGCCGTCGGACTGCTTCCGCACTGTCTTGGTGTTGGCGACCGGAGCCATGCCGCAGGCGAACTTCCTGATTCCGGCAGCAATCATTTCGCGGTTCAGCGCGTGGATCTCTTCCACCATCGCTTCGGTGACAGTGGACGGGTCGAAGTTGTCGGGGAGGTAGCTGGCAACCAGATACTGTGGCATGACTTTTCTCCTTGGTTTCTGTGGTTTGTTCCCGATGACTCGTTTCCTGTTCAGTCAGGAGCCGTAGCTCATCGTTCTTTCGTCCTATTGTCGTTGGGGAGACGGAAAATCGACAGCTATCCCAATTTTTATTTCAATTGCCGAATCCGCTCTTGCAGGAAATGCCGCTCTGGTTCCTGTTGCGTCAGGGCCAACGCCTTCTCGTATGAAGCACGGGCCTCGGATGTCCTGCCGAGTCTGCGGTACATATCGGCGCGAGCGGAATGCGCCAGGTAATAATTCGCCAATTCGCCTTGTTCCAGCGCCGCGTCGATCTGCGCCAAACCGGCCTCCGGACCATCGCGCATGGCAATTGCCACAGCGCGATTAAGTTGCACAACCGGCGAAGGCTGAATTCGCGCCAACAGGTCGTACAGCGCAACAATCTGCCGCCAGTCGGTCGCGGCGGTTGAGTCCGCCTCGGCGTGTACGGCCGCGATCGCAGCTTGCAGTGTGTAAGCACCGAAACGGCGCGACTTCCCAGGGTCCCCCAGGGCTTTCTCCAGCAATGCCACTCCCTCTGCGATCTGCTCCCGGTTCCAGAGTGAGCGGTCTTGGTTCTCGAGCAGAATCAGCTCTCCGGCCGGAGAAGTTCTCGCGGCGCGGCGAGATTCGTGCAGCAACATCAGGGAAAGCAGCCCCATGATTTCCGGATCGATGATCTCTGCGCCCATGTTTTCCGAACCCATTTCCGAACTCACGCCTTCCGGCACTGGCCGAAGTTCCATCAGCAGCCGGCCCAGTCGAATCGCCTCGCCGGTTAGCTCGGCCCGCGTTACTTCCGCTCCCGCCGCGGCCGAATAACCCTCATTGAAGACGAGATAGATGACGTGAAGCACCGCGCCCAGCCGCTCCGGCAATTCCTGCGGCGTCGGCACTTCATATGGAATCGGTGTTTCTCGAATTTTTGTCTTGGCGCGGACAATGCGCTGCGCCAGCGTACTCGGAGTCGTGAGGAAGGCCTTTGCTATTTCCTCGGTGGTCAGCCCGCACACCTCGCGCAAGGTGAGCGCGACGCGCGCTTCCGGCGCCAGAGATGGATGACAGCAGGTAAAAATCAAGCGCAGCCGGTCGTCCTCTAAGAAATCTTCTTCATCGGGCGCGTCGGAAGAGCTCGACTGTGTTTCGAGATGTCGCGCGAGTTCGTCTTGCGACGCATCGAACCGTGTCCGTCGACGCAGAGTATCAATGGCTTTGAATCGGGCCGTCGAAATCAGCCATGGGCGCGGGTTGCCGGGTATTCCACTCGCCGGCCACAGGCCCAGCGCAGCGGCAAAGGCTTCGTGCATCGCCTCCTCGGCGAGATCAAAATCGCCGAGCAAGCGGATCAGCGTTGCCAGGATTCGTCCCGAATCCACGCGATAAAGCGAGTCGAGCAATTCGCGTATCTGGTCATGTATCTGCTCGGGGGTACCCTCGGACCTAACACGCTCGGACGTGACACGCTCGGGCATGACCACGACCTTAGCAAACCAGCTACGCCGAATCAATTTGGCAAACGCATCCCCACTCTCAAACCGCAAAGAACGCAATGCTGGAATGGGGCCCCCCGCGCTTCGATGCGAAGTGATCGATGCGAAGTGAACTATGCAAAATGCATCGATGCAAAGTGCCCAGGTCGTAATCTGAAATCTGGAAAGCAGAGCGCTTCGTCGCGGTTAAGCCGATCCGGCTATATGGACTGCGGGTCTCGAACCGCTGTTTGTTCGAGGCGGCGCAGAGTATGCAGCGCATGGGTCAACGCCTGCCGCTCGTTGCTTGGTGGATCCGTGAGGATTTCTTCGGCTCGGTCGAGGACCGCATTGCGCGTATCGACGATGCGATCGAGAGTCACCGAGCTTTCCGGTACGGAAACAAGGTCCTGGTACAGACTTCGCCAGCGCTGCGAGGATAGTGAGATGAAAGATGGTGAGATGGCAGATGACGCGATGAAAGATGAATTCACTACTGTACTCCTGAAGAAAAATCACGATGAAAATGAGGACGACTAGATCGTCTTAGAGCCGGTTCCGGTCAGACCTGCGCATTTCGCGCAATGGCACCGGAAGTCGGACTGCAGCGGCATGGCCAGATGTCCACAGCCTTCACACGTGTACCATCCGTTGGTTGGATCTCTGGGCTCCATCAACTTGAATTCCCTGCCCTCGACGCAATATGGGCATCGAACTGGACGGGACATCAAGCTACGGCTCCCCGAAATTGCAAATACGTCAGGCATCAGAGTCGAGATGGCGAAACGCCGGCCTGGCATTCACTGCGGCGTTCGATCAAGCTGCGAATGAGCCGGAACTAGCCTGATCGGAAACGTTCGCCACCGCACACTTGCACAATGGCAGACGGACGGTGAACCTTTCGGCCTCTCCGTCAACCCAGAAGACGGCTTCCGTGAATTCCATCTGCCGGCCGCATCGCGGGCAGATTTGGGTGGATAACGGCTTACAGGATTCGGCGATGAGGAAATCTTTGATTCCACGCTTGAGGTCTCCCCGATCCTCGGGAGTTGAATCCTCGAATGACGTCGCTGTCCGCTGGCCGTGAAAATGTGAAGTTGACATGGAGAAATACTGCTGTAGAAAAAGGCTAGCAGGTGGTGACATCAGCGGAATGCGCCAATGTGCGCCAATGAACCTTGCTCCCAAGTTGCCTCGAGGCGTCGACATTGGAGCTCTCACTGCCAATTTCGGTGCTACAATGCGCGAAGCAAGAGGCTTTCGCCAGGAAGAAGGTCCTGCCATGAAGGAACGCCCCGGAAAGCACGAATTATCGCAATATCTCAGCGGCTGGAAAGAGATCGCAAATTACCTGGGAAAGGGCGTGAGAACGGCCCAGCGGTATGAGCGCGAGTTGGGTCTTCCAGTGCGCCGTCCGGCGGGAAAATCCGCAGGTTCGGTCGTGGCAGTAAAGGCCGAACTCGATGGCTGGGTTCAAGCGAGCCCCATCCGCGAAAGTTATCCCCTGCAAGAGAATGACACGAAGAAAGCTTATGAGGAGTCGGCGCGCTCAATTAAGGTGGCCGTTGCGGAAACCAGACGCCTTCGTGACCAAATGATGGAACTGCGGCTCCAGGTGAGACAGTCAGTCGAACTGCTGCGGCATAGCGTTAACGAATTGCAGGGTGGGTTGGTCCCAAATCAGCGGAAAGAAGTCTCTTTGTCCATTGCCCAGATGGCGGGGGAGGACGTCCGCGAGAACGAACTTAATCTCATTCGGCCATATAGGAATTCTGCCAAGGTCAGCTAGGCTCGCAGAAGCTTTGCCCTCAGCAACAGGAATGAGGACACAACCCGCCGCGATTGCTAAAACATCTGAGAAGCGTGGCGCCAAAAGCAAAGCGAATGAGAGGACACGCCGCCGCGAAGCCCACCATGGATGAACTCCTGGCCTCTCGTGAGGAGATAAATCGCTCTGCTGCGAACTTTCTCAAGATTGATCTACAAACTGCGCTGACTTTTGTGAAGATTGCGCGGACGACGGGGGATGATTCTCGAAAAAGGCGTAACTGTCGAGCGGCCCGGAAGGCCTATAGCACAGTGGCGAAGTTAGTTCCCAAAGTGAGTCTGAACGCTGAGGACAGCCGTATCGTGCGGCAGGGATTGGCAGAGTTGAAAAATGCACTGGACGCTCTCGGAGACGAGTTCTAAGCGGTTTTCCGTTCCGGCGATTCCAAATTCTTCTCAGAATGTATCCCTTCCAGCTCCAATTCGGCGTCGTGCCGGAAAATCATATCGCGAATCAGGCGCGCATTAGCAGCATCAGCCGTAGACTGATCGAGCATGCGCGATGACACGCTTCTTAGCAACCCCATCCCTTCCGCAACCCGACGCTGCAACGCGGCCTTTTCCTCCAGCGCGCGTACCGCGGCCCACATCGCGGCTTCCGAGGCTGCTGAAAGTTCCTGGTTCAGACTCTCCGTTCCATAAGAGTGACCCACACGGCAGCGAAACCTCACAATCTTGTCGTCTTTCAATTCCCACAGGACGCCGTGGCACTCCGGGCAAGCAAACACCGACGGACGGCCCTCTCCTTCGTCGGGGTAGGCTACGTCCTCGTTTACATCTGGTTGATCCAAAGCAGCTTTCAGAGAAGCCTTAGACTTATTGTCGTTGCCATTGGACGTTCGCGGCATTGAGTTCTTCTTCTTCGGCATGGCTATTGCTCCTTCTGATGGCGTCGCGAACTCCACGATGAGGGGAGCGATGCCGCTGGCCGGTACAACATAATCAGGATGGACGTATTCAATGGCGTGGTTGGGCATGTCTTTCCATTCAGCATCCTGAGGATCTTGCACAATTGTGATGCCGCCGCGTTGCTTCACCGCATAGAGTCCCGCAGAGCCGTCATCCTGCAATCCGCTGAGTACGACTCCTACTACCCTCCGGCCATATTCGCGGGCGGCGGTACGCAGTAGCGCATCAATCGCAGGGCGGTGCCGATTCTCCCTGGGGCCGCGCAGTACACGAATTCTCCCGCCTTCTATCGTCAGGTGATGGTCAGGGCGGGAAACGTAAATGCGTCCGGGGCGAATCTGTTCCTGGTCGAGCGGATTCCGGGCGCTTAGCGGCCCAGAATTGGATAGCATCCTGGCAAGCATGCTGGGAGAATCGGGCGAGACATGGATCACGACGAAGATGGAGGCGGGAAGGTCCGAAGGCAGGCCGCGCACAATCGCCTTCAGGACTTCGATCGATCCTGCTGAACCGCCAATTGCAACGATGTCTCTAGGTGGCAAGCGATGGCCTCTTTCCTGGGCTGCTCGATGCGTTGTAAGTTGGAGACTGTTGGCGCGGGGGAGGTTGTGCGCGAAAATTCGCAACGAGGCAGGATCAGAGATGCTTGCCCCCGGTCCGAACGAAGACGCTACTTGTTGTTTTCCTGAGCTACCAGATCGCTGATATCCAGCAGAGTGATCACCACTCCATCAATCTTGTTCTCCAAAGTACGGTAGGGAGCGAGGTGCAGCTTATAGTACCTGCCGTCGCGAGCCTGGACCCGTTCTGTCTTCAGCGCTACATCGCGCATCACGTCAAGCATCCATTTTTCGAGTTTAGGAATATCGATGTTCAGATAGAGATGGCTGAGCGGCTTGCCTACGTCCTGGTTGGAAAAACCAAGAATTCGCTCGGCCTCAGGCGTAAACCGGCGGATGTGCAGATCTTCTCCGAGCATAACGATCGCGATGGTAGCGCTGTTGAGGATGTTGGTGAGATCGTTACTGAGTTGCGCGAGCTGCTGGTTGCGGTGCTGAATTTCTTCGTTTACGGTGTTCAGCTCCTCGTTGGCGGATTCGAGCTCCTCTTTTGAGGTCTGCAATTCTTCATTCGTACTTTGCAATTCCTCGTTGCCGGACTGAATTTCCTCATTGGCCGATTGCAATTCTTCGTTGGTGGCTTCCTGCCCCTCGATGATGGATTGCAGGTACTCCTTGGTGCTGGCCAATTCCTGTTTCAGTTGTGCGATTTGAACATCCTTGGTGCCTGCCAGTTCCTTTGCCGATTGTCGCGACCCGGCTTGTGGCTCGCGACTCTTAGGACTTTCTTTTTCTTCGAACAGAACCAGGAAGTGCCGCTGGTCGCGCGCGGGTGTTTGAAACGGGATAACTTCGATTCGCACTACGGCCGCCTCGTTGCCATCTTCGAGCACGATCCCATCTTTGGAAATGGGAACCGAATTCTTGCGGGCCCTTTCGATCAGGGTGCGCAATTCAACGAGCAAGCCGGAGCGAGCCATCTTAAACAGGTTGAGGCTGGCACGCCCGGTGGGCAGTTCGAGATAACGGCTCGTTCTGCCCCGGCTCTGGAGGATCTCGAGATCGTCGTTCACGACGACCGCCGAGGGTACATATTTCGTCAGCAGAAGGCGATCGGCTTCCCGTTGCACGTCAGCGGGCGTCTTGGTTACTTCCTCTTCCTTCCGGGTATGATGCGGTTTTTCCGGACGTCCCTGGTACGTCTCGGGAGTGCTGACGGTCATGCCGAACGTTACCGGGGAAGGAACAGCTTTTTTCTGATAAATTTTGCACTTCCTGTCTACGAGATCGAAGATCTCCGCGCCTGATCCGAGAAGGCCTTCAGTATTTCCCACCAGCAGAAAGCCGTTCGGCTTCAAAGCATAGTGGAAAATGGGAATGACTTTCTTCTGCAAAACAGGACTCAGATAGATCAGCACATTGCGGCAACTGATCAGGTCCATTCGCGAGAACGGAGGATCGCCAAAGACGTTCTGGCGCGCGAAGACGCACATTTCCCGGATCGATTTGGAAATCTGATAGCCACCGGGAACTTTGTGGAAGAAGCGGCGAAGGCGCACCTCCGATAATTCATTGACGACGTTTTGTTTGTAAATTCCGGTTCGAGCCTTTTGTATGGCATTTTCGCTGAGATCCGTGCCGAAAATCTGAATCGGGACTTCAGCGCGAAGTTTGGAAAGCATTTCGACCAGAGAGATGGCATGAGAATATGTCTCCTCGCCGGTTGAGCAGCCGGGAACCCATACACGCACGGGTTCTGAAGGCGGGCGTCCATCCAGAATCTTTGGGTAAACAACCTCGCGGAGACTTTCAAAGACCTCAGGGTTGCGGAAGAAACTAGTGACGTTGATAAGGACGTCGCGGTAAAGGGCTTCTACTTCCTGCTGGTTACGATGCAGAAGCTTAACGTAGTCGCCCAGCTCGGTCGTGTGATTGATATTCATCCGGCGCAGGATTCGCCTCCGGATGGTCGCCATCTTGTAATCCACAAAATCGACCTTGCTATAGCCCTTGAGCAGCCGGAACACATCTTTCATGAGCCGGTTTTTGCCGTCTCCGTCGAACGCATCGCTGGGAGAGATCTCTTCCGGCGGCTGCTTCTGAATACGAATGAGCTCCTGGGCAATGCGGGCGGGCGGAAGAACATAGTCCACTACGCCAGATGCAGTGGCGCTGCTAGGCATGCCGTCGTACTTGGCGGAGTCGTTATCCTGGGCAAAAGTTATGCCCGCGTTGTCTTTGATCGCGGCTAGTCCAAGGGTACCGTCGTTTGCAGTCCCGGACAGGATTACCCCGATCGCATTCGCCCCCTGGTCATCAGCGAGAGAGCGGAAAAACGAATCGATTGGCATGTGCTGGCCGCGGCCCGCTTCGCGTTGAATCAGGTGCAGAGCTCCTCCCGAGATGGTCATGTCGGAATTTGGAGGAAGCACGAAAACACAATTGACGGCGACGCGCATGCCCTCAGCAGCCCGCAGCACCGGCAAACGAGTCGTCCGCGAGAGCAACTCGACCATAGCGCTCTCGTGGGTTGGGTCCAGGTGAGGGATGAATATCAGGGCCAGGCCGGGTTCGGGGGGAAGAGATCGAAGCAGATTGCTGAAGGCTTCGAGACCGCCGGCGGAAGCTCCAATGGCAACGATCGGGAAGATCGCCGGTTTATCTCCGGCAGGTATTACGGTCCGGCGCTTCTCTTCCTTGCTGCGCACTTTCTTTGTGCGCGCCTTCTTCTTTGGCGCTTTCGGCATGAATGCACCTGGCAGAGATTTCTGGAAACGCCACATTCTAGCGCAGAACGGATACGGTCACCCAGCCTGTTTGGGCTGTGTCGCAGTCTGTATTGGTAATTCAGCCGGGCTTGTGTTCGGGATGGATGCGCTCGTGCTTGTGCTCCAACAGGTCGTTCAGTTCTTTCACCAGCGCATCGAATTTCTCGGGGTTTTGCTCGGTGGCGATTTTCCCGCACAGAGTGTTCATCTTTTCTCGTTCGTCGGGCGTCATGGAAGTCCTCAGTGGAGACGGGATTCTAGCATGCGAAACATGGAAGCCAATGGATCGGTCGGGAATACTACGAATCGAGGATTCCTACGCTCCTGGCAAACTGGGATAAACGGTTGCCAAGGCCTGATGGCGTTCTTTGGCGCGCCTGCAAATGTGCCCCCCCATGTTAGGTTCACGTGACGGGAGAGCAGTATGAGTCCCACGTACGTCTGGCAACAGTTCTATCAGCAAGCCATCCTCGAAACGGATCATTCGCTTCTGCCGGTCCTGATCCGAGCTGCTCAAGCGGCAATTGATTTGCGCGTCGAGCAGCTTCGATTGGACACGCGTGCCTCCGCGGAAGAACGAGAGGCCATCGCGGACGCGCTCACTGGCCTTCGGGTCCTCACTCGAGAATCAACTTCCCCATACCACTAGAATCCAAAAGAATCCAGGTGATTTTGGCGACGCCGCCGTGAGCGAAACCTCAGCGTTGCGCAGAATTCTGCTGTCTCGGCCACCAGGTGAGCGTGACGTATTTTGGCGCATGGCGGGAGTCGCAACAGACGTTAAAGTGTTTATAAGACGGCTGGCCGCCGCATTGTAGGGAGCAAGCCCAAGTGACCGACCTGCGGGGAAAGTAGGATTAAGTTCCGAAATGATTCGGCCTGCCGTCTCTCCTCAGACTTTAAACTACGTCATTCCTTTGTTCGAATTTCCGCATTGCCAGTTGGCAATGCAGACTCAGGCATGAAGAAATGCGACCGGGAATTTCTGTAAAAGGCGATTGTCGGAACCCTTTCAGATTTCACATTTGCGAGATAAGATTTTTGCATCTGTCGGCAACGCGCCATTTGAATATTGCGTCTCACTGTCGTTTTCTCCAGTAAAGGCCCCGTCGTATTTTTCTTCTGAACCTAAGTGTCCGTTCCAACGACGACGATATGTTCGAATCCCATGGAGGTCCTATGAGGGCGAAAGGGCTTTTTGTATTGCTCACAGCGACAATCGGGTCAGTCACGTTATTGACCGGCAGCGCGACGGCTGTCGGTACCGAACGAGTTCTTCTGTCATTCAACAACAGTAACGGATCAGCTCCAAATGGCAGCCTTATCTCTGACAAGGCGGGAAATCTGTATGGCACGACCTCAGCGGGTGGGGCGGATGGCGATGGAACTGTGTTCAAACTGACGCCGAGCGCCAGTGGGAAGTGGGCGGAAACGGTCCTGTACAGCTTTAACAACATTGACGGGGCGAATCCCGAAGGAAGTCTTGTTTTCGATAATGCCGGAAATCTTTACGGTACTGCATCGAATGGGGGAACCCATTCTAGTGGCGTTGTTTTCGAGCTTTCACCCGCGACAAATGGGACGTGGACGGAAAAGGTGCTGTATGCCTTGAACGGACTTGATGGATCCCATCCTTTTGGCAGTTTGACGCTCGACGCACATGGAAATCTGTTCGGCACAGCATGGCAGGGAGGCAACTACGCCGGCGAGTGTCTCTATGGAGGTTGCGGAACCGTCTTCGAGCTAACTCCGGCGGGGGACGGAACGTGGAGCGGGTCTGCTATCCACGTATTTGATGGGGCGGACGGTTCGGGGCCTTTCAGCAACGTGATTTTTGATTCTGCGGGAAATCTCTACGGGACAACCAGCGGCCTGCTCTCAAACTATATGGCGACCGCATTCAAACTTACGCCCGGTGCAAACGGCGAATGGACCGAAACCGTTCTCTATACATTCAACGGTGCGGGTGGCGCACAGATCTACTCCGGACTGACCCTCGATAAGGCCGGAAGTCTGTATGGAACGCTGTGGTCTGGCGGAACTCATGCGACTGGCGGCGTTTTCAAGCTTACCCCCGGAAAAAGCGGCCAATGGACGGAAACTCTGTTGCATTCGTTCAATGGCAAAGATGGATCGTTCGCCTATGCGGGAGTAGTTTTCGACGCGTCAGGTAATCTCTGGGGTACGAGCTCAGGATATGGCTCCGATCTCGGCAGCGTCTACGAACTGATTCCCAACGGCAAGGGGCAATGGACCATCAGTGTTGTGAACACCTTTCATGATGTGCAGGTCAATGGCGGCATCGCCTTCGACAGGAAGGGGAACATTTACAGCACTGCATTACAAGGCGGCACAAGTAAGAACTGTAGCGAGGGTTGCGGCATGGTCTTTGAGGTCACTCCATGAACCTGAGACCGGGCCGGCATTGACCGATTAGTCCGCTCGGGCATCCAGCTAAAATTATTCTTCCGGAGCATTTCAGGCGCGAAGGAATGCGACGGGGAACTTCTGGAAAAGATCGTGCGCGAATAAGCACGCTTGGCCGTCGTTTTTCTGTACAACAACCTTCGACGGCGAAACAATGCTCATCCACTCGTCAGAACAGGACTGGGGTAAGAGAAGCCGCGTGTCGCACCAGTCTAAACTGGAAGAATGTGTTTGCAGTTGTGAAAGCCATCTGGGAACAGCGAACAGCACCGAAGAATTGGCGTTTCTGCGCAGGAAACCCACAATATTTTGAGCGTGGCATCCCGCAGATTGCAACGGAAAGAATTCGCCTTTGCGGAACAAATCGGAGTGATCGCGGCGGAACCGTAGGGCTTTCTGAATCAGATACAGTTTGATTCTGCCGTCCGGCCAGTGTTCCATCAGATCGTGCAAAGCATTTTCAGGATTCGAACTGTCTGACAGAGAGACTTCTCTAAGCGCAGATGTCCTTCTGGCGAAGTCGATTGGGCCACGGTTATCGGGATCGACAAGCCGCAGGTCCCACAGTTCCGATCCCTGGTAAAAATCAGGCACCCCAGGCGATGCGATTTTCAGCAATGTCTGTGAAAGCCCATTCACCATGCCGAAATATGCGATCTTCTTTTGAAATGCCCGGAAGTCATTCAGAAATTCGCTGCTCTCGGGAGCAAAAATTTTGCCGACGAATGACTGTAAGGCTTCTTCGTGGCCCTGATTGGGACGCGTCCAACGGGTGTGTACCATCGCCTCGCGAGTTGCTTTGATCAGGTGGTCCTGAACGCGCTGAAGAAGGCTTCCCTCGGATATATCGTCAAGCGGCCAGGCCCCGAGCAACGTTTGATATAAGAAATATTCTTCGTTACGGTCGGGGGCGAGTTGCTCAGCAATGCGCTGTTTGTGGCGGGCATTGAGATCGCTCCATAACTGAAGGTGCTGCTCCCACTCAGCGGGAATCTCGGAGAGCACATTGATACGGGCGCGAACGTCTTCGCTTCGCTTGGTATCGTGCGTTGTAGTCGCATTGAGAGACCCCGGCCATTTGATATTGCGGCCCCCGAGAAATGAGAGGACTTCCTGCTGCGATGGCGGTTCCGCCGGCCGCGGATCTCCACCAACATCATTCAGCGAAAGTAAAGGATGGTAGACGTAGAGCGCGGTATCTTCCAGGCCCTTGGCCACGATGGGACCTGTGAATTGTTGCCAACGCATTACGAAAACAAGCCGGGCTTCCCGCTGGTCCGCCAGGACATGAGGAGGATTCAGGAGCAGCAAGACCTCCCTGACGAAATTGAAGACGCCGGCCGTCAAGTGCGACGCTCGCAGTCGCGCAACGGCCACGGCGTCTTCAATGTATTGCGGGGCATGGGCGGGCAACTCCATATTGCGGATGTAGGTCCGGTAGACAGAAAGGCATGCCGTGACTTCGATCAAGGCCTCGATCAGGTGCCCGCGATTCAACTCACGGGCGTAGCGGTCCTGCGCGGCGAGTTCGGCGAGTTGCCTTCCAAGCGATCGCATTTCGACGCCCAGAAGCGTGTTCATTACCAGCTTCTTCTTCTGATAGAGAACGTCGGCAAAGTCCTGCTTCCGATCGATGAAGGCCGAGTAGCTTTCCCCGATTTTTCGAGCGCCATCGGGATACACGAAGATTCCATTCGCCTGATTCAGGAAATCGTAACCTGTTGTGCCGGCGACCGGCCATTCCTGTGGGATCTCTTCGCCGCGAGCGAGTATTTTTTCGACCAGAATGTAACTCTGCGTACCGGCGCGGTTTTCATCCGTCGCAAGACGCTCCTGCAGACGATTGAGATAAGAGAGCGGGTCGCGCAATCCATCAATGTGATCGATTCGCAATCCTGCATTGGGATTTTTCGAAACCAGACGCAGAATGTAATTGTGGGTCGCTTCAAATACCACTTGGTCTTCTACCCGAATTCCAACCAAGTCGGCAATGGTGAAGAAGCGGCGATAGTTGATGCTTTCATTCAGGTTTCGCCAAAACGCCAGCTTGTAGTTCTGCTCCGCCAGCAATCTTTGCAGAAGGCCGAAGCTACCGGGGTCCCCTTCCTTGCCATTGATCTCAGCAACATTCTCCTCAACAAGGGTGGCAATTTCCCGGCTATTATTCATCAGGGAGCGCAAGCGGTCGCGGGCGGATTCAAAGCGCAACCGCTGTTCCGGTCCGGTCGTGGCGACGCGGCGATCAGCGCGGGCGAGACCGAGCGCGGCAGAAAGAATTCCGGAATATTCGTGATAGGCGGGACTCTCTTCATTGAGGGAATCTTTCAATCGTCCCGCATGGAGATTCAGAATGGCATGGTAGGACCGGGGAGACAACGGGAACATGGACTCGTAGTATTGAAAAAAGAAACGACCGTCGCTGTAGATGAGTTTGATCTCGCCCGCATCCAGGGCTTCCCCGAAAGGCCGTCCGAGAACCGGGAGCAGGATTCTGCCCTCCAGGCTCCGGGCATGGGGCTGCCAGTCAATGTCAAAGAACGCAGCGAACGCCGACTGCGCGCCGTTTTCCAGGACGTCCATCCACCATGGGTTCTCGGCGCTGGCCGCCATGTGGTTCGGAACGATATCAAGCAACAGACCCATGTTGCGGTTCTGCAGTTCCGTTTGTAGTGCGGCGAACTCTTCTTCGGTGCCAAGATCGGGATTGATGCGTGTGGGGTCGGTTACATCGTAGCCATGAGTACTGCCTTTACGGCTGGCAAGGACGGGCGACAGATAGAGGTCACTGATGCCCAGTTCCTGAAGATAGTCCAGAATCCCAACCGTATCTGCGAAACGGAAGTCCTTGTTGAGCTGAATGCGGTAGGTCGCTGACGGAAAGCGCGTAGACGCCATCTCTAACCTTGCGGAAGCAAAATCTGTAATTGTGTGGCCAGGCGATTGAGTTCATTGTGCCGCTGCACAGCAGCGGGATCTGCGCCAGGAGAACTCCAGCCGTTCTGTTGGTAGGCGGTAAGAAGAGGGCGATACACCAGGTTCTGGGTCTCCCAGAGCACGACTGGAAATGGTAGCAAATCCGAAAGATCAAGCAACTTGCTTATCCTGCTGACGACAGCGGGATCTGAAGGATTGGCGGCGAAATGCGCCGCCTCCTTTTCGATTCGTTTGCGCACGCCAAACTCCAGGGTGGTGCTATCCAGACTGATTTTGGTCGCTGTGGCCTCGCGAAGCAAGCCCTGAATTCCCTCGTTATCAACTTCGGGGCGCTCCAGGTTGTGCTGAAGCTGGTTGTTGAGGGCGATCTCTGCGGCCGATTTCAAAGCCTTGGGGACGGGAATTTCCAATCCACTCAAGAACCGGATCAGCGGAGCCTGTCCATCGAACACCGTGCGGTAGACTGCGGCGGCCGAGTCCAGGGAATCGTTGATAATGAGATTCGTAATCTTGCGTTGTTCGTCGCGGAAGAGCAAGCGCAAGGAGAAAATATCCTTGCTGTAAACCTGGTCGAGCAGGCGGATTACCTCAGCTGTATCCGCTTGAGAGAAGGCTTGGAGCAGCTTGGTGTGGTCCGCTTCAGAAGAATTCTGTGAGGCCAGCACTCCGGCAGTGATGTTGTGGTCGCCGAGGTGGAGAACGGAATAGTCCAGTGTCGCAGACTCGGTGGTGATGGCGGAGCGAAAAAGCGCCGACCCGGTGCCCAGCCGCATTTTGCCCTCAGCATCCAGTGAGTGCTTCAGGCGTTCGACGTCGTAGCAGTAAATGCGCGTCTTGTCCGGGTAGTTTTCGAATAGCGAACTGATGGCATAATGTCCGGCGACGCGTTTGATGTCAACCACTGCCGGCTTCACCCACTTTTCGTAAATCTGCGCTCCATCTCCATGTTCGGCAAGATTGCTTTTCGCATTGGCCAGATGCTGTAGAAATTCTGCTTCGATGGGTTCTCCTGAGCAGTCTTCCGCCAGCCGTAAGGCCCGTCCCGCATAGTGGATCACTTGAACCGTCTCAATGCCGGAAAGCTCGTCAAAGAACCAGCCGCAACTGGTGTACATGAGCATGGCATGGCGTTGCATTTCAAGAAGCTTCAGCGCCGTCACCTGTTCACCGTGTTCCAGTGGCCGCAAAGCATGTTCGGCGAAGTACGCGTTGCGGCTGTCCTCAGAGCGATCGAGAATGATTCGAATGTATTCATCGCGCGCCACCCAGGGGTCACGAAAATAAAGCCCGAGCCGGGACTCATAGATAGGCGCCAGGCGATCTCGCAGCCAGTCGAGGGCTGCCCGCAAAGGTGCGCGCCATTGCTGGCTCCATGAATGTCCACCGGAGTTGCATCCACAATCGCTTCGCCAGCGCTCGACGCCGTGGACACAGCTCCAGGAACTGTTGTCCACGATCTCTGCGAAATCTTCGGCGGGATACTTTTCCAGAAACTCGCCGTAATTCGTGAGGCTGGCCACGTTGTTGCGGTCAATTTCTTCCAGGGCATAGCTGAGCGCCATTTCACCGAAGTGGTGGTGATGGCCGTAGCTCTCACCGTCGGTTGCAATATGCACGAGTTGCGGACCTTCGCGGGCGTCGGAAAAGCCGCTCATGAGCCGATCTGCGAAGCGCTTGCCGTCGCTGAGGAGTCCTTCGAAGGCAACGCCCTGGGAAATGGGACCGTCGTAGAAAAACAAATTGATCTTCTTCTTCGATGAAAGCTTGGCGATGTAAGGGTGAGCTGGATCAATACGTCCGCCGCTTACATCGTGATAGCGTGTGCTTGCCTTGCCGCGAACACGCTTGGCCTGCCGGGGAGCGAGAATTGTAAATCGAATCCCTTGCTCCGCGAGAACTTCCAACGTTTCAGTATCGACGGCTGTTTCAGGAAGCCACATCCCTTCCGGAGCGCGGCCAAAACGGCTTTCGAAATCTTTGATTCCCCATTTGACTTGCGTGACCTTATCGCGGCGGTTCGCGAGCGGAAGGATCATGTGATTGTAAGCCTGCGCGAGCGCAGAGCCGTGGCCGGAAAATCTTTCCTGACTCTCTTTATCCGCATCGAGAATCGCCTGGTAAGGCCGCGGGGCCTGGTCTTTCATCCAGGAGAGAAGCGTGGGCCCAAAATTGAAACTTATGCGCGCGTAGTTATTCAGCAACTTGACGATGCGGTTTTCTGCATCAAGAATACGGGACGCGGCATTAGGCGCATAGCATTCGGCCGTGATGCGCTCGTTCCAGTCGTGATAGGGATAAGCCGAGTCTTGGAGTTCTATCGCCTCGAGATAAGGATTTTCCCGCGGAGGCTGATAGAAGTGCCCGTGGATACAAACGTATTTCACGCGCCCTCCGCCTGCGGCCGATGGGTGTTCAGTATCACGAAGGAATGAGCGGATAGCTCAATTCCTGAAGCTGACAAACATTGCAATCGGGCCGGTAAGTTTGGGGCCGGCCCAGCCCAGGAGCCATCGCCAGAGTACAACAAGACACGCCATTCATCCTTAAACTCAAGAAACTCACGCGCTTTCAGCTTGGCATTGCCGTCGCCGAAGTTAAACAGGACCACCAATTCTCCGACTTCGTCTGGGTAAATAAGAAGGATCGAACTTTCCCCCAATTCGCGAACGATCCTCTCGCGCCTGCTGCCAAGTTTGAACTGGAGCCGAATTTGCAGAAGCCGCTGGTAGAGACGATAGAGCGTCTGGTGCGGTTCGCTCTCTTTCGCTGCGTGATCGAGATGAGACCGCAAGAACGTCTGCTCATCCTGGGGGTCGGGCACTCGATCCTGCCATCCGAAAGCCGCAAATTCTTCGCTGCGGCCGCGGCGCACAGCCTCAACCAGATTGGGGTCGCCGTGGCTTATGAAATACTGAAAGGGAGCGGTTTCGCCGTACTCCTCGCCCATGAACAAGAAAGGAACGAATGGCGATAGCAGAGTGATTCCGGCTGCCAGTTTTAGCCCTTCAAATTTGATGAGTTCGCTAAGACGTTCTCCGGCGGCCCGATTGCCGACCTGGTCGTGATTTTGATTGCAGACTACAAACTTCGTCGCAGCCATACCCTGAGCCGAGTTACCATGACGCCGCTTGCGGGACTCGGAGTATTGTCCTCGGTAGTACCAGCCATCCCGAAGCGTCGCCGCCAATGGCGTAGTACCACCGAAATCAACGTAGTAACCCTGGTTTTCTTTTGTCAGCAAGGTGTGCACCGAATGATGAAAGTCGTCACTCCATTGAGCATCGAGATTGAAGCCACCGCATTCCGAGTCGCGCAACAGGCGCACGTCGTTGAGGTCGCTTTCGGCAATCATATGAATCTGACGCCCTAATCTCAGCGAGAGTTCCGCCGCAGCCGACTTAAGCTCTGCCAAAAAGTGATCCGCGCTGAAATCAAAAATTCCGTGGACAGCATCCAGGCGCAACGCGTCGAAGTGATAGTCCTCAAGCCAGCACATTGCGTTCTCGATAAAAAATCTCCTGACCTCATCGCTGCCCGGTCCATCAAAGTTGACAGCCTGTCCCCAGGGGGTGTGATAACGGTCCGTGAAATACTGGCCGAAGGCACTAAGGTAGTTGCCTTCCGGGCCAAGATGGTTGTAGACCACATCCAGCGCCATCGATAGACCGTATGCGTGAGCTGAGTCCACCAGACGCTGAAGGCTTTGCGGATCTCCATAAGTGTTTTGTGGCGCGAAGGGAAAGACGCCGTCGTATCCCCAGTTTCGTGAGCCAGGAAATTGCGCGATCGGCATTAGCTCAATTGTGGTAACCCCGAGGGCCTTGAGTTCCTTCAGATGGGGGATCAAGGCGTTGAATGTTCCCTCGCGAGTGTAGACACCTACGTGCAGCTCATAGAAGACACTGCTCTCGAGGTCCCGGCCCTTCCAACTCCGATCTGTCCAGGGAAAATCGCTGAGGTCAACTATCTGTGACGGGCCATGCACGCCTTGCGGCTGAAAGCGAGAGGTAGGATCAGGCAGCTTGCGACCGTCATCCAGCCGATAAAAGTACTCAGTGCCGGGCTCCAATTCCTCAACTGTCGTTCGATAGTAAGCATAGGAAGCGGCTTCCATGGGAATCGGCAGTTCTTGTCCGCAGAGTTGCAGGCAGACAGAACGAACGTTGGGCGCCCAGACGAGAAACTCCCATTTGCCATCGGATAGACGATTCGCTCCGAGCCGGTTGGAATTCATTGCACAGTTAGTTAGTTGTAACAAGTCGTTGGGCAAGATTCTAAATATCGAACACTCGATAAACGGCGGATGGATTCTGGGACTGCAACAAGGTGACCGCCACGTTGTAAACGAGGTTTCCAGCCGTGGTCTTGCCCTCCAATTGCCCATGATGCGCGTGGCCGTGGAGCACCAGATCGGCCCCGTGCCGGTCAACAACTTCGGCCAATCTCGACGTGCCCAGGAACGGAAATATCTCCGCAGCCTCTCCCTGCACGGTGCCACCGATGGGAGAGTAGTGGAGCACTACGACGCGCTTTGCAGTGCGAAGTTGCGCCATGGCGCGTTCGAGTTTGAGGGCCTCGTCAATGGACGCCTGGACGAACTGTTTGATTTCGGGCTCGCCGAATGCAGTCAGCATCCCGCGGCCAAAGCCTCCCACGAATCCTTTTGTGCCGGCAAACCCGACTCCATCGCGCTCGTAAGCGGTTCCGTCGAGTACTTTGATGCCCGCTGCTTCCATCATGCGCATTAGTTCGATCTGTTTACCACTTTCATAATCGTGATTACCCAGCACAGCGACAGTCGGGATGCGTGACCGCACGACCACGTTGAGGAGGGGTTCCATCTCCTCGGGTTTTCCGTAGTTCGTCAGATCGCCGGCCAGGACGAGCACATCTGCCTCATCTCGCACACGACTCATCTGCTCGTGCAGGGCGCCATGGCGCGAAGCGGAAAAGTGCAAGTCGGCTGTAGCTGCAATTCTCATAAGTTCTCGATTTGCGGCAACATTTGAAGGCGTCGTTCCCGAAACTCTTGCATTACATTGTCGAAACCCCATTCATTCAGGTCGATGGCGAACATCTTGTCATCAATCAGGCTGCCGCGAAACCGGGCGCTCGGGTCAGGCCGGGATATCGCTTGCTCAAAACGACGCAGCAAATCCTGCCACACGTCCATCGGGACATAGTGTGTTTGCGCGGGATATGCATAACGAAACAGGATCAGATTCCACAGCAAAATCTCCCAGTTTTCGCCCGCCAGGTAAAGAATGCGCTGCCAGTCCAGTTCCCCGCGAGTCCCATAAATGACGTGGGCAATGTCAGCTCCGTCGAACCGCTCCCTGCGAGTAACAAACAGCTTGGAAGCCAGTAATTCCTCCCCCGCCAGGACCCGCGTTGGCACATCGTGAATCACGGCGGGAATCGAACGTTCAATCCATGCATCGTCCACTACGATAGTGGCATTGCTCATGCCAGTAATGAGATCGACGAAAAATTCGTCGCGATGCGCCTTAAAAAGCCAGACAGGATCGCAAACCTCGCATTCGAAGCCCTCCTCTTTGAGAAGTTTCAAAACGGCCAAGGCATTTGGCGCCGTGAGGAACAGGTCAAGATCTTTGGTATCGCGGCAAATTCCCGTATGCGCGCGCAATGCGAATGCCCCCGCGACCGCATATGGGACTTTCCTCCGCTCAAGGAAAGTGAGTATTTCGCGGAATAGGAGCACTTGCTCCTCAGGAATTCTTGCTGGCGCGGAGGAAGTTTCGGGTATGACCGGTTGGTGTCGCTCGCCCATGGGTCAACGTTGGATGTGAAACCGCAAAGGACGGTTGTCATTATGTTGGGCGAACAAATGGAGATTGTACGAAAGGATCAGCTGATTCTGTTGTTGTGACGGACCCTCAGAACTACCGTAAACTGCTTCAGAACGCGGGTTCGCGTGAGATAAATTCCATGAGGATTTGGCTCCGGTGGTCCGGTTCCCTGGTTGAGTCAGGATGCATATGGCAAAGCAAAAACTAGTATTCGGAATCATCCTTATTCTGGCCGCGGAGTTGGCCGCTGCACAAGTTGCGCCAGAAGCGACTGGGATTGAGAGGCGCGTTCAATCGATCCTGAGCAAGATGACGACCGACGAGAAGATCGAGATGATCGGCGGCATCAATGACTTCGATACACATGCTTTTCCCCGGCTCGGCATTCCGGCCCTCAAAATGTCCGACGGCCCGATGGGGATCCACGATTACGGCCTGACCACGGCTTATCCTGCGAACATCGCGCTTGCAGCCTCCTGGGATGTGAATCTCGCGCAGCGCTTCGGCGCTTCTATGGGTAAAGATGCCCGGGCACGCGGAGTGCATTTCATTCTCGGTCCGGGGATGAACATTTATCGCGCACCGATGAATGGGCGCAATTTCGAATGCTTTGGAGAAGATCCGTATCTCGCGTCACGGATGGCCGTCGCAACGATTGAGGGAATTCAAGGAGAACGGGTCATCGCAGTGGCCAAGCACTTTACCGGCAATAACTCTGAATTTGCGCGCATGACGCTGAGTTCAGACATTGATGAAAGAACTCTTCGCGAAATCTATCTGCCTGCATTTGAAGCTTCGGTGAAAGAAGCCCACGTCGGCGCCGTGATGGACGCTTACAACCTCGTCAACGGCGTTTATATGACGGCAAACAACCATTTGAACAATGAGATTCTCAAGAAGGAATGGGGATTCGATGGAATTCTCATGTCCGATTGGGGCGGGACTCACGATGGACTCGCTGCGGCCAAGGGCGGCCTCGATCTGGAAATGCCGTCCCCATCGTTCATGAACGGTGAGACGCTGCTTCCCGCCCTAAACAGCGGCAAAATTTCGATGGCGACCCTTGACGACAAAGTGCGACGGATTCTCCGCAAGGCCATTGAGTTCGGATTTTTCGACCGACAACAGACGGACTCGAACATTCCCACGTACAGCCAGGAAGGCCGACAGGTGGCGCTGGAAGAGGCGCGTGGTGGAATGGTTCTGCTGAAAAACGAAGGCCATCTGCTGCCATTGGACGAAAAAAGCTCGAAAACGATTGCTGTGATCGGTCCTGATGCTTATCCCGCCGTAATTTCCGGTGGCGGCAGCGCGGAATCGAAGCCGTTTAATTCTGCGAGCTACCTCGAAGGCATCAGCAATCGCGCTGGGACCAAGATTAATGTTCTGTACGACGTCGATCTTCCCAACCTCGACGAGATCTTCGAGAACTCAGAGTTCGTGACCGCTCCAGGCGGTGAGAAGGGCCTCAGGGGAGAATATTTCGGCAATGCGGACTTAAAGGGCACGCCGGTACTGGTTCGCACTGATCCGCACATCCATTTTGATTGGGGCGAAGGCAGTTTCGCACCCGGCCAACCGGTAGATAACTTTTCGATCCGCTGGACCGGCTATTTCATCCCGAAGACCAGCGGCGACTACCAGTTCTTCACTTCGTCCGACGACGGCGCTCGGTTGTATATCAACGACGAAAAAATGATCGATGACTGGAACCCACATGCGCAAACGATGGATACCTGCATTAAGCATCTCGAAGCAGGGCAGGCTTACAAAATTCGCCTTGAATACTTCGATGCGGTCAGTACAGCGATCATCGGATTCGGAGTTACACGCGCGGACTCGTTCGTGGGGGACAAGACGAAGGCGCTCGTTGCCAAGGCGGATGCCGTCATCATCTGCGTTGGATTTGACGACAAGACCGAGGGAGAAGGTTTTGACCGGAGATTTGAGCTACCGGGCGGACAGGACGAACTGATCCGGCAGATTAGTGCCGTAAACAAGAACACGATCGTTGTCATCACCGCTGGTGGAAATATTGATATGACGGGCTGGATCGACAAGGTTCCTGCCATCCTGCACGCCTGGTATCCGGGGCAAGAGGGCGGCACCGCGCTGGCGCAGATACTGTTCGGAGACTACAGTCCATCAGGCAAACTCCCGGCATCGTTTGAACGGCGGTGGGAGGATAATCCGAACTTTCACAGCTACTATCCAGCAAAGGGCGAGTCGCACGTCCAGTACGCGGAAGGCGTCTTCGTCGGATACCGCGGTTACGATCGCGCGGCAGTCAAGCCGCTCTTCCCTTTTGGGTTCGGCTTGTCGTACACAACCTTCGCCTACGGCAATTTGTCCGTAACACCCCAGACCGGGAAACTGGATGAATCGGTCACCGTTTCATTCGACCTGAGAAATACAGGTCAACGCGAAGGCGCAGAAGTTGCGGAGCTTTATGTCGGCGATTCGCACGCGAGCGTTCCGCGGCCAGTAAAGGAGCTGAAGGGATTCGCGAAAGTCGCACTAAAGGTAGGAGAGAGCAAACGAGTAACTCTTAAACTCGATCGCCGGGCATTCTCGTTCTACGATGTGACGAAGAAAGACTGGAGCGCCGAGCCCGGAGATTTCGCGATCTTAGTGGGCGGCTCTTCGAACAAGATTGAATTGCAAGGCAGGTTTACATTGACGCGTTAAAGAGCCGCCACCCCCTCCGAGATTGATGAAATGACTCGCAGCGTACTTTCTTTTCCGCGGGAAAAAAGCCCGCGACCGAAGCCGCGGGCGGGGGAGTTGCGCTCGATCAGAAGTAAATCTTGGCGCCAAGTTGAACGACGCGAAAGCCTCCGGGAGCGGTGTTCGGCGTGGCTGTATTCATCCCGAAACCATCGTTCTTGCTGATCGAGATCAGCGTGCTCGGATCGGCGTACTCCCACGGACCGTTGGTATTGTATCCGTAGTTTTGATTGGTGAAATTTGGGTGGTTGAATATGTTGAAGGCCTCGAGCCGCAGTTGCAGATAGCGGGCCTCGTTCTTGCCAAGCGGAACGTTCTTGAAGAGCGACATGTCCCAGTTCTGGATTCCACCATAACGGAGGATGTCACGGGTCCCCCGCTGCGGAAAACCTACCGCCGGAAGCGCGGGATTTCCTTGTGCATCTGCCGTGTAATAGAAGGGAATGTTGCCATACATATTCCCACCATCCAGGCTGCCGGAGGGAAATGAATAGCCGTTGTTTAAGTCCACCGGCGCTCCGCTGATGAACTGCGTCACTCCGCTCAATTCGAAATTATCTGTGATATAGCCAAGCCACTTGGGTCCATTGAACATTTTCGTGAAATGGGGCAGATCGTACACGTAGTTGAAAGCCAGCACCTGTGTGTTGTCCCATGGTGCGGCGCGGTAGTCGACGTTCTGATTGAAGGGGTTCTGTTCGTCCTGGTCGCTGGAAGCGGTGACCATCGATTTCGACCACGTATAGGCGGCGCCGAAAGTCAGCCCCTTACTGAAGCGCCGCTGCAGAGAAGCTTGCAGAGAATTGTAGTTGGAATTGCCGTTGAACTCGAGATAGGGAATCTGCCCGTAGCCCTTGTATGGAACCAGTGCAGCGTTCGTGTAATCGGCCCACCCCAGGGCACACCATCCGTTGAAATTGAACCCGGCAGCCTGGTAGGCGGGATCCATATTCGGCTGAACTGCAGGCACGCCGGCACCACCCCATAATGAGCAATTGGGATCCTGATTCTGTGCCTGGAAGGCAGTTCCGTAGGGAACAGCGTTGATGTTGCGCGAAGTGACAAGGTGCCGGCCCATCGTACCCACATAGGCGAGATCGAGTGTCGTGCCACGACCGAGGTCCTGTTGAACGCCCAAACTGTAGCTGTACACGGTCGGCACTTTGCCGTCGAGGGAGGCGCCAATGATATTGCCGTCGCCTTGCACCGGACTTTCGGCCGAGGACGTGGACAAGCTTGGCAGGTCCACGATGTTACCGGCGGCCACGGAGGGTGTCTGTACGACGGCCGGATTGTTGAAGACCGTATTAAAAATCAGATTGCCTTGCGAGCGATCATGAGTCATCCCGAAGCCGCCACGTATGATCGTTTTCTGCCTTCCGAGCAGGTCATAGGCGAAACCAAATCGCGGCTCTGGCATGATGCCGCGACTACCCCATCCACCGGCTGGGATCTGATGCTGGTTGGTGTATTGCATGCCGTTCAACGGATTGCCACCATCCGCGTTGATGATATTGCCGCTGCCGGGATCAATGGTTACAGCCTGGGTTGGGTCGTAAGCCGCGGGATTAAAGAGTGCCACTTGGTTCTTCGCGTCGTATTGCGGTGGGATCCAGGCGAACCTCATGCCGTAGTCGAGGGTCAGTCTCGAAGTAGCTTTCCAAGTGTCCTGAACATAGAACTCAAGTTGGTTATAGCGGAAAAAGCCGGTCGGACGCGCGGTGGACTGGTCGAAGCCCTGGAAGTCCCCCAACAGTGCGCTGGCCAACGGATCACCGAGTTGGCAGGAGCTTGGCGAGGGGCAGGTTCCCCCACTTGTACCGTCATCGCCAAAGTTAAACTGTCCATTGATGTTGCCCCACGCGATCTGATCTTTGCGACTGCGTTGATAGAACACTCCCGCTTTGAACGTATGCGCACGCCACACCCACGTCACATTGTCATTCACGTTGATAGTGGTGTTGGCTTGTTTCCAGGGAGTCGCTCCCAGATAAGGCCCCTGGAAACTGACATTGTTCAGGCCACCGAAGCTCATATCGGGAATGGCCTGGTCCTGACTGACCGGGAAAAGCAGTGGAAGCGTAAAGCCATTTGCGTCGCGGGAGATATTGTTGCCATTCCCCTGGGCCAGGGTCAGGGTATGACTTGGCCCAATGGAAAACTCGTTGAGAACGTTGTTGGTGATGGTGCTGACAAGGTTTACGGACAAGTTCCATCCCGGGTGCTGCTGGGTGCAGCCGCCTGTAAAAGTCGTCCCGGATGAGCAGGCAAAAATACCAAACGGTCCCGGAAATGGCGTGAATGGAGACGTGTCTGTTTCGGCGTTATGAATATAGCGCCCAAAGATGCGGTTCTTGCTGTTGATCTGAAAATCCACGCGAACGATGTCTTCGCGGCGGGGGGCCTCGCCGGATAACGACTGGGAATAGTTATAGGTCAGATTGTTCGACCCGAAACCGGGCACATTGGGTAAGGGGAACAGATTCAGCAGCGTCTGCATCTGCTGGAACACCACTTGTTGCGCGGCGCTCAGTTGCGTGGGATCGATCTTGTTGTTCGTAATCCCAGGCCCTGCGATCACAATTGGTTGCCCATTGCCATCCACTGACTGTGAGAAATCGCCGGTGCGTTCCAGCGCGGTCGGGGTGTAGAACTGTGCCAGCGCAAGAGGAACGAGTTGGCGATAAAACTCCTGGCTCCAGAAGACAAAGAGTTTGTCTTTCTTGATCGGCCCGCCGATCTGGTATCCGAAATAGTTATAGCGGTAAATTTCCGGCTCGTTCGGCTGACCGTTGCCAAGCTGGTTCTGCTTATTGAAATACTCGTTGGCATTCAACCCGTCATTGCGGTGGAAGAAGCGCCCGTTGCCGTGCCATTGATTGGTGCCGCTCCTCGTCGTGAGCGCGATCTGTCCGCCGGCGGCCTTGCCGTACTCCGCCTGGTAATTCGAAGTCAGCACCTTCACGTCTTCAATCGCGTCGGTATTAATGGTGACGTGGGTTCCTCCGTTGTTGCCCGTATCGACGTTGGACGCGCCATCGATGGTAAATTCGTGTTCATTGGCCCGCGTGCCATTGATGTTGTAGGCATCGAGTCCCCCGGTCCCAGATGCGTGAGCGTCAAGCGTGCCTGCGACTCCGGGAATCAATTTTAGATAATCCAGGACATTGCGGCCGTTCAGAGCGACGTCGTTCAATTGCCTGCCGGTAATCAGATCGGAGCGCTCACCGGAGTTCGTTTGCAGTTGCAATTGCGCAGCATCGGCGCTCACAGTCACCGATTCCGTGCTGGCGCCGACGTTAAGGACATACTCCCCGGCATTCAACTTGTCGCCCGCGTTGAGCACGATGTTCTGCGCTTCGAGGTGCTTAAAGCCCGGGGCATCAATCCGAATGACGTAAGTTGACGGAGGCATATCTGGAACCACAAAGTCGCCAGAGTCATTTGTAGTGACGACCCGCATTGCGCCGACAGCCGGACTCACAACGGTGACCTTGGCATTGGCCACGAACGCCCCGGTCGGGTCCTTCACCCGACCGAAGAGCGTGCCTGAAGTGATTTGGCCGAAAAAAGTGGCCGAAATGCAGAGCGTGCTCAAAAGGAACGCGATCCTGACGGTGAGTGACTGCTTCATGGCGGAGTCTCCTTTGGACCGGGTGCGCGACATGGCGCTTTTTTCTGGCACTAGAAATGATTGTCTATTGGACGTATCGGCCGATGGGGCGCGAGTCACATCGTGTTCCGGAGCCGATCACGCGTCGGCCGCGCCGGTTGTGAATCGTATGCGCATTTACGGCACAAGATTTTCGCGACACGGTAGTTTATGCAGGAAAAGTTTCCCTGTCAGCTATCCTTTCGTATAGGTATCGTCCCCCTCAATCCAAAGCGATGATGCCGCGCTGGACCGCGGCGGTCACGGCCGCAGTTCGATCTTTGACTTCCAGCTTTTCCAGCATGTGGCTCACGTGCAGCTTTACGGTGACTTCGGCGATGTTCAAAGAAGCGGCTATCTCTTTGTTTGCCAGCCCCTTCGCCACCATTTTGAGCACTTCTACTTCCCGGGTGGTCAGCGAACGGTGGGCAAGCCGTTCGGCAAGCAGCGGCGCAACCGTCGAATCGAGGTACCGCTTTCCGTCGCGCACATCTCGAATGGCACGCAATAGTTCTTCGCGCATCACACTTTTCAGAATGTAGCCGCGGGCGCCAGCCTGTAAGGAACGGTAGATTTCCTCCTCCCCCGAATGAGTAGAAAGCATGAGAATGAGAGCATCGGGAAACTCCCGTATGATCGCGGCTGCCGTTTCGACGCCGCTCATTCCCGGCAAGCGGACATCCATCAATACAAGGCTCGGACGATGCTTCCGATATGCGTCGAGCGCATCTTCGCCATTGCCCGCTTCCGCGATTACTTTCATGTCGGACTCCGCATTCAGTGACGAAGACAATCCCATGCGGACCATGAAGTGATCGTCCACTACAAGAATCTGTGAAACCTTCGCGCCAACGTTCACTTCGCCGATCATGAACGAAGAACCTGTTCTTTAAGTGGGATTTCGACGGCGATCCTGGTTCCACACTCGGGCTCACTGTTGACTTCGAGCGCGCAGCCCATGGAATGCGCACGCTCCTGCATGTCGAGAAGGCCGAAGTGTCCGCTCGGCGGAGTATCCTGCGGACGAAAACCGCTTCCGTCGTCGGTAATACAGAGGCGGACTTTCTCCTGGTCATATTCCAGCAATGCGTTCACTTCGCGGGCGCGGCCGTGCTTGATCGCATTGGCCACCGCTTCCTGTCCGATGCGGAGCAGGTTCATCTCGATGGAAGCCGGCAACCGCACCGGAACGCCGCGGACACTGACCTCCACTTTGACGTCGCCGTGATGCGCAGGAGGTTGTACGATCTGCCGGAGCGCTGACAGCAAATCGCCCTCTTCCAGCAGATGGCACCGCAGATCCCACACCGAACGGCGCGCGTCCACCATGCTGTGCCGGCTCATGTTACGCGCGGTCTCGAGCGCCTGCTGCGCTATCGTTGGCGCCTGCTGGAAACAATCCACAGCGAGATCAAGCTGCATAGTGATTCCCGCAAGTTCCTGTTCCAGGTTGTCGTGCAGCTCTCGCGCAATGCGGTTGCGCTCTTCGAGCACCGCGCCGCTGCGGAGTTTCTGACGGATCAGGTCCATCTGCTCACGCAGCCTGCGTCCCAGGACAACGATCCATGCCACGACAATCAGCAACACGCCCACTGTGATCCCCAACACCCACAAGGTGTGGCTCAAGTTCCACCAGGACGGAGTTCGCAACACTGCAAGGTCTTGCGGCGATCGCAGCAACAAGCGGAACGACTGCGGCACCGACCAGAGGCCACCGCTCTGCACGAGACAAATGCCTTCCACCCGGACTTGACTATTGAGAGGAACAGAAAGCAACTGGCCGGCGGATTCGGAAAGCGGCAGAGTTGCACCGAACAGTGTTTGGTCCCGCTGAAGGAGAAGTTGCACCCCTTCGGGCTTCATCTCTCGGGCAAGCAAAGTCGCATCCGTTTGGATCAGAGTGCCATCGTATTTCTCCCATGGGACGGACATATCCAACGGAACTGGAATTGCCGGGGCCTGCGACCCGACACGATAGAGGACCGCATCCTGCAAGACTGGCGCGGATTCACCAATCGCGGGAAACCCGAGAGCGTCGACTATATCGCCGACGTTCAGTTTTGTGTCCTGCTCCGTGAGAACTCGTAAGCCTCTGCCTTCATCCTGAAGAAAGAGCGCTTTGCCAGGCTGCTGATAGCCGACCACGCCGCGCACACGCACGCGATGTTGCTCACCTCTTCCTGGGTCGAATGTGAGCAGGGACGAGAACGGAACTGCACGCGCATGCGACTCCAAAGTCACGAAACTTAAGCGCGGGACATACAACAACAGAGCGGTAAGTTGCCGCTGCGTGTTGAACAGGCTGCCGCAGACGCCCTCGACCAGAACCTCGGTATCGATCCAGGAAGCGAAATTCTGGTCAGAAGGAATTGGAATTCGAACATTCAACTGTCCGCCGCCGGAAGCGATGCGCATCGCAACGGTGGTCTCACGCCAGGACGTTCGATCAATTGACACAGCGCGAACAATCCCGCGGACTCGGACCCATTGACTATCGAGCTGGCCATCGGACAGTTCGCTGAATGAGTAAATGCGCGTCCTGGGGAGGTGTGCTTTTCCGAGTACACGGGAACTGACTTCCCTGACAACAGGAGCGAAGTTTCCCGGACCGGTGATTCCCTCGACCTCGATGAGATCTCCAAAATGGTGAGTGAAGTTGGCGGACTTCACTCCTTCTACATAAATTCCAGCGGTAGAATCCTGCACAAAAAAATCGGGAGCCGGGACATCATCCGTAACAACGCCGCGCAACCGGACGCGGTATCCGGCTGCTGCCTGCTCAGGCCGGAGATTTCGTATCTGGTCAGCGTGTATGAGTAAGGTAGAGGAGCGATCCGCAGTCTGCGCGCCGGAGGCGAGGGAGAATACAAGCACGCATGTCAACGCGAAGAGGTTGAAAACCAGAAACGAGATGGTCCTCGAGATCGGTGTTCCACCAATAGACGAATTGCCGCGCATGGCATTCGACATTTTATTGCCCAAAGCGTATCCCAAAGCCGAGGCCGACAAAAGACTGTATTCTACCCCGTACATCCGCGGTCCGACAGGGTCGCATTCCCAATTCGTCAAACATCTTGCCCAGAGAGTCTTCTCGCTGTTTGCCCGTACCCGCCGTATAATGGCACGAGTTTGTCCGAGCGTGGGATCCCGGAATAACGCTTCGTATCTACCGGGCAACGTAGTTTCATTTTGAAGCGTGGTCGACCTCGCGCTCATTACTCCGGGTCTTTTTCCGTCTTACTTGTACAGCCTTCGCATTGCGTGAACATCATGAAGGCTGTCGACGTACTGATTTCTTGATAGTAGTCAGCACCGCGCACTCAGGGGCCGAATATGATCGGCAAGTCACTCCGCTCGTACCGCATTGAGTCGAAAGTCGGGGCCGGCGGTATGGGTGTAGTGTACAAGGCGGTGGATACACGCCTTGGGCGGACGGTAGCCATCAAAGTTCTTTCCTCCGGTGTCCTCAATGCCGACCGCGAACGGCGCTTCGCCCAGGAAGCAAAGGCCGCCTCCTCTCTGAACCATCCGAATATCGTCACAATCTATGACATCGACACGCAGGAAGTTGACGGCAAGCCCGTGCAGTACATCGCGATGGAGTTCGTGGCGGGAGAGACGTTCGACCACCTGATCGGGCGCAAGGGCCTGCGCATTCGCGATGTGTTGAAATACGCCATCCAGATTTCCGATGCGCTGGCGGCGGCGCACGCTGCCGGCATCGTTCATCGTGATTTGAAACCGTCGAATGTGATTGTTACGCCGCAAGGCTTGGTGAAGATCCTCGATTTCGGATTGGCGAAGCTGAGCGAGTCCGGCCACGCCGACGCCTATGCGGAGACGATGCATGGAGAGGGATCTCCGCTGACGGAAGAAGGCACGATTCTCGGAACTGTCGCTTACATGTCTCCGGAGCAGGCGGATGGAAAGAACGTGGACAGCCGGTCGGATGTGTTCTCGTTTGGATCGGTGTTGTACGAAATGGCTACGGGGCAACGGGCATTTGCCGGCGGATCCAAGCTGTCGTCACTCTCGGCTGTCATGTACAAGGATCCGCAGCCTGCCTCGCAGACGGTCGCCGAAGTTCCACCGGAGCTGGACCGGATCATCGCGCGTTGCTTGAAAAAAGATCCAGCGCGCCGCTGGCAGACGATGGCGGATGTACGGGTTGCGCTGGAAGATCTGCAAGACGAGATGGAGTCCAGTAACTTTGCGGTCGCAGCGGCTCCGGTGCACGTCGCTCACGGAAAGTCGCAAACGAAAGTTTGGGCGGGGTTGGGCGTGCTCACCGGAGTCTTGCTTGGGCTTGCGCTTGCCGCCACCTATGTACAGAAATATATCAAGCCTTCGGAGCCGCCTTCGTTCCAGCGGCTGACATTCCGGCGAGGAGATGTGACGTCGGCAAAATTTGCGCCCGGAGACAACGTTGTTTACAGCGCCGAATGGGATGGAGCACCGTCCACTCTGTTTGCTGCACAACCCGGGATTCGAGAGTCGCGTCCGTTGTCGCTTCCTGCTGCCAGAGTGCTGGCGATCTCGCCCAAAGGAGAGATGGCAATCCTTCTGGGCGGCGAGGACACTGGAACTCTCGCGCGCGTGGCGTTTGGCGGCGGTTCTCCGCGTGAAGTCCTTGAAAATGTGAGCGGCGCGGACTGGGGACCGGATGGAGACTCCCTCGCCGTCGTACGCGCGGTTGGAGGAAAGTTTCGGCTGGAATATCCCATTGGCACGGTTTTGTACGAAAACGAAAAGCGGCCGCCGCAGATGCCGCGTGTGTCGTTCGATGGCAAACTCGTCGCGTTCTTCGACTTTGATATGGAAGTCGGCGACTATGCGTTGTGCATCGTGGGGCCGAACCATCCGCGGCAAGTTTTGTCGCGCGGGTGGCGGACGCTGGGAGCGTTGAACTGGTCGCCGGACAACCGCGAGATATGGTTCTCGGGCGGCCAACCGGGCGGTGATCCGGCACTGTATGCGGTGACGCTGTCGGGACAGCAGAGGCTGGTCACGCAGACGGGCGGAATCATCGTGATGCAGGATGTCGCGCGCGATGGTCGCGTGCTGCTGAGTACCGTGAATTCACGGCTGGGAATTTCGTTCCTCCCGCCAACCGGCGCGCCGCGCGATCTTGCATGGCTCGACGCTTCGCTGATGTATGACATGTCGAATGATGCGCAGTCGCTCGTATTCGTCGAGCTTTCGAACGGACAGGGACGGAATTCCGCGATCTATCTGAGAAAGACCGATGGATCACCGGCAATTCAGCTTGGTTACGGAAACCGTCCGTCACTTTCGCCGGATGGGAAGTGGGTAGCGTGCATCCACCACGATGCGGACAAGTCGAGTCTGATGCTTCTGCCGACCGGGCCGGGAGAATCGCAATTCCCGAAGATTGATGGCATGCACTTCGATGGTGTGGAGTGGTTTGCCGATAGCAAGCACATTCTGTTCACGGGAAATGAGACTGGGCACTCGACGCGGACGTGGATGTATGACCTGGAGGCCAGCAAGGCCACGCCGCTGACACCGGAAGGCACGCGCGGCACGCGGGTTTCGCCGGAGGGGAAATATTTCGTGACCGTGGATCCGCACAAGTTGCTGCTGACTCCGTTATCGGGTGGCGCATCCGAGACGATCTCTGATTTGCAGCCCGGTGAAAGCGTCGTGCGGTGGAGTGGCGATGGGCGTTATCTGTTTCTGCAAAAGCGCGATCCCGCGAGCATTCAGGTCAGCCGGTTGGAAGTCGCCTCGCATCACCGGGAGTCGTGGCTGACGGTCAAGGTTCCGGAACCCGGAGCGCAGTTCCTGGGGCCACTCGCTTTGTCGGCGGATGGAAAGGCATGCGCGACTACCTTTCAGCGGGACCTGGCGAATTTGTTCCTGGTGCGCGGGCTAAAGTAGCGAGCGATGTGTTCTGAATCCTCACTTCTCGCGCAGCGCTCGATAAGTGGGCCGCCCATTGTCGATGCACTCTACGCCTGACGCTGGCGTTTTGGTTTCATATTCAATGTGCGGATAAGTCGGAAAAGATGATTCGCGTGCACTCCCAATAGTTTTGACGCTTCCGTGTAGTTTCCATTGGCCTGTTCGATAGCCCGTTCGATCACGGAAATCTTTGCCTCGCGAATCGCCTCATGAAGCGGACTGACCGGCTCTCCCGTGCCTGCGGATTCTTCCAGAATTGAATCCGGCAGGTCTTCAGGCAAGATTATCTCCGTCGACCCGAGAACCACGGCCCGCTCAATCGCATTTTCCAGTTCGCGAACGTTGCCCGGCCATTCGTAGCGCGCGAGTGCTGTGCGGGCCTGGGGTGATATGCCCGACACGTGCCGTTTTATCTTCTCTCCATAATGGGCAGCGAAGAACGCTGCCAGCAGAGGAATATCTTCACGTCGTTCGCGGAGAGCGGGCATATGAAGCGAAACCACATTCAGACGATAGTAAAGGTCCGGGCGGAAGGTTCCGTTTCGAGAGGCTTCTTTCAGGTCGCGATTGGTGGCGGCGACCAGTCGGACATCGAGCTTGATGGGCTTCGTTCCGCCAACCCGCTCGAATTCGCGTTCCTGCAACACGCGCAGTAGCTTCGCCTGCATGGGAAGCGCGAGCTCCCCGATTTCGTCGAGAAAAACCGTGCCGCCTTCCGCGACTTCGAGCTTCCCTTTTTTCTGTGCGACGGCGCCCGTGAACGATCCTCGTTCGTGCCCGAAGAGTTCACTTTCCAGCAGAGTTTCGGTGATTGCGGCGCAGTTGATGGCCACAAACGGCTTTCCCGCGCGAGGACTATTCATGTGGACTGCACGCGCGACCAACTCTTTACCTGTGCCACTTTCACCGAAAATGAGCACGGTTGAGTCGCGTCCGGCAACGCGGGAAACGAATTCATAGACCGCGCGCATGGCTTTGCTTTCCCCGACCATGCTGTGGTGGAGGTTGAGTTCTTCATTGAGCCGGCGGTTTTCTCCTCCGAGCCGCTCTATGTGCCGTGCGTTTTCGATGGCGAGCGCGGCAATATTGCCAAGCGTCGTGACAAGTTGCAAAAGGCTTGCGTCGAAGCGTGCGCCGGGAGAACCGGCGTCGAGATAAAGCACGCCGAGAACTTTGTCTTGCACCGAGAGAGGCACTGCGAGAACGGAGTGAACCCGCCGCTCTACGAGACTTTGGGCTTCGCGGTAGGACTCGTTGCTCTGAACATCACCCGAGAGGACGGCAAGATTCTCGTCCATCACGCGATTAAGAATCGTCTGGCTGGCATGGATTGCCTGATCGCTTCCGTGTTTATCGCGGCCTACGACCGAGGCGAACCCGTCGGTTCCCTCCTCGGTCAACAAGATCGCAGCCTGATCAGCCGGAACGATCTCCAGAACGGCATCAAGAACTTTTTCCTGCACGGCGGTCAGGCCGCGGACTGAATTCAGCGTGCGGCTGAAGTCGAGGAGCACATTGAGATCGCGGACCGTCTTTGCGTTGGCTGGCAGGCCATTGGGCCGCGGAGGTTGCAGATAGAGTGCGTCCTCTTTGTGGAGAATTACTGTCGCGGCCCCAGGCACGGGCGTGGCATCAAGGCTAAGGGAGGCATTACCAGGTGCCGGGCCAACATCCGCAGTTTGAAATACGAGGATGGAATTGCCCACACGAATGTAGTCGCCCTGGACAAGAACTCTGTCTCGTATCGGCACGCCGCTAACGAAGGTGTTATTGCGGCTGTCGAGGTCCTGAAGACGAAAGGCGTCGCCTTCCTTCCGGACAACGCAATGGCGCCGCGATACCAGCGAATCCAGTAGGGAGATTTCGTTGGAAGGGTCGCGGCCAATCGAAACTTCCCTTTCGGATAAAGGGAATTGCTTTCCCTGAAGGGGGCCGCTCACTGCTTCCAACCGCGCGCTCGCGAGAGAAACTCCGTCTTCAGACGGGTGGCCCATGACGCAATGAGTATACGCTGCGCCCCTTGGCTTGCCAGACCTAACAGAAATGTTAGACACCCTCGTTTTTGTTTGGTTTGAGGCTGCTTATGACGCTCCAATCGGCGTAGCGCAGAGAGTGAGAATAAGCGGCTATGTTCTTATGTTTCAGCAACATCACGCGACAAGTGTGATCAGTTCAGAGCTGTTGAGGCGTTTGGCAGGCGCCTTGCTTTAGTAAAGGCACTTGCGACGGACGAACGAAGCAAGACTTCTCCCAGGTTGAAAAAGGAGCACTACAATGAAGGTAAGAATGACAGCAAAAACAGCAGTCAGCATCGCGATTCTGGTGGTGGGAATGGTAGGTACCTTCATGGCGGGCAGCTTCCAGCCGGTTTCGGCCGCCGACGGTGGTCCGCTTATTCTGTGTCCCCCCCGACAGCAGGGTTGCCAGAGCACCCTGCCCCCGCTCAGCTAATCGGACGCCGAGCGTATACGAAGTTTGGGCTGACGAGATGCATCTCGTCAGCCCTGTTTGTTTTGATACTGCTTCGGGTTTTCAGGGAGCGATGGCGATTGCCCGCAGAGGACTCCCTGAACCACCAGCAATCTTAAGCGGAGCAGCGATAACGACAGCGCCTGTTGGCGGAAGCTGATCGAGGTTGCATAGGCTCGCCAGCCCGAACTTGCCGCTTCCGTGCATTAAGTAGTGATTCGAAAAGGGAGGATCAAAGGTCGCGGCCTGACCGGCATCGGTTCCCACAGTTTCTACTCCCAGGCCCAGAACATTCCGCTCTTGCGCCAGAAACGCGGACGCTTCCCTGGCAAGCCCAGGTGTATGCGGGCCGTTTTCTTTTGCGTTGATGTAGTCCTGGGGATTCGTCCGTTTCGACCAATCGGTACGCAGAAGGACCCATGAACTAACCTGAATTCGCCCATGCTGTTCTTCCCATTGTTTGATTCGTGCTGTGGTCAGCAGGAAATTGGCATCTTTGGCAACGTCCGCGCTCACATCAATCACGCAAGCGGGTCCGATGAACTTGATTGGTGGGATTAGATCCACGCTGCTTTCGGGAAGATCTTTTCCTGAGATCCAATGGATCGGGGCGTCGAAATGTGTGCCGGTATGCTCTCCGGTTTCGAAACCGTTCCAGTACCAGGCTGGCCCGCGGTCATCGTAGCGGGAAAGCTCCCATAGTTTGAACGCCGGCGTATTGTTCCATTGTGATGGCAGCGGGAGCAGCGGCGTTTGTGGGCTGAGCGGTTGCGTCAGATCAACTATCCGCAGGCGGCCGGAACTGAGTTCTTGCAGAAGCTGGGTTAGAACAGACATGGTTCTTACCTCGATGCTTTTTGCTGCTTTAACGATTGAATGTAGCGGCGGAACTGGAAACGGTTCTCAAGCAACGCGAGATCGGTAACGTATCCCGAGGGGCCTTTCGCTTCCACCTTGGCAATGATGGTGGTCAGTTCGTTTCCGTGAAGCGCGTCGAGCAATGCTGCGGTAAAACCCTCGCAGTCGCGCACAGTGACAGTTTTCGGAATGCCGGCAGCGCGGGCGATGCCCTCCAGGTCAGTGCCCGTGCTCGTCGCCGTTGGGAAGCCGCCCACCGAGAGAAGACTTTCATTGTCGAACACCACATGAACCATGTTCTTAGGACGATAGCGCGCCATCGTGCTCAGGGAACCGAGATTCATGAGAAGTGAACCGTCTCCGTCGAAGACAACGATTTTTTGATCCGGCAGGCAGAGAGCCAGCCCAAGTCCGGTCGAGGACGCCAGGCCCATTGCGTGTTGCAGGTAAAAGAAGTTTGGACGATGTCCTAGCGAATGCAATTCGGCGGCGACCGCGCCCATGATGGTGACGACGAGGCAGTCTTCAAGTTCGGGATAGACAGATCGAAGACAGTCGAGGCGGAGCATCATTCCTCCCACATGAGATCGCGCATCAACAGAAGCGCCACTGGTTGCAAGCTGCTTTCGGCGAGCGTCTGCGCATGACGGATGCGTTTCTTGACGGTCTCCACGCTATCGAGAAAGAAATAAGGAATGCCCAGCGCGCGCAGCACCGGTTCCGTGACGTTGCCGCCCTGCGTTTGCCACGGATCGCGCTCGCCGAAAGAGCCGCGATAACTGATCAGCATCAGGAGCGGAATCTTATAAAGATGCGCGAAGGAGACGATGCCATTAATTGCCGCGAGAAATCCGTGGTTCTGCATCAGCATGGCGGATTTGACCCCAGCAAAGTGAGCGCCGGCGGAGATGCCAACTGCCTCTTCCTCTTTCGCGAGGCGCACGAGAATCGTCTCCGGGTCTTCGTCGGCCATGCGAATGAGATGGACCAGCCATGTCTCCGGCAGAGCTGAAACCAACCGGATGTCGCACTCCTTGAGCGTTTCATGGATCAATCGCGAGTTGGTCAGAGATACAGGCATGCTTGCTTTATCTGCGCTGGCTCAGGACGAACATTCTAGCCGATGGGCTAAGAACGCGCTCTTGACGGGGAAAGTGGCGCAGTATAGGTTGAGCGAAGTCCGCTAGTACGAGATTTCCCGTCCGTTAGTATTTTCAGGAGCTATACATTGCAGGCCAATTCCTCTGCTGTTATCAACGCCGACGCACCGTCCCAGGCCAAATCAGAATTTCCTGTTGAGAGCCTTCGATCTCAGTTCCCTGCTCTAAATCGCGAGCCGAAGTTCACCTTTTTCGATAACGCGGCAGGAGCTCAGGTGCCCCAAATGGTGCTCGACGCCGTCAACCACCACTTGCTCGATCACAATGTGCAGCGCGGCGGACGCTATGCCAGAAGCCGCGCAGTGGACGAAACGATTGCCCGGGCCCGGGAGAGCGTGGCTGATTTGGTGAATGCGCGCGATGCAAGTGAAATTGCGTTTGGGATGAATGCGACGTCGTTTATTCGTCTGGTCAGCCTGGCAATCGGGCAGACGCTCGGCAACCGGAATGAGATCGTCGTCACTGACATGGACCATGAGGCCAACGTCGCCACCTGGCTGGTTCTGGAGCGATTTGGCGCCAGGTTTGTCTGGTGGAAGATGCGTGACGATGGGAATCTGCATCCTGATGACCTTGTAGCCCTCGTCGGACCGAAGACGCGACTGGTAGCGTGCACTTTGACTTCGAATGCGCTTGGATCAATCGTTGACGTAACAGCAGCGGCGAAAGTTGCGCATGCCGCGGGAGCGGAAATCTTCCTTGATGCCGTGCATTTCGGGCCGCATGGATCGATTGATGTGCAGGCATTTGACTGCGATTATCTCGTCTGTTCGGGATACAAGATCTTCGCTCCGCACATGGGTTTTCTTTGGGGACGCCGCGAGTTGCTGCAGGCGCTGCCGACATTCCGTGAAGACTTCATTCCCGATGAGCCACCAGGGAAGATCGAAGCCGGCACATTTATTTACGAAAATGTGGCCGGGATGGATGCGGCCATCAGTTATCTGGAAAAACTGGGACGAAGGTTGGGCGCCGCGGTCGAAGCGCCGAGACGCGACGCTTTGCAACACGCGCTCAATTCCATCCGAAGGTATGAAGAAGCTCTTTCGCTCGAGATGCTTCATGTATTGCGTGAGAACAACGCGGTGATCTATGGCATTTCCGACGACACTCGAATTCACGAGCGCGTGCCCACGCTCTGCTTCAACTTGCCGCAGGTTGCGCCTGCCAAGGTTTGCACGGAACTGTCGGACCGAAACATCGGCATACGCGACGGGCACATGTACACGCCGCGACTGATGAAGCGTTTTGGGCTTGCACAAGAGACCGGCGTGGTGCGGGCGTCCCTGGTCCACTACAACACATTGGAGGAAGTGCGTCAGTTTGGAAACGCTCTGGCTGAAATCAAGCAGTCATGACTTTCGCTCGTGGTGACAGTCATGACTGACCTGAACGCCGAGGTTGACACTTCCCTTCCCGATCAAATGTCGGGGACTCCGGCTGGCGTTGGCCTTCAGCGCCGCTTGAGCCAACGGCAACTCACAATGATGGCCATTGGCGGCGCCATCGGCGTGGGGCTCTTTCTCGGAAGCAGAGTGACCATCCGCCTCGCGGGCCCTGCGGTCATCCTTTCGTATCTACTGGGCGCGGGCATCGCGCTGATCATGTCGTACACGTTGGCGGAGATGGCAGTCGTGCATCCGGAGGCCGGGGCGTTCGGCGTGTACGCGGAGAAATATCTCAGTCCATGGGCAGGTTTTACGGTCCGCGCGACGTATGGAGCTGCGCAGATCATCGCAATCGGCGCGGAAGTGACCGCGGCTGGAATCTACATTTCATTTTGGTTTCCTCATGTGCCGCAGTGGATTTGGGTCGTCACCGTATCGGCAGCTCTGATTGCTCTCAATTCGATGCAGGTAAACCGCTTGGGAGAGTTTGAGTATTGGTTCGCCATGATCAAGGTCGCGGCGATCATTCTGTTCATCATTGTCGGGCTGGCTTTGATTTTCGGCGACGGCTCGCGCGGTATGACCGGCTATATCAACCTGACGCAGCACGGAGGCTTTCTTCCTTCAGGCTGGAAAGGGGTTTGGCTTTCACTCACAATCACCATCACGAGCTATATGGGAGTGGAGGTCATTGCGGTGACGGCAGGAGAAGCTGAGCGGCCCGAGGTGACGATCCCGCACGCGATGCGCAACATTGTCTGGCGACTGATCCTGTTCTACGTATTGGCAATCACGATCATGGTAGCGATGGTGCCATGGGTGCAGGCGGGCGACGCTTCCGGGCTTTCCGGTAGCCCTTTCGTGACGGCTTTCGCAGCTGCGCACATTCCGTTTGCTGCAGCGATCATGAATTTCGTTGTGTTAACGGCGGCGCTATCCAGCGTAAATACAAATCTTTATCTTTCGACGCGGATGCTTTTTTCGCTGGGCAATGAAAGCTATGCGCCAGCCTGGATGGGCAAGGTGAGCAGCAATGGCGTACCGCATCGCGCGCTGCTTGCCTCCACCGCCGGGATCATCGCTGCCATTGTGCTGGCCATCTTTGCCCCCAAGAATGCATTCCTCAAGCTTTACGGAAGCGCTGTGGCAGGCATGTTTTTCGTCTGGTTGGTGATCTTATGCACACACCTCAGGTTTCGCCGGACGATCAGCACTGATCGGCTGATCAGTTTGCCGATGCGCTTGCGCGCGCATCCATTCTTCACGCTCGCTGGAATCGCAATTCTACTCGCTATCTCAATCACTACCTTCTTTGTAGATGGACTGGAATGGTCGGTGCCGGTGTTCTGCGGTTTTCTCGGACTGATTTCACTACTGTATCTTCGGGCCCGGCAACGAAAGGCTTAAGGACGGATGGCGGCAATCGTCGACGAGGTTCACGCTTCACTCCGTAAGAACTTTAAAGGCGAACTGTTGCGTGCCGGGGATGAAGGATTCGAAGACGCGCGGACAATTTGGAATGGCATGGTCGCCAAACGTCCGGGACTGATCGCACGCTGCGCGGATGTGGAAGATGTACAGAGCGCGGTTCGGACCGCATGCGAGGCTAGACTCTTGACCGCAGTTCGGTGTGGAGGGCACAGCCTTGCCGGCTTTAGCACCTGCGATGGTGGCCTGGTCATTGATTTATCGCGGATGCGGCGAGTTTCGGTAAATGGAGAAGCATGCCGCGCGAAATTTGAAGGCGGTTGTTTGTTGGGATCAATTGATACAGCAACACAAAAGGAAGGATTGATCTTCCCTTCTGGCGTAGTGTCGCATACCGGAGCATCCGGGCTCGTTCTTGGCGGCGGTACCGGTTGGCTCACGCGACGATTCGGATTGTCATGCGACAACGTTGCGGGATTTACGCTTGTCACAGCTGACGGTTCTGTCGTGCGCGGAGATTCGCATAACCATCCTGATTTGTATTGGGCCCTGCGCGGGGGCGGTGGAAATTTTGGGGTCGTGACGGAGTTTGAGGTGAGACTGCATCCGCTGACATCGATTGTGCTGGCCGAGGGCCTGACGCCTCAAGACGACATCCGGCGACTACTTGAGTTCTGGCGCGACTTCATGGACGATGCTCCGTTTGACTTGAAGTGGAACATCGATTTGCGGCTCGCGTCTAACACGAGAAAGGTGCCGGAGGATCTTCGCGGCAAGCCGGTGGCGGGCACTTCTTTGATCTGGACGGGAGACCCCGACGCCGGATACCCCTATTTGCAACACGCACTTTCCATGTGCCGGACGGACACCGTGAACCGCCGAATCATGCCGTTTCTTGATCTGCAAACGATGGCCGATTCCGATTTCCCGCATGGACGGCGCTACTACACAAAGTCTGGATATTTCACTTACCTCGATGACGGCACGATTGATCTGTTGTTGGATGCCATAGCAACGATTCCCTCGGCGGAAACGCAGATTGAGTTTGCCTATCTCGGCGGCGCAGCGGGACAGGTTGGGGCGGACGAGACTGCTTTTGGCGACCGCAGCGCACCGTTCATCATGAATTTGTTGGCGAATTGGGATGACCCAAATTGCGACGCGGACAATGTTGGATGGGTGCGTGGACTGTTCAGCAAATTGCGTCCAGCGATGAAACCCGGCGTCTATGTAAATTTCATGAGCGGCGATGAGCAGGACCGAGTGCTGGAAGCTTATCGCACGCGTTGGGAGCGGATGGTTGCTGTGAAGACGAAGTACGATCCAGAGAATTTCTTTCGGTTGAATCAGAATGTGAGACCGCGCAGCACGCAATAACAATTCCCGCCGCACTATCGCGTTGTCTGGAAGAAGCAGGTTCCTCCACTCCGTGTCGGAATGACAAATCCGATGGCAGTTTCAGGCCGATGACTATTCCGGCAATGCCCAGGCGAACATCACGCTGCCACTGCTCGTAAGCACGTATTGCCGCCCGTCGAGCTGATAGGTGAGAGGAGAACTCGCGATCTGCCCGCCGGAGCCCGCATGCCAGAGTGTCTTCCCGTCGTTCGTGTCCAGCACCAAGAAATTTCCGTGAGAGTCGCCAGTGAAAGTTAGACCTGAGTCGGTTGTCAGGACGCCGGAGCCCGCCTCGTCTCCGAGATCGTGGATCCAACGAACCTTTCCGGTCTGGTAGTCGATGGCTTCAATCTGGCCTATTCCCCAGACGCCATAGTCGGC
>DATAUY010000232.1:0-36489 GCA_036268025.1 Candidatus Sulfotelmatobacter sp. | reverse complement strand
AGAAACTGCGGGGCTATCCCAGTAAGGTGCGTAACGCGGTGAACTGCAACAGTTGGCATCTTCATTCCTCGATTCGGCGAATGGGCGGGTGCGCCGCCGTTTCAGTTTTCTCTTCCCGCAATGAGAGGTGCCTCGTCCTTGGTTTTTTGCAAGGGCGGGAACGATGGTGCTAAATGCATGGGAATTTCCTGCCCGTGAAACCGGCCGGAGGCGGACACTCGTTAGGCGGCGTTGCCACCCTGAGGCTGAGCTCACCTCTCGATAGATTTGCCGAATCTTCGTCCCTCAATAGTTGTACATACATTCCAGTACGTTAAAGTGTTCCTGAAGGAACACTTTGTAAGGTTTCCGACAATCCGCTGTAAGTAAAAGAAACTAAGGAACAATCACCGCAGCCCCATCTACAGCGTCGTTTTTGACGGCGAGCAGGGCCTCATTCGCCTGATCCAGAGGAAAAACCGTGATCTTAGGCTGCAAGCCAATCTGCGCGGCCAGCGCGAGGAAGTCGCGTGCGTCGGCGCGGGTCATGTTGGCTACGCTTCGCAGTTGGCGCTCGCCCCAGAGCAGCGTGTCGTAATCGAACTGCGGGATGCGGTCCAGATGGATCGCATTGATCGCCACCACGCCTCCCTTGCGCAGGCTGGCCAGCGCCGCGACCACCACGTCGCCGCTGGGAGCGAAGGTCACGGCGCGGTCGAGTTCCACCGGAGGCTTGTCGGTTTCGGTGCCAACCCACGTCGCTCCCAGAGATTCCGCCAGCGCGCGATGCGACTTCCCTCGGGTCGAAACATACACTTCGCACTTCCATGCCTGAAGCACGGCGATCGCCAGGTGCGCCGACGCTCCGAAGCCGAACAGTCCGACGCGTTCGCCCGGCTCGACGCCGGCTACGCGCAGGCTGCGAAATCCGATGATGCCTGCGCACAGCAGCGGCGCAGCATGCAGATCGTCAATCGCATCCGGCAGGGGAAAGACGAAATCGGCGCGCGCAAAGGCATATTCGGCATATCCGCCGGCGACGCTGTAGCCGGTAAAGGTCGGCTCGTCGCAAAGGTTCTCCATGCCCTTCCTGCAATAAAGGCAGGTGCCGTCAGTGCCGCCCAACCACGACACACCCACGCGCGAGCCGAGAGGGATTTCAGCGGTTGCTCCTCCGACGACTTCGCCCACGATCTGATGGCCGGGAATCATTCTCAATTGCTTCGGCGGCAGCTCTCCTTCAACAATGTGCAGATCTGTCCGGCAGACGCCGCATGCGCGCACGCGCAACAGCACGTGGCCATTACGAACGCGCGGATCGGCCACGTCAACGATCTGAAGAGGACGCTGGGCTATCGGCTGGGGAGAACTGAGAATTGCAGCTTTCATGGGAGGCCTGCTCGTCCGCTATGATGCCACAATCAGTGGCACGGGCACTCTTCTCCGTCATGGTTGGGAATGGCCCAGTTGAAAAGCATCCACCACAAAGGTCACGAAGGAACACGAAGGAAACCAATTGCTCCTTCGTGACACTTCGTGTCCTTCGTGGCTTAGGGTTTTGACCGCCACGGTCAGGGTTTCGCAGCGATGTCTGGCCGAACCAGCAGCGCCAGCCGTGGAAACAGAAAATGCCCGGCGGCATCGTCAATCACATTGACCTGGCAGGTGTAGAAACCGGGTTGCAGCGAAGCCAGCGGCAGATCGAGCTGGAACACTCCTGCTTTGCGGTCCCGCGCGTTCAACTCGGTCAGTTCCACAGTCGAGCTTTCGAAGACTTTCGCCTTACCGCGGAAAAAGGCGACATTGGTCATCAGGTGAATGCCGGGCTTGGCGTGCGCACCGCCTGCGGACTGTGCCGCAGGCGCAGCCCCCGGATCGTAGACCTCGTAATACAGGCGCAGATGCTGTGACGCCGAAAAGACGTGCGTGATATTGGGAATGATTTCCGATCCGTCGCGCACCAGCGGGCTGGGCGACGAACTCTTCTTCGTCGGCTGCAACTGGCTCGCCAGAATGATCGAACTCATTTTCAATGGCTGCGTCTTGAGATCGGGGACTTCGAGATCGGTTTCGAACGAGCCCATGCGGCCGGTCTCATTCTCGCGAACCACAAACTTGAGCTGATATTTGCCGGGAGGCAGACTCACGCCCGTGTCGTATTGCACGTTCTTCTTCTTCACTTCAGAAGAACTGTCGATGGCAAGCTTCACCGTGTCGCGAATTTTCGTTACCGGGTGTTTTTCGCCGTCGAGTACGACACCGATGACGTCGAGCGTTGCCTTGTCGCGGTCGCTGCTGCGAGTAAAAGGAATTTCCGATCCCGGCACGACAAGGGAAATCGGAATGTAGAACTTGTTCGTCTCCAGCCGGAAATAGCCGTCGCCCAGGTAAAGCGGTAAATCGGTTGTCGGAAGTTCGGAAGCCAGTTCCTGCTCGAGTTGCAGTTCCTTATCGTCTTTCGTCGAGTGGCGGTAGTCAGCCGGAGCGTAGTATCCGCGGCGGTAGTCGAGCTTCGCGCCCGGACTGTTCACTTTCACTGTTATGCGCCGGTACTTGCCGTCTTTTGACGGGTTCGTGCTGTGATAGCCGAGCAGATAGTACGTGGAAGTGTCCTGCTGCACTCCCTTGAATATCTGGCTGAAGTCGTTGGAGTCGAGGAAGGCGCGGCCGCCGGTGTCGCTGGCGAGAGTGACGAGGGTTTCCTGTGTCGTGAAGTTGGAATTCAACGCGTTGATCGTAGACTGTCCGGAATATGCGGAGGTGCCGCGCAGGCTGGCATTTTGCGCTTCGCCGCCGGCGACGAGCGCCTGAAGGCCGCGCAGGTCCATGGTGTAGATCGCGAGATTCGAACGCACGGCGGCGTTGGTGGCCGCGCGCAGCTCGGATTGGTTCTCAATTCCAGTGCGATCCATGCCGCTGGAGAAATAAATCAGCGATTTTTTCTGCTGCAGGTACGAAAGCTTCTCAGCGACCGAGCGCAGCGCTTCGAGCCTCCGGTCGGTGTTGAAGATGTTGTATTCCGTGTCATCAACCGTGAACGGCTGGCCGGTGTCCGGCGTGCCTTCGGTTGTGCCCGTCGTCCCTTCTTCGAAGCCCTGGCCACCGCCGGTACTGAAGGCTGCAAGCTGCTTCTTGAGTAGGTCGTGATCGGCGGTGAAATCCTGGTTCACGAGCAGCGAACTTCCCAACGAAACGATCGAGACGAGGTCAGCCGGGGCCATTTGCGTGTCAATGTATTTTTGGGCCGACGTGACCGCACGATCGATCTCGTCGGGCTCCATAGCGGAAAGATCGAAGAAGAGGACGATGAGCCGGTGGTCTTTGAACGGGTTGGCGGCGTCGGTGGGCTTTGTCTCTGGCGGCGCCGCGGGCTGGGGCGCACCGGGAAGCGGGGCGGCCTGCGCGACATTCTGGTTCGCGACTGCGTCTACGTTCTCGATGTCGAAGGAAACAACTTTTTGCGCCTTGTTGTCTTCGAGAATCGTGAAGTCTTCCGGCTTGAGGCCCTGGACGAAATTTCCATTCTTGTCGCGCACGGTTACATTCACCAGAACCAGTTCACTCGTCACTTTGAATGTGTAATCGCCCTGCTGCTGCGCCGGCGCGGAGGCGAGCAACAAGGTGCACGCCACCATCATGGCAAGGGCCTGCTTCGCGAATTGGTTCAGACTACATCGCATAACTCGTCCTCAAAAGCGAAAGCGTGCCGTGAGTGTGATCTGCCTCATGCCGCCAACTCCTGTGACTCGTCCAAAGGTTGGGGAGTCGAATACTGTGTCAATCGTTGTGAAATTCGGATGATTAAAGATGTTGGTCGCCTGCGCCCGGAACTCCAGCAGCCGCGACTCCTTGACAGGAATCACTTTCGTAAATGCCATGTCGAACAGCAGGTTCCCAGGCCCGATGATGCTGTTGCGCCGCGCATCGCCGTACGGTCCGGCGGGCGATGCGAACGCCGAAGTGTTGAACCATTCCGCGACGGACCGATTCGACAAGCTGACGGATTCTCCTGGGACTACGTCGGGGCGGAGCGTGCCGTTTGTGCCGCGGGCAATTTCCTCCGGGCTGCTCAGCAATCGCGGCGTAAACGGAAGCCCGGAGGTGATTGTCCAATCGCCGCTCCATTGCCAGTCCCCGAAGAACCAGCGCATCGGCGTGTTCTCCGTGAGCCAGCGGCGATCGTGCCCAAACGGCAGCTCCCATAAATAATCCGCCGTGAACTTGTGAGTCTGATCGAAGCTCGAAAGTCCTCGCTCTGCAGCCAGATCGAGTGGGTTCTGCGCTACGCTCGCCGCACCGCTGCTTGCCACCGCCCCACTGCCCGCCGCGCCCGTTCCGCCGCCACCGATGCCGGAGCGCGCAATCGCCGAAGTCGCTCCTGAGCCGATGGAAGACGCATTGTCGATCGATTTGGAGTAGGTGTAGATGCCGCCGAGAGAAAATCCCCTGGATAGCCGCTTGCGCAGCCGCACCGATCCTGCGTTGGCCTCCAGATCGCCGACGGAATTCTCATAAGTAAATGGCTGCACGCCCAGAATCAGCGTGCCGCTAGTTGTCCGGTTCGGCGCTTCAAGAATATCGAGGTCCGTGCCTTTGGTGCCCGTGTAATCGATATTCAGCATGAGTGTCGGCCGAATCTGCTGCTGAATATCGAGATTGCGAATCTGCACATAGCCGAGCCGATAGTTCGGATTTACCGCGTAGTTATTTGTGATTCCGCCGGAGCTTGAGCTCGGAAAGCCGTCTTGCAAAGTAAGCTCGCCGGTTGTCGCCTGAATGTTGGTCTGCGTCGTCGAAAATGGAGGCTGAAAGGCAAGCTGCTGCACGATCGTCTGATAGGCGCCTGTGTTGTAGTTGATGCCGTACCCGCCGCGGACAACGGTTTTCGAGAGTGGCTTCCATGCGAAGCCGATGCGGGGAGCGAAGTTGTTGCGGTCCGGACGAACCAGCGAATCGGGAATTCCTCCGCTGTAAGGGGCAGTTTGCCCCGGCAACACTTCGGCCACGGCAGGGTTCCCTAGCGTGGGGTTGAACACTGACGGCGAAAGATCCAGATTCGCGATGCGGTTGTCTTCTTCCGTCAGGGGCGAGACATATTCATACCGTACGCCGAGATTCAGCGTGAGGTTGCCGCGCACTTTCCATTCATCCTGGACATAGGCGTCCCAGAAATTACCGTGAAAGTGGTAGCTGTCTTCCCCGAATTGAACGGAGGTCTGCTGCGGAAGACCGAGCAGGAAGTCGGCGAAGTCGTATCCCGTGCCATCGACTGCGTTTCCGCCGGCGATCTGGGAGGTGTTGGCGCCGCTGAAGACAAAGGAACCGCGCGCATTGCTGCTGGTTTCGGTATTCAATTGCACGCGGCGGAAATCGCCGCCCCATCGCCAGGTGTGCTTGCCATGTGTCCAGACCACATTGTCGGTGAAGGTGTAGGTCTGGTTTCGTACCAACTGCGGATTCGTGTCCGTGAGGCTAGTGACATTGGAGAAGGAAAGGTTCGGCAGCCCCCAGTCGAAGGGATTAGTCGACACGCCGTTGATTCCGAGGTCACCCGCTACGTCGCTGTTGAACGCGTACAGATTCTGCGCACGGGTGCGGCTGCGATTGAAATCGAAGCGCACCGTGTTGGTCAGCTTGCCGATGCTCCGGCTATAGCTGATAGGAACGTCGAAGCTGCGGACGTTGGTGCTGCCTCCGACGGTGGGGAATGGATTGGTGATGCTCGAGTTCGATCTGTGAAAGTGGATCCCCAGAGTCAGATTATTGCGCGGAGCATTGCGGCCTCCGCCGCCGCGACGTCCCCCGCCCGCGGGCGCCGCACCGAACGTGTGATTCACACGGACATTCAAATCGTCGCTGCTGTTGTCGGCGGATGTAACGAAATGAAAATTCTGAAAGCTTCCCGGCGGCGGGGTCAAGTTCGGCAGTGGAATATATGCGAGCAATCCTTGAGCCACAGGATTGATTTGGCTAATCGTGCTGTTAGCGAAGGGAGTATTCGTGGCAGGATTGAAAATCTGCACGGTCCGTCCGGCACTCGGGCCAGACGTATAGGTCGTTTGAGAGAAATTTCCTTGCCGCTCGAGCAAGGTCGGCACTGTCGAAAACTGGTCGAACGGATTTTCTCCGCGATGTCCGTTGTAATTGACGAAAAAAAATGTCTTGGCTCCGCCGTGGTAGATCTTTGGAATATTCAACGGCCCGCCGATGGAGCCTCCAAAGCTGTTTTGCGCGTATTCCGGATTGGTCGGTGGCTCGCCGGCGAGGGCATAAGGCGTGGCATTTAGCGCTGAGTCGCCAATGCCGTAATAGAACGACCCATGGGGATGATTAATGTCGAAGCCGCGCCGTCCGGTGATGGTCATCGGCCGTCCTGGGCCGCCTCCGCCGAAACCACCCGGCCCGCCGAAGCCGCCGGGAGTTCCAAATCCGCCGCCCTGGGCGCGCATGTCGGATATGCGCTGCTGGAGTTCGTCGCCGCTCATCGAGTTGAACGGATTCGAACTGTTGCCTGAAATCGCAATTGACTCAGTCGCGCTATTCGGATCGATCCCCGGCACCGGCATCCCGGACGGGACAACATCGCTCATCGAGTTGTTGCTGGAATCCTGGCCAGCGAGGTTTTGCAAGGCGGAAAGGGTTTGGAATCCCCGCTGATTGCCGGCGGGCCCGGCGGGACGGCGGGTGAGAGGGGGTGCTTGCTGCGTGCGCGACTGAAGAGTCAGTTCGAAGTTGGCGACTACATCGGTGTGCATGGCATCCACCGTGATTTGCTGCGAGCCATTGGCAAATGCAACCATCTGAACGCTGACGGTATAGGTTCCCGGGGGTACGGAAACCGAATAAGAACCGTCAACGCCGGTCCAGGCAGACAATTTCTGTGAAGAGGCCTCGCCCGAAACGGAAACGGCCACGCCTGGAATGGGCATGTTGCCAGACTTCACGACGCCATGAATGGTGGCGGCGGGTGGCGAAGGTTGGTTCTGGGCATCGGCCGAGCCAACCGCTAGAAGTAAGGGAAAAATTAAAAGCAGACGCTGAAAAATGTGCCTGCCTGTTGCCATCATCAAGGAAATTCGTTTCCGCGGCTGACACCGCCGCCTGTCAATTGATGATATTCCCAGGCTCCAGCAGGCACTGTAAAATTTTGTCTCTTAAGGAGTTCCAAATTGGCACGCATCCGCAGTAGCGTTGAATCTAAAGTGCGCTTAACCCAAGAGTCAGGTTACACTTTTTGGCACGAGCTGAATTCATGGCAACCGGCTCGGCGCCCTAAAACGATTTTCCGTTTCTTTACATTTTGTTAACAACTTTATGTTGCGGATTGAGTTCTAATTGCTACCCTCAAGGGAAAGTTGCGTTCTAGACGATAAAATCACAGGACAGTTCAATCAATGTCTTTTTGTTGGGAATGAACGGTTTACCATTTCCGACCGTTCGAGATCGTAGTGGAGCCACCGCTACATGAAGGGATAGAGATATGTATGGGCTCTAGATGGATCACCGAAGTCTACCTTCTTGCGGAAAATCGCCTCCTGCGCGAAGCGCTGGTGCGCCTGCTGGGCAAGAAAAATATTCGTGTCGTAGGCGCGAACCCTTACTCCCCGCTTGTTCTTGAGGAAATCGTAGCGAAATCTCCGAGCATCATTGTGCTCGACTCAAGTGGATTTACACCTTCTACTCCCAGCCTGATTTCCACGCTCCTGGATTCGATTCCCGAAGTTCGGATCGTAATGGTTGATATGGAGCTGGACGAGAAGACCTTCCTCAAGGCAGTCCGTGAAGGGGTTGTAGGCTATGTCCTTAAAGACGCCTGCGCCTCCGAGGTGGCTGCGACCATTCGTGCCGTGGCCGAGGGAGAGGCGGTCTGTCCCCCAGCCCTGTCAATGGCTTTGTTTCGCTGCGTGACACAGCAGGCCAATCTTCCCTCAACTTTTTCCTGGGGAGCGGAGCAGGGCCTGAGTCGCCGCGAACAACAACTGGTCGAACTGCTTCGGGCCCGGCTGACTAATAAGGAGATCGCAAACCAGCTCAATCTGTCAGAACAGACAGTCAAGAACCACGTTCACAATATCTTGAGGAAAGTCGGAGCCACTGACCGCGTGGACGTCGTCAAACTCTGCGAAATGGAGATCTCCAGCAGCAACGCAGCGTGAGCTGACGCTTTTGGGTGCTCATTTGCTGGAAGGCTGCCAAGGTTTGCAAGAACCTGCAATGTCTCAGCGGCGGGTAGTGATCGTGTGCCCTTTGCCGCTGTGATCCCTCCGAAATTTCGGGCCGAAATCATTTAGAATGCTTGCGCCGTTTTGTCCCAGGCGTGCGCTATGGAGTCCCCGGTTTCGCCCAAAAAACTCGCTGGCCGCTATGAGGTGAGGCAGGTCCTCGGCCAGGGCGGCATGGGTCTGGTCTATCGGGCTTACGATACGGTCGTGCGCCGCGAAGTCGCGCTCAAGACCATCCTCGATATTCCTGATCCGGCATCGCTTCAGTTGTTCTACAAGGAATGCGATGTGCTCGCCGGGATGAGCCATCCTAATATCGTCGAGATTTTCGACATCGGAGAATTCGAAGAAGACGGCAAGAAGAAACCTTATTTCGTAATGCCGCTCCTGCCGGGCACGACGCTCGAGCACTTCGTCCGCAAAGCCAGCCATCGGCTGACGGTCGAGCGCACGGTTGAGATCATCTCCCAGACCTGCCGCGGCCTGCAGGCGGCCCACGAACGCGGATTGGTTCATCGCGACTTGAAGCCGAGCAACATCTTCGTGATGGAAGATGACTCGGTCAAAATCATCGACTTCGGCGTTGCGCACATGGCCGACACGCACACTACGCGCGCCCAAAAAGGCACGCTGCTTTATATGTCTCCGGAGCAGATTCAACTGAAGCCTTTGACTCCCGCTTCGGATATTTTTTCTCTGAGCGTGGTTTGCTATGAGGCGCTTACGGGACGGCATCCATTTCAGCGCGCACGCGCTGACGAAGTGGTTGAAGCGATCCTCAATCAGATTCCGCCGCCGGCCTCGGAAGTGAATTCGGCCGTGTCTCAGCTGGTCAGCCGCGTCGTTCACAAAGGCATGGCGAAGCAGGCGTGGCACCGCTTTTCAAGCGCGCGCGAACTCGGAGACACGCTGGCCAAGGCGCTGCGCAATGAGAGCATCGAGATTTTTGATCCCGAGCGCACGCGACCGCGGCTGCAACGCGCGTCGAAAGCTTTGGCGGATGGAGATCTGCAATTCGCTGGGGAGATTCTCGGCGAACTTGAAGCCGAAGGCCATATGGACGCCGAGATCGGCAATCTTCGCCGACAACTCGATGGCACGGTTCGCCGCAAGACGCTCGCGCAACTGCTCGATACCGCGCGCGCGCGTTTCGAGGAAGAAGAAGATCCGCTGGCTCTGCAAAAGTTGCAGGAAGCGCTACAAATTGAGCCGGACAACGCGACAGCGCTGGCGTTGAAGAGCAAGATTGAAAACCGGCGCAGCGAGCGGCAGATCGAAAACTGGTACAAGCTGGCGCGGCAGCATATCGACAATCACGCGTATCCTCACGCCCGAGAGGCCTTGCAGAATGTTCTGCAATTGCGGCCGAAAGAGGCGCGCGCGCTGCAGCTGCTGTCGGAGGTTGACCGGCAGGAGCAGGAATACAAGAAGCTTCGCAACGAAAAAGAGCAGGTCCACCAGGCTGCGATGAATGCCTGGCAAAAGGGCGACGTCAGCAGCGCGTTGGCCAAGCTGGGCATCGTCCTTGAGTTGGACCGCAAAGCCCCGGACTCGGTAAACCGCGAGAGCGGCGCACGCTATCAGAGTTTTTATAACGAAGTGCGCTCCGAGCACGACGCGATGAACACCGCGTACGCGGAGGCCCGCAAGCTGCTCGCGGACCGCAATTTCTCGAAAGCCCTCATAACGTGCGAGGCCTATCTTGCGAAATATTCCACGAACGCGATTTTCCAGGCATTGCGTTATGACATTGAAGAGCAGCAGCGTCAGGAACTCTCGGCGCTCATTGCCCAGGTTGATCGCCAGGTAGAGGCCGAACCCGATCTTGACAAGCGCGTGAGCGTACTGCGCGAGGCGCTCGATCAACATCCCGGAGAACAGCACTTCGAGCGCGCCCTGCGCCTGGTCCAGGACAAACTGGATCTGGTCAATTCGATCGTAGCCCGCGCCCATCTGCACGAAGAGCAGGGCGCATTCAGCGACGCGCTGAACGACTGGGAGATTCTGCGCACCATCTATAGCCAGTACCCGGGTCTCAAATTCGAAGTTGAGAGGCTGCAAAAGCGGCGCGACCAGCAGTCCCGGATCGAAGCCAAGACGCGCCTCATCGAGCAGATCGATACCTGCATTCACTCCAGCGACTATGCGCGCGCGTTCGACATTCTTCAGGACGCTGTGAGGGAATTTCCCAACGACGATGAATTGGCCGAACTGGAGAAGCACGCGCACCAAGGGATCGAGCGGAAGGCGCAGGCCCAGAAGTTGATGGGCGAAGGTCAAGACCTTTGCGGCCAGCAGAAGGCCAGCGAAGGCATTGTACTGCTGCGCCAGGCGTACGAACTCGACGAGAACGACACCATCGCGCGTGCCGTGTTGGCAAATGCGTTGGTCGAGCATGCGCAGTCTCTGGTTGAGAGTAACTGGCACGAAGCCGAGAGGTTGGCGAGAGAGGCCTTCGAACTGAATCCTTCGCATCCCATGGCGAAGACGCTGCGCACCTTGATTCTCGATCAGAAGCGCGAAACTTATGTTGGGGATTTTGTCTCGCAGGCGCGCAAGCTGCAAACCGCAGGCGACCTGGACGCGGCCCTGTCGCGAGTCGAAGAAGGATTGTCGTCGTATCCGCGCGAGATGCGCCTGATTCAGATTCGCGACGCCGTTCAGCGCGATTTGCACGTACAGCGTCGGCAGACGCGCCGGCGCGACCTAGAAGAATTGCGCCGACTCGATACCGAAGCTGACTCCGCCAGCGACGCCGGTACGCGGCAGACTCTCGAGGCGCGAGCGAGAGAATTGGCTGGCAAGTATATCGAGGACGAAGAAGTGCTTAAAAGCGCCAATGGACTGCTGCAAAAACTGAACCTTCCGGGAGTCACGGGCAAGGGGACGAACCCGCAGCAAACATCGGCGGCAACACTTTCATTCGCCGCAACACCGACGATCGAGACACCGCAGTCTCAAGCCGCCGCGCCGCTGGAGCCGCCTATTGGTCCGCCAGCCTTTGTGCCGATCGTCTCTGCATCCGCTGCCTCTGCAGCCGTAGCCAAGCCCGGGCCGCCATTGCAAAAGAATTCGCAACCGGCGCGATGGAGCGCTCGCAATCGAAAGATCGCGATTGGGGCAGGCGCGACGGTGGTGGTCGCCGTTGCGATCCTGTTCGCCTTGCGCAGCGGCAATAAACCTGCGCCTGTAGTGTCAAATCCGCAACCAGTGCCCGTTCAGCCGTCGGCGCCGGTCGCGCAGGCTGAACCGTCACTCCCATCCGTAAAATTGTCTTCGGACACTGCCTCGGGAAAAATTTCCTTCGACAACCAGCCGCCAGCTGACCTGCAAGACGCGCAGTGGAGCCTCGACAAACTCGACTCCGGTGACCACACGCTGAAGTTCGACAGTTCGGCTGGCAGCTTTGAAATCGAGATGAAGTCAAATGCGGGATCTTTGCCGATTGTAAAGACCCCCTTCACTGCGAAAGGCATGTTGGCCATGCTCGTGGCCAGCATGGGTGATCACGTCCAGTTGTACGCCAGTATGCCGGGAGCCAAGGTCGGGATTGATGGCAAACCCCCAGTGGATCTTCCCATTGAAGGCATAGACTTCTCCGTAGCCGGAATCGCGCACGAACTCAGCGTGAGCCTTGATGGTGAGGAATACAAGCTCGGCATCGAAGTAACAGCAGCGCCGATTCTCAATCTCTTCGTGGAATCAGGACAGAATGTCGGCACGCTGGTCGTCGTCACCGGGCAGGACAAGACGAAGGTATTTCTCAACGGAAAAGCTCTCGACCAACCGACCAAGGGTGGACAGTTGCGCATCGCCAACCTTGAGCCGAAGGAATATACAGTTCGCGTCTCCAAGGCCGGATTCCAGGATCTTCCGGAGCAGAAAATCCGCATCCGCAAAGGGCAACAGGGCCGAGTCGTCTTTGGCTTGCTTCCCGTGCCGCATCTCGCAACGCTGAGCATTCAGGGTGGAGTTCCCGGAGCCACTGTTCTTGTGGATCAGTCTAACGTCGGCACAATCCAGCAGGATGGAACTCTGAATACTTCCACGATCACACCGGGCGATCACACTATCGAACTTCGCAACGATCGCTTCAAGCCGAAGCAGATTAAGAAGCACTTCGCCGTCGGGACGCCCGTTACGCTGGCGAGTGCTGACGTCGCGCTGGAAGCCGCTCCCGGCGAACTTAAGATGACATATTCTCCCGTCGATGCTCAGGTCACACTAACCAGATCAGGCGACTCTCCGGTGAAGGCAACGAGCGGCGGCGACCTGAGCTTGCCAGCGGGTACCTATACGCTCACGGTCCGGACGGCGGATGGCTTTGTTCGAACTTCGCCGCTGGAAGTTGCCGCCGGCCAGTCGAGAACGATTGACATACCCGCTCCCGATGGAATGTCGCGTTGGGATCCTTCTGCGTGGAAGCAGGACAAAGGCGCCTTCACCCGAAAGGGCGGCGACTATGTCCTCTACGGTGTAACTCCGACCTCCGGCACCTTCGTCTTCTCAGCCATGCTGACGAAAGGACACCGTTTGCAGTGGGTCGTCAACTATACCGACCCCAACAACTACGATCTTTTCCAGATTGACGACAATAACTTCTATCGGACCGATGTCCGAAACGGGCAGAAGGTAAGCGATGCCAAGATCCCGCACAAGGGAGACAAGAAAAGTTTCCGTACTCTCCAGGTTCACGTGTCCACGGCGGAGATCGTTCATCAGATCAAAGTGGGCGACGGCTGGGTAGTTCTCGACCGCTGGACTCAGCCCGGGGTTAATTATTCGGCGGGCAGGTTCGGTTTTTATCTGCCGGGTGGAGACCAGGTTTCGCTAGCCACTTTCAACCACTATCAGGACCTGAATCTTCACTGAGCTGTCTCCCCATCACTCGTGTTCTCGCGGAAACCCCGGGGTTTCGTACAATCAACAGAAGCGTGATCGTAGTCGCGGCGGGAGCAAGGCCGCGCCGAATACCATAGCCAAATGCCGGAGAGCTATCAACGAGTGCGCGTCGTCGATTCCCACACGGGAGGCGAGCCAACTCGCGTCGTCATCAGCGGAGCACCTGATCTTGGCAAAGGCCCGCTGGAAGAGAGGTTGCAGCGCTTTCGTTTGGAGCACGACCGCTTCCGGTCCGCAGTTGTGAACGAGCCGCGTGGTTCCGACGTGATGGTGGGGGCGCTGCTTTGCGAGCCGACCGACGGCACTTGCGCGGCTGGCGTGATCTTCTTTAATAATGTCGGCTACCTGGGAATGTGCGGGCATGGCACTATCGGCCTCGTCGCCACGCTCGCCTACTTGAACAGGATCGAGCCTGGGCAGCACCGCATCGAAACCCCCGTCGGCACGGTGACGACCGTTCTGCACCCCGATGGGAAAGTCACTGTCCATAACATCGCGAGCTATCGCCTCGCAGCCAATGTGGCGGTTAATATTCCAAACTACGGCAAGGTTTATGGCGACGTGGCGTGGGGAGGAAACTGGTTTTTTCTCGTCCGCGACCACAAAATGGAGCTGTCGCTGAACCAGCTTGAGCAACTGACAGGTTTTACGTGGGCCATTCGCCAGGCGCTGGCTCGGCAAGGAATCACCGGCGCTGATGGGCATGAAATTGATCATGTGGAATTATTCGGGCCTGCGGATGACCCATTGGCCGACAGCAAGAATTTTGTCCTGTGTCCCGGCAAAGCTTATGACCGCTCTCCGTGCGGGACTGGCACCAGCGCCAAACTTGCCTGCCTATATGCCGACGGCAAACTCGGCGAGGGACAGGTTTGGCGGCAGCAAAGTATTGTCGGCAGCATTTTTGAAGGCAGTGTTTCCGTGCGCGATGGCAAGATCTATCCCAGCATCAAAGGGTCCGCTTTTGTAAACGCTCAGGCGGAGCTTGTGTTGAATCCACGAGATCCCTTTTGCACAGGGATTCGCGGGTAAAGCTTATGCAACAGCAAAGTGCTTTTGAGGTAAGAAGTATCCGATGACGAGTCCGGCAATTGCGCAGAAGTTCGAACAGCGATTCAGGCATTCTCCTCGCACGTTCCGCGCTCCCGGCCGCGTCAACCTGATTGGCGAGCATACCGACTACAACGAAGGCTTCGTCATGCCCGCGGCCGTGGGGTTTTCGACCTATGTGGCGATTGCACCGCGGACGGACCGTAAGCTTGCGATTCACTCCGAGCAGTTTCCGGGCGATCTGGAATTTGATCTCGACCATCTTCCGCAAGAGCGCACCGGGTCGTGGTGCGACTATGTGCTGGGAGTCGCGGTTGTCCTTCAAAGGCAAGGACTCAAACTTCCAGGCGCAAATCTTTTGGTTTACGGTGAAGTCCCGATTGGAGCGGGGTTGAGTTCTTCTGCGGCCATTGAGGTCGCATCCGCTTTCGCGTTACTGGATCTGGGCAACATGAAGCTGCCATTGCTCGAGATCGCAAAGATGTGCCGGCGCGCGGAAAATGACTTCGTCGGCGCGCGCGTCGGCATCATGGACCAGTTCGTCTCTTGCATGGGAAAGGCAGGGCACGTACTCTTTCTCGACTGCCGCTCGCTCGACTATAAGTTGGTGCCGATCCCTCCGGGCATCGAACTCGTGGTGTGCAATACAAAGGTAAAGCACGATCTCGCCACCGGCGAATACAACCGCCGCAGAGAAGAATGCGAGGAAGGCATCCGCCGATTCTCCAAATGGAACTCAGCGATTCACGCGTTGCGTGATGTGTCTCTAGAAATGCTGGAAGAACACGCGGAGGACTTGCCTGCAACGATTGCGAAACGCTGCACGCATGTCATCCGCGAGAATGCGCGGACGATCGAGGCAGCGCAGGCACTGGCAGCGGGTAACCTGGCCCGCATCGGCATGTTAATGCGCGAATCGCATCAGAGCCTGCGCGATCTTTACGAGGTGAGTTGCCGCGAACTCGACATCATGGTGGACTCAGCGGAAGGCCTGCCCGGTTTTATCGGGGGACGCATGACCGGTGGCGGCTTTGGCGGTTGCACGATCAATCTGGTGCGAGAGCAGGACGCTGGCAGTTTCGCCGAGCAGATTGCCGAACGCTACCACAAGGCCACCGGCATTGAGCCGCAAATCTACCCATGCACTGCCGAAGATGGCGCCCAGCAGATTACCTTGGGCCGCTCTGCTCGCTAACCGGTTCCCATCCCTGCAACTTGACGAGCCAATTCGCCGGTTCCGGCAAGATCGCGAACTTCGGCAAACTGCCGCGCACCATTGCGACTTCGTCGCAGCAATGGAACCGTGGACAGGCATGGCAATCCTTATGAATTTTGTCCGGCAGATCTTCTCGCTGCGCGACTGAGAATCCCTGTCCCGCGAAAAAGTCGGGCTTGCGAGTGAAGAGGCAGATGCAGTCCACGCGATGCCGTTTCGCTTCGGCCATCAAGGCCTTCACAAGTCTTCCACCGCCGCCGCGGCCTTGAGCCCACGGCGCAACGGTAATCGAGCGGATCTCGGCGAGGTGCGTGCCGTAGAGATGCAACGCACCGCAACCGATAATTTTTCCTTCATCTTCGATGACGACGAAGTCCCGCACATTTTCGCAAATCTCCGGCAGCGTGCGCGGCAGAAGAGTGCCGTCGCCGGAATAGGCGCAGATGAGCTCGTGAATGTGCCCGGCATCGGGCAGGATGGCTTTACGCGTGCGCATGGATCTCCTCGCGAAGACCTTCGATTTTCTTCCTGGCGATACCAATCGCTTGCCGTACGCGTGCCGGCGCAGTTCCGCCGGCCACATCGTGCAGGGCAAGCACCGAAGCCAGTGTGAGTGATTCGTAGAAGTCTTCGCCAAAGTCCGGACTCAGTTTTTGCAATTCATCCAACGGCAATTCATGCAGCTCGCAATTCCGTTCGAAACATAGCTTTACAGCCTTGCCGATAGATTCATGCGCCAACCGCGACGGAATGCCGCGTTTGACCAGGTATGTCGCCGCAGCCCAGGCATTCATGAATCCCGATTGCGCTGCCTGCTGCATGACGTCGAGATGAAACTCGACAGTCTTCATCCATCCTGTCACCAGCGGCAGCATTTGGAGAAGCGTTTCAGCGCAATGAAATAGCGGCTCTTGGGTTTCCTGTAGGTCTTTGTTGTAGGCGAGGGGAAGCCCCTTCACCGTGACCATTAAGGCAATTGCATTTCCAATCACACGCCCACACTTGCCGCGGACTAGTTCCAGCAGGTCCGGATTCTTCTTCTGTGGCATCGCGCTGCTACCGGTCGAATAAGGCTCGGGCAAGGCCAGGAATCCGTACTCCTGCGTCGAGAAGAGAATCATCTCCTCCGCCCACCGGCTTAGATGTGCGGCCAGCAGCGAAAGGGCATTTACGAATTCGATTGCGAAATCACGGTCACTGGTTGCGTCGATGCTGTTGGCGGTTGATCCTTCGAAGCCGAGATTGTCAGCCATGAGTGCGCGGTCGAGCGGCAGCGTCGCGCCAGCCACCGCGCCCGATCCCAATGGGCAGACGTTTACTCTTTTGCGGCAATCGGCGAGCCGGGACGCGTCGCGGACAAACATCTCGACATAGGCCAGCAGCCAATGCCCAACCAAAACTGGCTCAGCGCGTTGCAAATGTGTGTACGCCGGCATCGCCGCGTCGCCGCACTGTTCGGCATGTTCGACGATTACTCCGCAAAGCTCGCGCAGTTCCTGGCGCAACTGATCGATCGCGGCCCGAACAAAGAGCCGCAGATCAGTCACAATCTGCTCATTGCGGCTGCGCCCGCTGTGGAGCCTGTAGCCGGTCTCGCCAATCAACAAGACGAGCTGCTTTTCGACGAAGTGATGCACGTCTTCCGCTTGTTCATCTTCAAGAAACGAAGGAGAAGCCGCGGCCTTCTGGCCAATCTGCTCCAGCCCTTGAAGAATGCTGATCAGTTCATCGGCCGACAGCACGCCCGCGTTCTTCAGCGCGCCCGCATGCGCTCCACTGGCCGCAAGTTCGTACCGCAGCAGCCGCTTGTCGAAATCAAACGAACGCTGCCAGCGCTCGAACTCCGGGTCCAGCGGTTGCCGGAACCGTCCTGACCACATCTTCATCGTTCAACCTCTTCGCGGACAGGATTCTTAAGCGCGCGCGAACGCGATGGCAAACCCAGAATGCGGATGAATCCCGCCGCATCTTTTTGGTCGTAGCTGTCGCCCATAGTGAACGAAGAAAGGTCCGTACGATAGAGCGAGTGCTCCGACTCGCGGCTTATAACTGAAACATTCCCTTTGTAGAGCGACAAGGTGACTGTGCCGGTCATCTCGGATTGCGTTTTCTCAACGAATGCGTCGAGCGCCTCGCGCAGTGGCGTGAACCACAAGCCAAAGTAAACGAGTTCGGCGTACTTCAATCCGATGTGCTGCTTGAAGTGGGCGACGTCGCGCTCCAGGCAGAGCGCTTCGAGTTCGCGATGTGCGGCGATCAGCAATGTTCCGCCAGGAGTTTCGTAGCATCCACGAGACTTAATACCGACAAAACGATTTTCGACCAGATCAACGCGGCCCACAGCATTGCGCGCGCCGATTTCATTCAGCAATTCGACCAATGACACAGGATCCATCTCCGTGCTGTTCACCGACGTTGGAACTCCCTGTGCGAAGCCGATGCTGACTTTCTCTTCTTTGTCAGGTGCTTCCTGCGGTGACCGCGTAATCTGCCAGGTTGTCGGCAGAGGCGCATTGCCTGCATCTTCTAACTCGCCACCCTCGTGGCTGATATGCCACAGATTGCGGTCACGGCTGTGAATCTTCTCGCGGCTCTGCGCCACAGAAATGCCGTGGGCTTCCGCATAGTCGAGGCAGTCTTCACGTGACTTCAGCGTCCACTCGCGCCACGGAGCGATGATCTTCAACTCGGGCGCCAGTGCCTGGTAGGTCAGTTCAAACCGCACCTGGTCGTTGCCTTTGCCGGTGCATCCGTGAGCTACAGCGGTTGCGCCTTCGCGCAACGCAACTTCGACCTGATGTTTCGCAATCACCGGACGGGCGAGCGAAGTTCCGAGCAGATATTTATGCTCGTACACAGCCCCGGCCTTCAATGCTGGAAACACATATCCGGTCAGGAATTCCTCGCGCAGGTCTTCGACGATCACCTTGCTCGCGCCGGTCTTGTAAGCTTTATCGACGACGGCCTCGATGTCGTCTCCCTGTCCGACATCGCCGACCATCGCGATCACGTCGTAGGAATAGTTTTCTTTCAGCCACGGAATGATGATGGACGTGTCGAGTCCGCCGGAATATGCAAGTACTACTTTCTCAGGCATGAGCGCTCCTTACGGGCAGCCGCACACTGCCGCCCAGCAATAAATAGAGAATGGATTTCTGCACGTGCAGACGATTTTCCGCCTGCTCGAAGATGATGGATTGTTCGCCGTCCATAATCTCGTCGGTCACTTCTTCACCGCGATGGGCCGGCAGGCAGTGCATGAATATCGCGCGGGAAGCTGCTTCCGCCATTAATGCAGAGTTCACCTGATACGGCTGGAAAATCTCTGCACGCTTGGACGACTCGTGCTCCTGCCCCATGCTCGCCCATGCGTCGGTGTAAACTGCGTCGGCGCCTACAACTGCGGCATGAGGATCGGTGAAGAATTCCAACTGCGCGCCAGTATGCTTCGCGATCTTCTTCGCGTCAGCTACAATCTGCGGATTGCACACATAGCCCTTAGGCGTGGCGACGCGAATCGACGATCCGAGGCACGCGCAGGTCAGCAGCAGTGAGTGCGCGACGTTGTTTCCGTCGCCGACATAGGCCAGTGAGATATTTTTTACGTCGCCGAAACGCTCTTGCAATGTGAAGTAGTCAGCCAGGGCCTGGCATGGATGCTCAAGGTCGCTCAGTGCGTTGATGACGGGCACGGACGCATAGCGCGCCATGCCTTCGATCGTTTCCTGCGCAAAGGTGCGAAGCACGATCACGTCAACCCAGCGCTCAAGGTTGTGCGCGATGTCACTCAGCTTTTCGCGCGCATCCAGCCGGCTTTGCGACTGGTCGACGAACATCGCGGTGCCTCCGAGGCTTGTCATGCCCGCCTCGAACGTCAGGCGCGTACGGAGCGACGGCTTTTCGAAAAACATCACCATCTGTTTTCCAGCGAGCGAACGCTGAAACACCGACGGGCGCGACTTCATCAACTCCGTGAGATGCAGCACGGCCCGGACTCCCTGCGGCCCCAGGTCGCGCGTCGAAACCAGATCTGGACACCAGAAGATTCCCGGAAATGTTTCCGGCACCGGTGTTCTGCTTTGCAATGGACTGTTCAACGGTCACTCCCTCTCGAAATCAGCGCTCCCTTGCAGCGCATGTCACTTCGGTCCCACAATTCAGCTTGGTCAGATAAAACTGTGGCAGTGCCTCCGCCTCGGCGGCAGGCAAAATCCGTACACGCCCCACTCCTTGCTTCAATGCCTGGGTGCATGCCGCCAGCTTCGGCAGCATTCCTCCGCTGATCACCGATCCAGCAGCAAGGTCCTGCGCCTGTTTCGTATTCAGCCACGGAATGACAACGCCTTCCGCGTCTTTCACCCCGGCCACGTCGGTCAGGAAGATCAGCGCATTGGCATGGCACGCAGATGCACAGGCAGCGGCCATCTCGTCGGCATTCACGTTGTAATATTCGCCGTCGGCACCGAGGGCCAGCGACGCCAGCACCGGAATTCCACCCTGCTGCCAGAGCGCTTCGATCCAGCATGGCTCGGCGAAGCAAATTTCACCGACGAATCCCAGATCGTTGCCTTGCATATGCTTCCGCCGCGCGCGGAACGTCATGCCGTCGCCACCGCAGAATCCCACAGCAGGCATACCAGCGGCCTGAATCGCCGCTACCACTTTCTTATTGACCATGCCGCCCAGCACCATTAGCGCGACGTCGCGGGTTTCGGCATCGGTCACGCGCAAGCCGCCGATAAACTCGCTTTGCTTTCCAAGCTGTTTCAAAACCCGTGTCAGCGCGGTGCCACCTCCATGAACGACCGCCACCCGATGCCCATCCTGCGCCAGTTCCGCGATCGCGCGCGCGCACTTGCGCAACGTGACCGCATCTTCCAGCGCGGCGCCTCCGATTTTGACCACGATCGTCATAGCAGACCCTCTTCCTCGCTCCATCCGTACATCAAGTTCATGTTCTGAACCGCCTGCCCTGCCGCGCCTTTCAGTAGGTTGTCGATGCACGAGATCAGCACCAACCGGCGTCCGTCCTCGGCCAAGGCAAAGCCGAGGTCGCAGTAATTCGTGTGCATTGAGAATTGCACCTGCGGCAGCTTTGGCGTCTGAAATACGCGTACCCAGCGTTTACCCGAATAAACATTGCGGAAGCATAATTCGACTTCCGTTGAAGTCATTCTGCGATTCAAATGGACATAAATCGTGGAGAGAATCCCGCGCGGGATCGGCAACAGGTGCGGAGTAAACGTCAGTTCGTCCGCGCCCAGGCCAAGTTGTTCGACCATCTCTCCCATGTGCCGGTGATTGAAAACCGCATATGCTGACACATTGTCGGCAACCGAAACGAAATGCGTTTTCGGCGTCGGTTCTTTGCCCGCACCCGATACGCCTGACTTCGAATCGGAAACAATGCCGCGATCCCGGTCAACCAGTCCGGCTTTCAGCAACGGCGCGAGAGCCAGAATCACCGAGGTCGCATAGCATCCGGGGTTGGCCACCAACTCCGCGCCCGCGATTCGATCTGCGTTCAACTCTGGCAATCCGTACACAGCGCTGTCGGTCAGTTTCGCGGCGGCAGCAGAGTCGGAATCTTCGAACCCGTAAATCGCGCGATGCCGCTCCTGCTTCAAACGCCACGCCCCGCTCAGGTCGATGACACGTAACCCTTGCGCCATAGCTTCGGGCACAAGCGAGCGCGAGACTTCATGTGGCGTCGCCAAGAACAGCAATCGAACCCCGTGTCGCTTGAGCGACGGCCATGACAACGGCTCCAGCGGGTAACCTCCATTCCCCGACAAAGCGGGGAATATATCTGCGAGGTCTGCCGGGTTCCCGTTATCCGCCGAGCGCCGCAGCAGCATCGGCTTCTCCAGCCGCGGATGCCGCAGCAAAATTCGCGTCAACTCGAATCCGGAATATCCCGTCGTGCCCAGTACAGCTGTATTGAGTTTCCCGCCCATCAGCCCAGCATTTCCTCGATTCGGCCAGCGAGCGTCCGGGCCTGCTCTCGGTCCGGACACACAATAAGAATGGTGTCGTCGCCCGCAATCGTGCCGACGACTTCGTCCCAATCGGTTTCGTCGAGCGCCGCCGCCACCGGTTGAGCGCTGCCGACGATCGTCTTGATCACCAGGAGGTTCTGCGCGGAGCGGATGTCGAGCACGAATTCACGTACAAGCCGCGAGACCGGAGGGAGAGCAATCCCTGTCCCGTTTTCTCCTTGCGGGAGCGAGTATCCATGCGAAGTCTTGCTCAAATTCAAGTCGCGGATGTCGCGCGAAAGTGTGGCCTGGCCGACTTTGAAGCCGCGCCGCCGCAATTGCCGCTGAAGATCTTCCTGGTTGTCGACGGACCCGTGCTTCAGCACATCGAGTACCGCCCGCTGGCGCAATGTTTTATTCACGATGAATAACTATTCACTATTTTGAATAAATATTTTCTATCTTACGGTGGCAGCCCTGGATGTCAAGAGGTAATTCACCTTAGTTTGTACTTTCGTGGAACGAGGCGTGAGCGATGGGGCCGACTGCGACGGCCGCCCCATCGGCACTTGCTTAGGGGACATTTGCGCGCGCGACGAAGGAAGCAGCACGAACCGCCGCTTCTTGCTAGACTACTTCGCGGTCGCGAAGTCTACGGAAGAAGAAATGACTCGGAAACCAACTCTGCCCGCGGAACTCATTTCCGAGTTCCTTGGCACATTCGTTTTGATTCTCTTCGGCACCGGCGTGGTGGCGATGGTGCTGCTGTTCCCTACCAGAAATCCGGGGGAAACCATCCACGGAGGCTTTACCAACATCACGCTTGGCTGGGGCCTTGCGGTAACGATGGGAATCTACATCGCCGGAAAAATCTCCGGCGCGCATCTTAATCCTGCAGTGACGCTGGCCCTCGCGGTCTTCCGGAAGTTTCCCTGGGGCAAGGTTCTTCCCTATTCAATCGCGCAGACGGCGGGAGCATTTCTGGCGGCCGCGCTCGTGTTTTGGAACTATCACCCGGCATTTCTTCAGGTCGATCCCCAACTCGATCACACGTCCGGTGTTTTCACGACGTTTCCCGCTTTTCCGGGACTGCCGCAGGCCGGGTTTCTCGATCAATTTATCGGTACTGGCCTGTTGGTACTTCTTATCTTTGCGATCACCGACGAGTTCAACACACCGCCGGGGGCGAATCTCACGCCGGTACTCGTCGGTCTGGTCGTCGTCGCCATCGGCATGAGCTTCGGCGGCATGCATGGATACGCGATCAATCCCGCGCGTGACTTCGGTCCTCGCCTCTTCACCGCCGTTGCGGGGTTTCAGAACAACGGACTGACTGACGGCAGCCGCGTCTGGTGGATTCCGGTTGTCGCACCGCTCCTCGGTGGCCTCGCGGGGGCGGCGCTCTACGACTTCGGGATTCGCCGGTTTCTAAAACCGTCATAGAAATCTTGCCTGCAAAGCCTGTTTACGACGAAATCATCCTCGGGAGGAATGATGAAATACGTCCTGGCGCTCGACCAAGGCACAACCAGCTCACGAGCGCTTTTGTTCGATCAGGAAGGCTCCGTTCGCGCCGTAGCGCAACAGGAATACGCCCAGATTTTTCCGCAGCCCGGATGGGTCGAGCACAATCCAGAGCACATTGCATCGTCACAAATCGCGGTCGCGCTCGAAACGATAGCCAAGGCGGGAGTCAAACCCGCAGACATCGCGGCCATGGGCATCACCAATCAGCGCGAGACCTCCATCGTGTGGAATCGCGACACCGGAGAGCCCATTCACAACGCCATCGTCTGGCAAGACCGCCGCACCGCCGATTTTTGCGAGCGCCTGCGCAGCGAAGGCCACGGCCCGCTGGTCCAGCAGCGAACTGGTTTGCTGATCGACTCATATTTTTCTGGCACGAAAATCGCATGGATTCTCGATAACGTCTCTGGCGCACGCGCCTTGGCCGAAAATGGCAAGCTCGCTTTCGGCACGGTCGACACCTGGCTCGTGTCGAAGCTCTCGCAGGGCAAAGTTCACGTCACCGACGTCAGCAATGCCTCGCGCACGATGGTCTTCAACATCCACACTGGCGCCTGGGATCACGAATTGCTCGACCTGCTGCAAATTCCCGCTGCGATGATGCCGGAGGTTCGCTCATCGAGCGAACAATATGCAGAAGTGAGTGGAGTGAAAGGTCTTGACAGAATTCCAATCGCCGGAATTGCCGGAGACCAGCAAGCCGCGCTCTTCGGCCAGCGCTGCCATACACCCGGGATGACGAAAAACACTTATGGCACAGGATGCTTCATGCTGCAGAACACCGGCACACGAGCTGTCCCTTCGTCGAATCGACTCGTAACGACTGTCGCGTGGAAAATCGGCGACCTCACCGAGTATGCGCTCGAAGGCAGCGTCTTCATCGGAGGCGCGGTCGTGCAGTGGCTGCGCGATGGCTTGGGGTTGATTCGCAACTCACAAGAAGTGGAAGCGCTGGCGAAGTCCGTTCCTGACAATGGCGGAGTCTATCTCGTTCCGGCGTTTGTGGGCCTTGGTGCGCCGCATTGGGATTCCTATGCTCGCGGCTCGATCTTCGGCCTGACTCGTGGTACGTCCGCTGGACATCTTGCGCGCGCCGCGGTGGAGAGCATCGCTTACCAAGTCGCTGACTTGCTCGATGCCATGCGCCGCGACTCCGGCGATCCAGTCAAGGAACTGCGCGTGGACGGCGGCGCAGCGGCAAACGACAGCTTGATGCAATTTCAGGCCGACATTCTAGGAGTGCCGGTGGTGCGCCCGGCGGTCACCGAAACGACTGCGTTGGGGGCAGCCTACTTGGCGGGAATTGCCATTGGCTTCTGGCCGCGAGAACTTAACAAGTCGGCTGGCCGCGAACGTCGCTTCCATCCGAAGATGCCGCCGCAGCAGGCACAATCCTTGCGCAACCGCTGGAACGAAGCGGTCGAACGATCGAAGGCCTGGGAACATTGACTCATCGTTCAGGGAGCGGCAATCGCGCACTATTTCACTCTGGATGCCGCAGCGTCCACAGCCGCGAAGCGGCGAAAGAATGCAGCCCACGGCGCAAGCCGTGGGAGCAGAGGAGTGACGGTCAGCCCCAAAGGGGCGTAAGAAGAACCATTTGCAACTCCGATGCTTCAAAACGATGTAGTACTTCTCGCGAACTCAGCATCACTGCTCGTACCAGAACACAGCACCCTTCGTAATCGTTGGTAGCGTGAACGTGACCGAGTCCCCGCGCCGCGCGCCCTGCACGGCCTGCACATCCCCAAGAAACGGCAAGAACGATCCCTTCAAATCCGATTTCGACACAACCGTAACCTGCACTCCTCTTTGTGGCGTCTGTAGTGGATTCACTCCGCCCTTCAGCCCGTCAAAGTTCGCGAAGAACACGTTCACGTGTCCGTCAGGCGTCTGCGACACAGACGTAGCCACGTGCGGCGATGCCTGAATATGTACCGTGTCGCCCCCACGCAGGCCGCCCAGAAACTCGCGCTGCGAATCCGGCAAAGCATGCTCAAAATCTTTCACAAGCGCATCGTTATAAGTCTTCCCCGGATCATCCTTGAACCGCACGGTGTTTGTAGACTCACCCACATCCGCCACATCCGTTCCGTTGATCACCAACCTCTTGCCGCCCGCAACGAAATCCTTCATCCACTTTTTCTCGGTGTCGTTCAGCATGCGGATGTCCGGCAGCACCAGGGTCTGCCCGCGGAACTCAGCCAGCGTCCGCGGAGTGACAATCTGAAAGGAAAGATGCTTCTGCATTAGGAGAACCAGAACGCCGCGATACGAATCGATAAATTTGGCGGCATAGTAATTCCGCGTCTCCGGAGAAAAATAAACCCCGATAGGGTCTACCGGCGTACGCGGCAAGTAAAACGTCTTCTCGTGCGCCGCCATCCACTCAAAAATCTTTTTCCGGGTCGGCAGATCATTCGACCCGGCCATCGAGTGCCCAGGAGCATCCCAGAAGTTCGCGCCGTCCATGATCTGGGACATCGCCAGGTTCATCATCGGTTCCGGCGGAGTAAGTTTCTTGTCGCCGTCCCACGAATAGTTCAGAATCCACGTCGCCTTTCCCTGCGCGAATGCGCGAAAGGAGTGCATGCCAACCTGATAGCGGAACCAGTCCAGCGGCGACCGCGCCGATGCCATGTGATCGCCATTGCCGAATTCGTATTCGTGCGCGATCGCGTCTACCACGCTATATAGGCTGTAAACATCAGCGCCCACGCGCACAGCTTCCGACTCAATCCCCGGATAAATCTCAGGAATCGTTTTGATCTCCGGGTTCACCGATTTTGCGTTCGTGTCAATTTCATGCAGAAAATCGGTGAACGTCTGAATCCGGAAGTCCACCCACTTTCGAAACGCGTGGTCAGAAAAGTCTCCAATCTTGACATCGTGCTTCGCGTCGAGCCCGGTCTGTTTCTTGAACTCCGCCACGGTGTAATCATCGAAGCTGGCCCACGTATCTTCCCAGCCGTCGAAGTGCGTCATCCAGTAAGGAATGTCGATGTAGATGCCATCGATTCCGGTGGCAGCGATCTGGCGCACGCGCTCCATATAAATCTTGCGCCACTCCGTCGCAAAAGGACTCACCCACACATCTTCGTCCCCCGCGCGAATCCAGAAGGCAGTACCTCCGCCAAAAATCGCTGGTGTGCCGTCGATCTTTTTCTGTAGCCAATCCGGATGGTCCTTCGCCATCGTGTGCTCAACCTTGTCGCCGTGCGCCGTAATGCACTCGGTTCCTGCGATATAGACGAACGCATGATTTCCAACCTTGTGCGCGGCTTCCGCCACATCGTGGATCGCCTTCAGCTTTTCTTCCGGATGCACAAAACTTTCATATCGCCCCGGAATGTCGTTATCGACCTCGATCCCGAATACATCGCTCTCTTGCGCCCGCTTCACGATCTGATCGGCATCGCCGCCCCTCAGGCCGTAGGCGCCAATGCGCACATAGTTTGTCCAGTTCTGTTTCCCGAAATCTGGGGCCGCCAGCAAGCCCGAAGCAACTAAAACAAGCAACGCGATTAAAGCCATTCGTTTCATCGGACCTAGTCTCCGTTCGGCGGCACGCCGCCGGTTTCATCTTCTTGTCCCAGCCCAACTGTCGGACGCAGCGTCAAACTGCCATCCTCATTCAACTTCTGCTTGCACGCCCACCGCACTGGATGCCTCCGCCCCTTTACTTCGATTTCAGCCCTCAGTCGCAAGCCCTTCCAATTCGTGCCCTTCGGCAGCGGAAACTTTGCCTGGCGCACTTTTCCCGGCAGCGGATATCCTGCATCCAGGCTCCCGCTCACATTCACTTTTCCGTCTTCGTTCAGTACTGAAACGCGCAACACGCCTGGCACAGCGGCGATCCCGTCGTTCACAAATCCGATAATCAATCCCGGATATCCGCCCTCGTTGTACGTCCACACCCACGACGGCCTCACCCGATAGCCGATCTGACACGCCAGCCCATCCAGAGCGTCAGGAAACCGGTGGTAGTAGTTGAGAATGCGGTCAGCCTGGATGCGGTGCCAGTTCCACAGCGAGAAGTAGCACGCGCCGACGTCGTGCACGTGCTGCACAACGTTGTCGGTATAAGTAACGCCTTCATCGATCTTTAGACTCTTCTGCGAGCCATCCGACATGCCGACTTCCACTGTTACGCCGGTCCACGGCGGACGGTTACTCAAAGCTTCAATCTGTTCGTTCTCGATGAAAATTGTGTCGGTCCGCAACCAGTTGCAGCTTCGCACAGTGCGGTCGAGCAATTCCGAATTGCCGACTTTGCTGAAATCGGGCTGTGTGTTGGTAGCCAGCGAGGTCTTCTTCCACCGCGCGAGCTGATAGTTCAGCATGCTCACGAATGTGTTTTCAGCGGTCACATTATCCGGAAATGGATTCTTCTCCAGCGGCCAGGTATGCCCCTCGCCCCAAAATCCGTACATGAACGTGTCGACATATTCCACGTCGGAATGTCCGTCGTATGCATCCGCCAGCAGATCTACGAGTTCGCGCCACGCCATTTGAAACGCGGGGTCGTCATACCTTGGCTCATAGCGCGTGCGCTTCAGCCAGTCGCCCAGCTTGACCATCGGAATCTTGTCGCGGAGAAATTCCGGCAGCGGAGAATCCGGAATATCGGGATTGCTCAACATCACGCGGAAGCCGATCGGCTTCTGATATTGCCGCGCCAGATCGAATGTAATCCTCCAGTGTTCGCAGAAATCGAGACGTCCCGCCCGCTGCTGCACGTCTTTCCAATTCACGCGCAGATATAGTTTGCTCCCCAGCGGCATCTTCACGAGGTTCTCGATCGATTGCTCGAGAGATTCTCCATCCTTGTGCGCCGGCCCGACTTCATCACACACATAGGTGATCAGTCCCATTCCGTAATTCGGGACAACATCGCGCGAGGCCGTTAGCGCCATCACGACCGTCCAACTCGGATAATCGTCCGCCGAGAACGGCCCCTGATAAAGCCGATCCGAAACCCGCGGTCCGCCGCCGAAGTCATATTTGTCGAAGTTATGCGGGGGAATATGTGCCGCCAGCGGGCTTGCACTGAGTCCGGCAACCAGAGCGCCGCCAGTCTTCAGAAACGTTCGTCGTTGCATGGAAATCCTTGATGTCGAGAAGAAAAAAGCCTGACTCCGCCGTTGCGAAATCAGGCTCTCAGAAAGCATTCGCGATCAGAACTGGTACCGCGCTCCGAACTGCATCCTTCGGAAGTTGTTCGTGGTTTGGAACACACCGCCGAAACTTCCATCGTTCGAACCTGTGTCTGGGATCGCGAAACGCTGGCGGTTCGCTACGTTGAAGGCCTCAGCCCGAATCTGTAATTGTCCATGCTCGTGAATATTGAATTCCTTCGACAAAGACATATCAAGATTCCGGATGCCGTCGGTCCGCAAGTTCGAGAAATGCCGCGGCGCATCGCCGGGAACGTTGTCGCCCGGAAAAGAAAAGCAATCCTGATTCAGGTAAGGATTTCCCGTCCGCGCGGCCTCCTTGTAACTGATGCCCGTACGCAGTTGCGAACAGGCCACATCGGGGCGCTGGTTGCCGTCTGCCAGCAGGCCGTCACTATCGTAAACCGCTATCGGCTGCCCGGATTGCAGCGTCAGGAAGCTGTAGAGCGACCATCCGCCAAGCACCGCGTCGGCAAACGAGTTCATGTTTCGCCCAACCCAACGCCCACGCCCAACCGGCAGATCCACGATGAACGCTGTTGTCAGGCGATGCGTTGCATCGTTCGAGCTGATTCCCCACTCGCCCTTCAAATTGTCGAGCACCTGCGGATTGTCGAGCCCAAGATTGCCGTACCCGATCCAGGCGTTTCGTCCCGCCGCCGAGTCGTCATAAGACTTCGAGAAGGTATAGTTGCCTTCAAAGCTTATGTAATGGCTTGCCCGCTTCTGAAAACGAATTTGCAGCGAGTTGTACCACGAGTTGGCGATCAGCTTGGGTAAACCCTCGAAACTGCCGTCGAACTGTGGATAGGGCCGCAACAGATTAATCAAGGGAATCGTATCGTCGAGGTAGCGAGAGTCGACGACGTCCGATGCGTCGAAGGTCGGTGTGGACGGGCACCAGGAACCAGTCAACGCCGCGCCCGTCGTGAAAAAGCACTGGAACGGATTGGGCACGTTCGAGTTCAGATAGCCTGTTACGTCTCCGCCCGGGGCCTGTGAAATCGCCAGGTTCCGCTCTGCCGTTGACAGGAAGTTGCGGTCGCGCGTAGTGGGACCGCCCGAAGGACTTCCGGTGCCCGCCCACGGCAGGTGCGTACTCCGGTTCGCCGAATAGTCGACGCCAATCACGATCTGGCCCGGAAGCAGATGCTGAACGCCGATATTCCACTGATAAATCTCTGCGTTACGCGCCACACCTGTGTCAAGATCGCTTGCGTTGCCGAATCCCCATTGCGCCAGCGAACCATACTTCGTTCCCTGCGGCCCCGAGAGCCCATTCGGGAAAGGTCCATTGCAATTCGGATTGTTCGACGTATCCGGGTAGACGCCCAAACAAGCGAATTGCGTCTGGTAGTTGTCTTTCGTGAAATAAATGTTTGAAGACTTCTGGAACGCCGGTCCCGCGTATTGGAAGTTGGTAGCGACGTTCATCCCGTAAAACACACCCGCGCCGCCACGGACCACCGTGTTGCTCGCCAGTTGATAGGCAAATCCGAAGCGCGGTGCGAAGTTGTTGCGGTCGACGGTCGAATTTCGTTTGGAGGAAGTCGGGAAGACCGTAGTTCCGATGACGTTGCCGATGTCGGGGAATCCTGGGGCCGGTGAATATGGAATATTGATTCCGGTGCTGGCCGTGAAATCGCTGAACTGGAGCCGGTTGTAGCGCTCGTTGTAGGGTGTGCTCCACTCGTAGCGCAGCCCGAGATTGAGCGTGAGTCTCGGTGTGACCTTCCAGTCGTCTTGCACATAGAAGGCTGTTTCTTTCGATTTGTCGGCAACAGCGGGAACGATGTTCAGTTGCGCATCATGCGCAAAACCGGTCAGGATCGTCGCCCAGGGGCTGCCCTGTGGCGTGTCACTCTCGCCCAGGCCCTGCCCAGGCTGCTGCGTGGTCACGTCGCGATCGAAGTTGAAACTGCCTGTGGGATAATTCGGCTGCCAAAAATTGTTCAGAAACACACGCTGCTCACCGCCGAACTTGATCGAGTGCCGTCCCTTCACCCATTGGATCGCGGAAGAATAGCTGGTGAGGGTGTGCGCGAAATGTGTGTCTACGCAGCATTGCGTGTAGATCGACAGGAAGCTGTCATTCACATTGATGCTGGGAATTCGGTCCAGTCCATTCGCCGCAAGGATTGGGGGCAGCCCAACGTCCTGAAGAGTTGGATAGTTGTTCGTTGCCCCCGGTGCCACTACCCGGTCTTCGCTTAAGCGGCTGGTCCACAGCATCGTGGGAGTGATCGCGAAGTTGTATTCCAGGCCGCCATTCTGCGCGGTTGTCGTGTAAATCGAACCATCGCCGAAATCTCCGCTGCCGATCACGTTGGGCGCGGTGAACAAATCGTGATGGCGGCTGTAGCGCCCGGCCAGCCGATGTTTTTGATTGAACTGATGATCGATCTTTACGTCGAACTGCCATCCCGGATCCGAGCTCGTTACGATGGTTCGGAAATTGGGATCGGGGAAAGTGGCATCCGGAATATTGGCGTGCGGATACAGGTTCAGGATGGCCTGGCCCACAGGATCGATTTCTGTAGACGGAATTACGTTTCCTGGGAACTGAGTTCGCGTGCAGGAGCTGTCGCCCGGATTGGCGATCACGCAAGTGGAGGGATCGAAAATTCCACCCGGCGAACTGTCGGTGCTCTGGGAGAAGTCGCCCGTGCGCTCAAGATCGGTGGGCACGACTCCCTCAATAGGGATGGGATCCCCCTCGCGGCTTTTCTCAAAGTCCACAAAGAAGAAGGTCTTGTTTTTCTGGATCGGCCCGCCCAGCGAAAATCCGTACTGGTCGCGCACGTGGTCCGGCTTGGGTCCGGTGTTGAAATAGTCCCTGGCATCGGTCGCGGACCGCTGGAAATACCACCAGCCGCTGCCATGGAACTGGTTGCCGCCCTGCTTCATCACCATGTTGACGACCGTGCCGCCGTTGTTGCCGAACTCAGCCGAAAAGCTGTTGTTCTGAACCTTGAATTCCTGCACGATCTCAACCGACGGCTGGTAGTACACGTTCGAGTTGCCGCCTTCGCCCTGTTCTGGTGCACTCAGCGGGCTACCGTCGAGGCTGATCTCTGCCGTCGCGTTGCGCTGGCCGTTCGAAACGAAATTCGTTCCCGTAGGGTAGTTGTCGGTAATGCCCGAGCCCGCAGTCTCCGTCACGCCACCCGCAAGAAAGACAAGTCCAAACATGCTGCGGTTGTAGAGCGGAATGTCACGGACATATTCATTGGTGATATCGGTTCCGATTGCGGCACTCTCGGTATCGAGCAGCGGGGCGGCTTCCGTGACTTCGACTGTGGTGATCGTCCCGAGCGGATGGAGCACAAAATCAATCGTGGTTTGCTGGTCGACCTGCAGAACCACATTCTTTTCCTCTGCCGTGCGGAATCCGGTGACCTCCGCCTTGATCGTATACACTGCGGGCCGAAGGCCCGTCAGAATGTAGAGCCCGTTGGTGTCGCTCTTCGAGCTGACCACGATACCCGTGGCGTCGTTGGTAATGGTAATGTTCGCGTTCGTCACGACCGCGCCAGTCTGGTCTTTCACGACGCCGCGGACCTGCGCTGTGTAGCTCGCCTGCCCGGTGGCAAATGCGCCGAAAAATAGAAGGTTGAGGCCAAAAATAAGCGGAAGTGGAAGGAAACGAGCGCGGCGGACACGCATACCAGCCTCCAAATGGCGGACTTTCATATTATTACGAGTCAACACTATTACTTTCGATTACCATGAAAGTCAAGTCAATTCGCAGCAGAAAGTTGAATGAGAGAAGGCGGCAAAATGGATACCTATCGCTGCCAGTTACGCTTCGCAGGTGCGTTCGTGTTTGAGGACCAAAATGCCAAATAGTCCGCTACGCCATACTCTGTTTCTGCTCGCTGTATTCCTGCTCTGTGTCCCGGCGTCATCGGCTGCGCAAACCGGTAACGGCCTTACGCTCTCCAACGAAGCCCTCGCGGCAACGTGGTCGGTTCGCGAGGGCGGGCTGCGCCTCGAAAGCATCACCAACCGGTTCACGGGTGAGACGCTGACGATTAACATCACGCCGTTTGAACTCGTTCCGAAAGAAGGACCGGTTCTGAGTTCCATGGATTTCAAGCTCGCCGCACCGCCTGTTATCGAGCCAATTACGAATCCCGCAAGCTCATCGCGCGCGGCGGATCGGGTTCCGGGCCAACAAATCCGCGCTGAACTGGATACGGCAAACCTGCATATCACCTGGAAGGCCCTGCTACGTGAGGGCACGAACTATGTTCGGCAGGAAATCATGATCCGCACGGAGCAGCAGCCGGCCGCGCTTTCCCGGATCATTCTCGTGAATGCCTCGCTGCCCGGCGCAATAGTCTCGGGTCAGGTGAAAGGCTCACCGGTCACGGCCGGAACATGGTTCGCCGGATTCGAGCATCCGCTTTCTGAGTGCCGCGTGCGCGCCGGCCGGGTCACATGCTGGCTCGACCGCGAACTTCCATTGCAGGCCGGAAAGGCCGTTGCGTACTCCTCTGTCATCGGCGTGACGCATCCCGGGCAGATGCGCCGCGACTTCCTACGCTACATTGAACTTGAACGAGCGCACCCTTACCGGACATTTCTGCACTACAACTCGTGGTACGACCTGGGATACTTCGACCGATATAACGAGCACGATGCCGTCGCGGTCGTAAACGCCTTTGGCGATCAGCTCACGAAGCAGCGAGGCGTCAAGCTCGACAGCTTTCTCTTTGACGATGGATGGGACGATCCCTCTACCCTTTGGCACTTCAATCCCGGCTTTCCGAACGGGCTGACGAAAGTTTCCGAGGCGGCAGCGAAGTTCAATGCTGCGCCAGGCATCTGGTTCTCGCCGTGGGGCGGATACGACGGCCCGAAAGAGAAGCGCCTCGCCTCGGCCAAGGCGCAAGGATTCGAAACCAACGAAGGCGGCTTCGCCCTGTCCGGACCGAAGTACTATCGTTACTTCCGCGACGCCTGTTTCGAGATGATCGACAAATATGGCGTGAACCAGTTCAAGTTCGATGGCACTGGCAACGCCAACGAGGTCATCGAGGGCAGCGAGTTCGATAGCGACTTCGATGCCGCCATTCATCTGATCGGCGAGTTGCGAGCCAAGAAGCCGGACATCTATATCAACCTGACCACGGGCACGTATCCGTCTCCTTTCTGGCTTCTCTATGCCGATTCCATCTGGCGCGGCGGCGAAGACCACAGCTTTGCCGGCGTCGGCACCAACCGCCAGCGATGGATCACATACCGCGACTCGCAGCTCTATCGCCGCGTGGTCGAAGATGGCCCGCTGTTTCCGATCAACTCGCTCATGCTGCACGGCATGATCTATGCGCGATACGCGCAGCGTCTGGGAGACGATCCCGGCCACGACTTCGCTGACGAAGTCCACGACTACTTCGGCACCGGGACGCAATTGCAGGAGATGTACATCACTCCCACGCTTCTATCGTCGCAGGACTGGGACGTGCTCGCGGAAGCAGCGAAATGGTCGCGGGAAAATGCCGCCACGCTGAAAGACACGCACTGGATCGGCGGCGATCCTGCGCGACTGGAAGTCTATGGATGGGCAGCATGGTCGGACGAAAAAGGAATCGTCACGCTCCGCAACCCGAGCGACAAGCCGCAGAAGTTTATTGCAAGCGTTGCAGCGCTACTCGAATTGCCTGCGCAAGAGGAAAGAGAATTCACCGCGCACAACCCGTGGAAAGATACGGCACCGAATAACCCGCTGACCTTTGCTGCCGGACCGGAGCGTACGTTTCACCTGAAGCCATTCGAAGTACTGACACTGGAATTAGCTCCATCCAGTAGGCCTTCGTCCACTTTCCTGCAAAAATAGTCTAAGCAAAGCTGCGATCTGGCAAGAAACACTCGCTTAGAGAAGTTCGCTGGCCTTCGGAACTCAAATGGGAGTCATGCAGGCTCCCGATGGTGTGCACTATTCCGATTTTCCTCAGGCGACCCATTGAAACTTGCGGGAGAGCAAAGTATGATGTCCCGCACGGTTTCAAGAGTCGCGATCTTCAGTAGCAAGCTCACTCGTCTGATGTTCTGATTCGCCTGGTCCCAACAACCCTCAGGAGCGCTTTGGTGGCCGCCGGCGCTCTTAGTCGCTATACACAATACCGCTTTCGGAGGTTGCTTATGCGAGCGCCGACACTCAAGGCACTGTCATCCCTTGCCGCCTGGATTTTGACGACTACGATCACGATGGCGCCAGGATTCGCACAGGAGATTTCGTCATCTCCCAGCTCGTTGCAGTTCCAGAACACGTATGTAGGCAAGGACTCCGGGAGCAAGGTTCTTACCATCTCGAAAGTCGCCAGCGGCAATGTGACGATCAACACCGTCGCCTTCGACTGCGCGGGCTTTGGGATAACGTCAGGGGTCGTGCCATTTTCCCTAAACAGTAATCAGTTGATCACGCACTACTCGGTCTTCTTTCAGCCGAGCGTCGCGCAATCCTACAATTGCAACTTCGTGCTCACTATGAAAGATGGCACACAGGCAAAAGTTCCCATCACCGCCAAAGGATTGTCGACGACCGCCGCATCATCCGTTTCGCCCACTTCCTTGACCTTCTCAAATCAGACGTTAGGAAAAAAGAGCGCGGGACAGACGGTCACGATTACAAACACTGGTAAGCAGAGCATGAAACTTAATACCATCACCCTGTCTCCCCGGGACTTCACGACCAGCACCGTCAAAGTGCCCGCCACGATCGCAGCGGGAGGAAAGCTTTCGCTCCAGGTCTTCTACACGCCAGGTTTCGTGAGATCAGAAACTGGCGCCATCGATTTTACTTATGATTCCGTGCCCGACAGCGGCGCAAGCCTCACTGCAAATGGCGTCGCTTCAAGTCCGCTAGCGATCGCGACCTTTCTAACTTTGCCGCAGGCCACTAAGAGTTCCGAGTACCAGGCCACATTGGCCACTAGCGGTGGAACGGCCCCCTTCAGTTGGGCCCTGGCGTCAGGAGCCAGCCTGCCTGCGGGCTTGACTCTTTCTTCTGCGGGAGTGATCAGCGGCACGCTGAGTTCCTCCGTCGGCACCGGCAGTAACTCATTCGCGATCCAGGTCACCGATGCGACGCACAAAATCGCGAAAGCTACCTTCAACCTCACGGTCTACGCAAGTCTCGGCGATAATTGCAACGACATTTCTTTCAACGCTCCGAGCACGAGCACGCCGATGGTTGCGATTAACGACCTCGGCGCTGGAACATATCAGGGATCCGAAGGCGGGCTTTACCCTAACGGAAGCAACAACCGGCCTGACCCGCATGACTCCGACGGAGTCTCGATTGCCCAAGGCATTCAACCGCTCGATTCCAGCGGGAACCCGGATCCCAATGGGAAAGAGGTCTTACTGGCAGTTGGCGAGTCTACCGCGCAAAACGAATTCAATTACTTCTTGCCGATCGCCAACGCTGATCCGGCAAAGAATCCCTCTCTTGTTCTCGTCAACGGAGCCCAGGGAGGCGCCACGCCCAACCAGTTCAAGAGCACCACATCGAACTACTGGGCAACGGTCTTGAATAACTATCTTCCGCAGAACAACGTGACCCCACAACAGGTTGTCGCGGCCTGGATTGAAGATACCGACGGAATCGCGACGGGAACATTCCCCAGCGACATGACCACTCTGCAATCGGAATACGAGACGATGATGCGGAGTATGCTCACACTATTTCCGAACCTCAAGCTGGTGTATTTCTCATCGCGTGTCTATGGCGGATACTCCAATGGAGTCGGCAAACCCAGCAACCCTGAACCGTACGCCTACGAAGTTGGCTTTGCAGTGAAGTGGGCGATTCAAGACCAGATCAACGGGGTCGGCAACCTGAACTACAATCCGGTCAACGGCGCAGTAGTCGCGCCGTGGATGTCATGGGGTCCTTATTATTGGTCGAACGGAATGCTCGGCCGAAACGATGGGACAATTTGGGATTGCGAAGACTTTTCTTCTGACGGCACGCATCCCTCGGCAACGTTCGGGCAGGGAAAGGTAGCCACTCCGCTTTTGAATTTCCTGAAGACGGACAACACGACCGCGCCGTGGTATCTGGCACACTGAACGAGTCAGCGCGCCAAACACTACCTCAGCGAGCCGGTCGCCCACTTCGTCCGGAGATCGCCAGGAGTGCCTTGGTACTGGTCGCGATCGCACGGGCCGATGCCATCCACCTCAAATGGCGGATTCCCATGGTGGCCGTCGGTGTACTGCCACAGAGTCCAGTCCGGCCATGTTGGCGGAATCTTGGGCGCGGGCCCGTATTGCGCCCACCACAACCAGCACGTGCCGAGTGTTTCGTCGTCCGCGCCGTTCAGTTGCTGTTTCAAGTACGCTCCGCCGTAAAGCCCCGGCCTGATGCCCGTTGCATCCTGAACCGTTGAGACAAAGGCGCGCGCCTGATCGAGAGTCATGGAGTTGCC
>DATAUY010000231.1:0-6707 GCA_036268025.1 Candidatus Sulfotelmatobacter sp. | reverse complement strand
GGGTCCAATCTCAGGTATGAGCCGGGCCGATCCTCCGAAGGAAGTTTTCTTGCGCGGATTGGGCCGAAATATTTTCGCCAGCCACGGCGGCGAGACGCCGCACACATCGCAGGCACTGCAGGAAGTCCACTTGGGGATTTCCCCGAAGTGTTCGCAGATCTGCCGGTGCCGGCATTTGTTCGATTCCACAAACGCTCGAATAACGTGGTAGCGCTGCCACGCGCGCTCGCGCTCCGCGGCATCGGTAATTTGGTTTGCGAAGAACCCCAGCAGCCCGGCGTCTTTTTGCTGCCAGAGCATGGCGCAGTCGGCGGGGCGGCCGTCACGCCCGGCGCGGCCTGCCTCCTGGTAGTACTGCTCGATGGACTTGGGCAATGCTAGGTGAATTACCGCCCGAACATTCGCCTTGTTGATGCCCAATCCGAAGGCGATTGTTCCGACCAGGACGCGCACTTCGTCCGACATCCATCGTTCTTGGTTCTGCTTGCGCATAGCTGCGTCCATTTTGCCGTGGTAAGGCGCGGCGGGAATACCCTGGTCTTCCAGAAAATCGACCGTTTCTTCCACGCGCGTGATCGTAGGCGAATAGACGATCACATTACCCTCGGTGTAGCTGCGCAGGGCGCTCACCAGCAGCGCGGGCTGTTCCTTAGCGTCGCAAGCGCGAACCAGATACCGCAGATTTGGCCGGTGAAAGCTCGCAATGTACTTATCGGGACTGCGAAGCTGAAGCTGGGTCAGAATGTCGTGCCGCACATGCCGGGTGGCGCTGGCGGTGAATGCCGCGATCGGCCGGTCGGGAAAAATGCTGCGAAGCCGGTTCAATTGCCTGTATTCAGGACGAAATTCGTGTCCCCACTCGGAAATGCAATGTGCCTCGTCAATAGCAAAAAATGAAATCGGAACTTGCTGAAGCCATGACACGGTGTCGGCACGCTGAAGACGCTCGGGCGACAGATAGAGGAGGCGGAACGCCCCTTCTCGCGCCTGCCGTATGACGCCTGCCTGCTCGTTGCTGCTCAACGCGCTGTTCAGGACTGCCGACGGAATTCCCATCTGTGCCAGTTGTGCGGCCTGGTCCTGCATCAGAGCGATCAACGGAGAAATCACCACCGCTGTTTTTTCGGAGATGACCGCGGGAAGCTGGTAGCACAGCGATTTGCCCCCGCCTGTGGGCATGACCACGCAGGCGTCATGTCCGGCAACCAGGCTGTTTACGATCCGCTCCTGTAATGGCCGGAACGAGCTGTATCCCCAGTAGCGTTTCAAGGGGACGAGCAGGTCCGTTTCCGCGGCAGCCATGGACTCAGTATAGGGTGTGCCGGAATAGGATTGCGAAAACTAAGCGAAAGGAAGTTGAGCGATTTCCCAAACTGAAAATACTGGAGTGCTTAAACCTCACGGGATTTAGGTCTTGGGACGTCGCTGCGCGGTATGAAATTGCGGTTCAGGACTGACCGATGCGTCCGATCGAAAACAACCCAGACCAGCGCGATCACCACAAAGCACAGCACACTGCCCTCAGGGCCTACGGACCCTCCGCTGATCCACGGCGGCCCGCGTAGTGACGAACTGAATAGATGCCCCGGCGAAACCGTTCCACTATCCGGAACAGAGTAGAAGAAAGTTTCTCCCCAATCCCACGCGGCGTGAAATCCGACCGCGAACCAGAGATTTCCCGTGCGTCGCAGCGTCAGGCAGAAAAAAAAGCCGATGGCTGCTGCCGCAAGCAGTCCCGGCCATTGCTCGCCGCCGTTCCTGAGATGAATCAATCCGAAGGCGCACGAAAGCACGGTGGCGGCAGGCCAGAATCCGATTCCGCGCGCCAGGGTAAATTGCGAATACCCGCGCAGCAGGAAATCCTCAAAAAGGCCCACAAGCAGAAACATGACTGCCCAGAAGGCAGCGAACCGCGCCAGCCGACCCCCATGCAGGACGATATGGCCGAAAGCGTAGTCATGGAGCGCATAGAGTGAGAGCATGAGCAGGCTGATCGCCGCGAATCCCCAGGAAGCGCCCATCCAGAACAGACGCCCGAAGGCTTGCGTTCCAGGCAATCCATACCTGCCCCAATTGCGCGGCTCGACCCGAGACAGGATGAGAGCGGGAATCGCAGCGGCGACGAGGTTTCCGAACTCCTCCAAAAGCATTGACCATAATCCGCTCGCTCCGAAGTCGTGGAACCAGGCCAAGTCCACGGCAAGCTGTTGAAGCAGCAGAAATCCCATGACGTAGAACGCCAGCCCCCAGCCCGGCCGCAGACCGTCGGGCCCTAGAAACAGCGTATGCACGTAAGAATCCTGATTTGCCGCGCTGAAATCCGGGCTCGTGGGAGGCCTTGACGTCGCCGCCGGTTCCTGTTTCTCGCCCGATTCAAGCATGTTCACTGGAACGACTTTCCGGAAATTGCCTTCGTCATGGTAAAACACTCGGCTCGACCTTATGGGCGGATATTTCACACGCAAACGTTTCGGGCGTCCGCAATTTCTTGCCGGACTGCTGCTCCTCGCCTTTTTCGTGCAGGAGATCTGGCTGGTCCGCGCCGAGCTTCGCGCTCCTCATGGAGCGGACGTTCGCGAAGCCATCCTGATCAGCGAAGGGTGGAAACAGTGGCACGGACACGGCACTGCCGGTGCTCCCCTGATGGATCCCGATCCGGGTCCATTCGAAAGAAGTGAGCCGGAATTCGACGCGGAGCGCTCTCCATTGATCTATCTCGCTTCGGCGGCCCCTTTGCTCATCTGGCCGCACAATTTCTCTGCCGACTCGGCCAGCTATTGGAGATGGCTGCCCCGGCTACCATTCCTTGCCTGCGGACTCTTGCTCGGTGCGTCGCTCTGGTACGTAGCTCGCCGGCTCTGCGGGAACAACGGCGGATTGATTGCGCTGACCCTCTACTGTTTTTCGCCCGCGATGATCCAGGCAAGCGCCGTGTGGCACACGGAGCCGGACATTCCCGCCGCCTGGGGAGCATTCGGAACGATCTTCACCGCGATCGCCGTTGCCCACACGCTCTACGCGCCACGCGAAGTCGTGCTGTGGAACTGGCGGCGCATCGTGTTGTTGGGAATCTCGCTCGCCATTGCAGTCGGCTCACAGTTTTCCATGATCGTCCTTGTGCCGATGGCGCTGGCCCTTCTGCTCTATGTTGCCCCGGTGCGGAAGCAGGCGGGCGCGGTGGTCTGGGCCGCAGCTTGCGTTGTCGGATTCGTCTTGTTCTTTGGCGCCTATTTCTTTCACCTGCATACATTCATCGAGAGCATGAAGGCGGCTTCGTTCTGGGCGGCAACCTGGCGCGGCTTTGTGATCCCAGGAGTCTACAAGCAGGTGGCCGTGGAGATGGGACGCGCATGTCCCGCACTCGCGTTGGTGTTCCCGGTTGCTTTGGTGGTTTACCTTGCGTGGCCCCGGACCCGCTACTTCGGCAATACCGCCCCTTTGCTGCTTTCGGCGCTCTTCGTCATTCTGGGGATCGCGCATCCGCACGTGGCGGGAGCTGGCTTCCTATTGGCGGCGATGCCGTTTCTTCTGATCTTCGTCGCGGGAGTTCTGGCGGACTTGTTGGAAACCAGTTACCGTCCGCTGGTAACGGCCTGCGTGCTGGCGTTGCTGCTTACTTACGTAGCGCGCACGGTCTACGCGCTGGCGCAGGTGCCGGTAGGATGATCGCCAATCAACGCGCGAAGTAGATCACAATTTTCTGAGACACGTACGAATCCTGCGCCGACGGCATCTCGATTTCGAGTTTCCCCGCTTTGGTGAGAACGGCTCCTTCGACTGTAGAAATTTGCGCAGAATTCCAAACTTCCATTTCGTAGTGGCTCCCGCCGCGACCCGAGATTTCCAGCGTCAGTTGGTTTCTTGCCTGGTTCCATGATTTGGAAAGGACGCGCAGCCCTCTGCTCGCGCCGCCCAGAGGCGGCAATTCGCTCGAGAGCGCCACGCCGAAATCGTTCCTCATATGTACGACCACGACGTTCGGGCCTCCGTAAACTGGAAAGCGGACCGACAGGTGCTGGTCGTTGCGGTTCGGTTGAACCTTGAACGGTAGCGGGCGGCCATTCATTTCCACGCTTACAATCTGGGTTCGCAGGCTGAACGCGGGAGAGAACTCGACCCAGCAATTGCCACTGCCGGTGCGCTTGGCCTCAAGCGTAAGTCTGTCCGGTGTCTTGCGGTATTGCAAGTCGAGGCTGACTTCACCGACGCGCGTGTTGTGAACTGAAAACGACGTCCAGTCCGCGGGAACATGGGGAGCGAACGTCAGAAGGTGCGCGCGGGCATCCGTCTGTAGCCCCAGCATGCCGCGCAGAATCGGGCTCAGCACCATCGCGGCCGACCAGATCTGGTGCGGAGAACTTGTCGCGAACGATTGGTAGTAATCACCCGACAGCACCTCCGTGAAGTGTCCAAGCGCGCCGTCGAGGCCAAGCAGCGCGTTTGCGCGCAGATTGGAATACGCGGGAAGAGGCCGGTGATAACGATATTCCCCAACCGAGGCCCAGCCGGTAAATAGCGGCCAGACGGCTCCATAGTGATATCCGGAGCCGTCGTAAACCTTCGATTGGTTTGAGATGATGCGCATGCCCCAGTCCGTCTGGTGCTGTTCGGCGGCGAGTTGCGTGATCGTACTGTCGGCGTGATCGGCGTCCGGCAATCCGAACCACATGGGCACAGTGGTCAGCACGCTGAGTTCGTTCGCGCGCTGGTTGTCCTGCTTCAGCGCGAAGGCATATGCCTTCGTTTCGGGAGCCCAGAACGCCTGGTCGAGCGCCGACTTTTTCTGCTCAAACTCGGCGGATGCCTGCTTGCTGACGTCGTCCCTTCCCAACAGCTGCGCGAGGTTCGACAGCGCCCGAAGCGCTTCCACCGCGAGTCCAGCCTGGTAATACTCGTTCTTGACCGGAAGCAGCGGTCCGCCTTCGACCCATCCGTGGCCAATACCGGCATTCCGCGCGAATCCCTGGGAGTCGTAAGTCGAACGTAGGAACTGATAGGCACGCGACACGTTGTCCCACTTTTCCTGCGCGAATTTGAGGTCGCCACTCTGCGTGACATAATCATTCATCGCGATGATGAACAGCGGTGTCGCATCCGCGGAAACGTACGCATAGGGATAGTCCTTAAACCACGGCACCAGGCTGGCGCTTTGCGATATCTCGTGGGGCACTTTCCCGTCTTCTCGCTGATACTTGCTGATGAAGTCGAGCGCCGTGCGCGTTGTGGCGAAGTCGCCTTCCGCATTGAGCGCAAACGAAGTCCACAAGGAGTCGCGGCCGAAAAACCAGGCGAAGCCCGGGCGCTGGCTGACGCCGGAAGTTCGATATCCGGCAATGAGACCAGTTCCAAGATACGGATTGTTGACCAGCCCTTGCACCGTACTGATGCGCGCCCAATCGTAGGCTTGCTGCAACTCGGAATCCGGCAATTCGAGGCCGACAGTTTTGTCGAGATAGGCACGGTAGTAGTCATCCGACTCACGCATCGCGTCCGCATAGGAAGCGACCAGGTGCGCGTACTCCTTCGTCGCGTCGCCCGCACCGCTGACCGAGCCGGCAATGACGAGCACTCGGCTGTCCTTGCCCTTGCTGGTGACCCCCAGGCGCAGCGAATTCTCGCTGGAAGACGAATAGTTAGTCTCGTAGGCAAGGTGAGGATCAGTAGCCGTTGGCGAGCCGACCAGAGCGGCAAACTTGTGCGATTCCTCTCCGAATGCGATTGCCCGCTGTTTCTCGTCCCAATTGATGTACGTTCCGCCGAGCGCAGCGGGCCACTCGAGTTGGAAATCCCCGGTGAAAGCAGCTTCGATCTCAATCGGTTGCTCAGATTCGGTTTCGAGCAAGATCACCGCGCCCATTTCGTTGACTGGAACGCACAATGTTTCACGGACGCGGAACGAATCGCCCGCATATAGAATCGACGCTGATTCCGGCTTAACGGTCAGCGTTCGCGCCAGACTTTCGGCCGGGAGTGCGCGATCGCCGACATGAAATGTTAGATGCAATCCACGAAAGATCTTGAGTGGATAGACCCATGCCTCAAATCGTCCCGTTTCATCCCCGAATAATCCTGCGCGTGTGCCGACGACGGGAAGAAACTCCCAACTGCGGACCGTGCGCGTCAATTCCAATGCATGTTGCGATTGTTGACCGGAGAGCGAGCCGCAGAAAAGTAAGAATACGAACAAGCAGAAAGGACTGGGAATCCGAACAAAGCGAGAAGTCATCGCGATCATCGTTGGAAGACATCTGACCGCGCCCGGAGCTTGCAAAGTCGCGGCTCCCTGCATATAAGAGGGAAGGGGCGAATTCTAGCACGAGCCGAGCGGGCCAGGTAGCAACCTCTTGTTCCCTTCACGCCGCGTTTTTCTGAAGTCACTGAGCCGTTCCGCGCTCGTCCTCTCACTTGAGAGTGTGCTCGCGTTGGCGCGCCCGCGCTGGCTGCGCGCGAGCGCAAGTTGGTTGCAGAAAAAAGATGAAGCGCCGCCCTCGAAATCAGACCCCGGCGTCAACTTTCTAAATGTCGCTCGTGAGTCTGGACTGAACGCAAAGACAATTTATGGCGGCGAACACAAGAACAAGTATCTGCTCGAAACAACTGGCTGCGGCGTTGCATTTTACGACTACGACAACGACGGCTGGCTCGACATTTTTCTGGTGAACGGATCGCGGCTCGAAGGATTTCCAGCCGGCAGCGAGCCGACATCC
>DATAUY010000230.1:0-9880 GCA_036268025.1 Candidatus Sulfotelmatobacter sp. | reverse complement strand
ATGAAACCGACCCGAGAAGAGGATCGCCGCATAAACAAGCAAACCGCACGAGCGCTATAACCAGAATAGCAGAAAGCGCCGTAGTCTTGGTGTTTGTTACGAGCGACGCGCCAATTCTTTGACGAGAGCGACGGAGCGTAGGGAACGCGGCAGGAGGAAGAGGATGCCAAGCCCAGATTCTGGTCTCACCAAGTTTCTGGCAGTGTGGGGCGCGATTCTTTCGAGCATCACTTTCGGATGGTCCCTCTACGGGGACTTGCGTGACCGCGCCAAGATAAAGGTCTCAGCAGAACTACGCCGCATCGGTCAACGGGATGGCGATGGAGCCTTCTTCACGTCCGCTCCGGACCTGCCCATCCAAGGCGTGAGTCAGAAGCTGTTCGTCGTCGTTTCGGTTGTGAATGTCGGACGGCGGCCTATGCGTTGGAAGGGACTCGGTGGAAGGTATCGACAGGCCGTGAGCGGGAGGACAGGTTTCCTCATAAGTGCTCGGCATCTGCCGCGAACCCTCGAAGAACAGGAACAGCACGATGAGTTCTTCGACTTCGAGGGGCCCTTCGACCAAGAGCTTGCGAACGGCCAAGTCAAGCGCCTCTACATTTGGGATGTGGCAGGCAGATAGTGGAGCGTTCCACGCGGCGATTTGAAGAAGCTGGTGGATGATGCGAAGAAGCACAGAGCTCAGTCCGGCGAAACGGGCGGCGGAACAACCGAAGCCTAACTTACGCAACAGAACCGGAGCGGTCAAGATAACCGCCGATGCTAGAATCCGATTTAATGCCGGTGGACATAGAGCGCGAGATCAACCGAGCGGCGATTCTCGGCACGCGCCTTGAGCATCTCGTCTACAACAAGGCCAAAGAGGGAAAGCTCGTGGTCGTAGACAAAGACGCCGACCTCATAATGGGCTACTGGTCGCTGATCTTTGACCTATGTAAAGGGCCTGGATGCCTTCTGCTCAATAGGTTCTACTCGCCAGCGTTCGCCCTACTCAGGCCGATCATGGAGGCCTTGGTGCGCGCATGCGTCGTTCTGGTCGGGACGCCCGAAGAGGTGGCGAGGATAAGACAGGACGAGTTCCGAACCAACTTCAAGACGGACGGAGCACGTATCGACAAGGCGCTCGGCACGGGTACGCTGCTGGAGGACTACCTAAAGGATTCGCGGAAGCTGCTCCACAGCCTGACGCACGGAGGGACCGCCCAGCTGGGGATGCGCTTCGACGGCAACGAGATCGGGTCGAAGGTCTCCGACGGACAGATTCTGTCGTTGCTCGGGGCGTGCTCGAACACCACGTTCTTGGTCACCATCCTCGTCGCCAAGCACTTCAAGATGGAAGATATTGCCCAGGCCGCGAACGACCTCTACTTGGAATACGGAAAAGAGAACGCGGCTGTGCTGGCGAGCATGACCCGATAAGCTGCGGGGCGGACCACGGAATAACCCAAGCCTAAGTTCCACAACAGAAATTCGGCAGTTAGAATAACCGCACCAGCACTGACGGTCCCTTGGTAGAATCGCGGGCCATGAAACAGCTTCCCGACATACTCACCTCTACGACCTTCTGGGCGTCGATCGCAACCTTGGGGGCCGCAGCTGGCGCGTGGTTTATCTATGTCGCCGCCGAGGTGGCTTCGCGGCAACGGACATACGAAGGAATATTGAGCCTGATAGAGGGTCTAGAAGAGGAACTGGCCTTGGTAAGCCAGTGGGCGGGCGGAGAGGAAGGCGGCCAAGGCTACTTGAGGAAGGCTCCTGTCCAACTAGCTCAGGAGCATACGGACTGGTTCAACCCAAGCCGCGCGATCTTCAAGTTCAGCACCCCCACTCTAAGCAACCTGACGAGCTCGCCGTATGCCAGTTACCTCACGCCTGTCATCAAGCCGCTCGTCATGTTGAACCATTCCATCCGGCGGCTGTTCGACAACATAGACCGATACCACATGTTCGTCTTTGGCGATGTTGAGAAATACCAGAGCACGCTTCCAAAGTTTGCTGTCAATCCGCCTAATTGGGGATTTTCTAGCCATGCCGCCTCCCTCTCAAATAGGCTTGACCCAAGCAGAGTACGTCTACGTCAATCACATATTCGTGATGAACGCGCAAATCCACCAGGACATTATCGGCGGCGCTGACTCCACAGACGAGAATTGCCTGTATAGGTCGTTCCGCACGGCACGCGCGGCCTTGCAGAAGTTCAAAGAAGAGTTGAGGCGCGAACGGCTTCCGCGCAAATTCTGGGTGCTGCACCTAGTAGCCGGAGCAATGACCGCGATGGGCGTCTGGCAAGTCTTGAGGTGGTTCGAAGTCCTCAGGTAGTACCCTACGTCGAGGATGTTCTTTACTGGATGGCGACCAACTCGGCCAGCTTGGCAGCGACGACCGCCATCGTATTTTCCTGAGTATTCAGGCCGTTTCGCGAGGCGAGCATGGGGCTGATTTCGCGGAGAGCTTCGTACGTCGTGCCGTGCACAACGGGGATTAGCTGCTCACGCGCTAGGAGTACCGATAGTTCTTTGTCGGCGATACTCTCTCCTTGGAGACGGCGCAGCAGAGCAGGCGTCACCAGCACGATTCCGACTTTCGACTTCGCCAGTCCCCTGTCAATTTCGCGAAGGAACGGGGCACCGAGGCCGATGTCGTTTTCGCTGAACCAGACCGAAACACCGCTTGACTGAAGCAGGGCGCACAGTTCCTTGGCGGCCCCTGCCCGGTCATCCCACGCATGGCAGAGGAAGAAGTCCCGACCTTCAGGCAACGGCACTAATTTTCGACGGTTTCGCGGACCGGCGTGAGCGCCCGCACCTCGGCAGGCGTGTACGCCACGAACGAGCCAGCTGGCGACCAGCGCGGCCTTGAGCTGCCTCCACTTCTGCCGCTCCCGCCACTCGACGAGGAATAGGATGGGGCCGAGTACGACGGATAAGACGGGGCCGAGTACGAACTGTAGCCGCCGTAGCCGTAGCCCCTGCGGCTACCGCACGCAGGGCAATCCGCCGCGGCTGCCGATGAGCGATGGCCCCTTACTGGTGCTGTACATCTAGCCATGTCGAAGACGCCGTCCTTTTGCCGTCCGTTCGAACCCTAGGAAACCTCAACTTCGTATATCGATGGACATCGATATACGCCTAAGCCCTTGGTTTTGTTCTGGCGGAGAGGGAGGGATTCGAACCCTCGGTACAGGTGTTAGCCCGTACAACGGTTTAGCAAACCGCCGCATTCGGCCACTCTGCCACCTCTCCGCGTGTCGGGCAAATCCGTATTTTCGCCAGCGGTTGGTCCTAGCCAGATTCTTTGGCTGTTGCCTTTCGTGCTTTCAGCCTTGGCCGCTTGATGCGGACATTGCAGTCTCGCAAACCAGCCCGCGTTTCTATGAGAATACTACAAAATTGAGCATGGGCGATCGTAGAACAATGCACCAGCCGTCCGATTTCTCTCTTTCTCGAATCGCTACGTTGTCGTATGGAGATTCCCACTGGGCCAGGAAGGCCCGGCAGCCACGTTGTTCGGGATTCGTAACGCAAAGCACTCCGGGAAATAATTTCAAGAAATGTCATGGACAATGTGCTCAATAGTGAGGGGGAGAGGAGTGGATCCTGCGGACTGCCCGAATTGCGGGGGTTCTGGATATGTCGCGAAACCCGTGGACTTGAACGGTAAGTCTGAGGGTGTCGCGTTTATCCGTTTGAAGTGCCCTGCTTGCGGGGGTACCGGCAGGATACGCCCGATCTCACCCAAGACCGCCGGCTGACCGCACGGCCTGCGGTGCTTGCGAAACGTACCGATTCCGGACCGTCAGACGTCCTGTCCTGAGGACGACGGTCCGGATCGGACGCCAACCGACGTCCATGCGAACCGTCCATTCTTAAGAATCCCCAATCAGCTGGATTAGGCGATGCCGGCAGCCTTCACCTTTGCGCCGCGTCTGGAAGGCGCAATCTCCAATCTATTTCGCCCGTTGGCCTTGGCGCGATACAGAGCCTTGTCCGCAGCTTCAATCGCGAGTTCCGGATCGGATTTCTCCATTTCTGACATCGCAACCCCAATACTGACCGTGACCGAGAGCGCTCCTGCACGCTTTTCCTGCGTAAGTTTCCGGATCACATGGCCCTTTCTTTGAGCTCGGCCGGAAACACGCGCATTGCGCCGGTCGGGGCCGCGAGGCAATGTTCGGCGGTCGTCACCGCGCATTTGGAATTCTGAAGACTCGATGGCTGAGCGCAACCGCTCCAGGTGGGTGACGACCTCAGGTGTCGTCTTTCCCGGGAAAAGGATTGTGAACTCCTCTCCACCGCACCGGTAAGCTTGTCCTCCTCCGGTGACGCGCGACAAATTCGAGGCCACCAGCCTCAGAACCTGATCTCCCGTGTCGTGGCCGTAGGTGTCATTGAACTGCTTGAAGTGGTCAATATCGACAACAGCAATCGCATAAGGTTCCTGCAAACGAAGCAGCGCATCGTTGAAGGCACGGCGCGAGGGCAGGGTGGTGAGTTCATCGTGATAAGCGAGCAGGTAAGAATTTTCAATAATTGAAACTGCCAGAATGCAAACGGCGGTCACCGAGTAGATGGTGGAGAGCCGTACCGATCCGGCAAAGTGCAGCGACAAAAAGAAAGCGGAGAGCGACCACAACAAAGCGCCATCCACCGGCTTTCGGTTAAGCAGCACGCGCGCGACAAGAAAGGCCAAAACAACGGCGAATAAGAGGAGTGTGTAATTCGGCAGCGAGATTGCGGCCTCAAGGCGGCGCGGATGCGGAGCGAGCGCCGGCCCGGTTTCTGCGCTCCGGGAAAGAATCGCCACAATGGCGAACTCAACAAAAAGAAAAAGCGCGACCGGCGCCGCCGACCCGCTGGTAAATCCACGCTCCTGCATTAAAGCGATGAGCAGATAGTTGATTGGCAACAAAACCGCGATGGCATAAACCGCGGTCATGCCCGCAAGGGAAAGTGAAGGTTGCGTTCCGCCAAAAAGCGCGATCACCTGACTGGAAAGGAAGAGCACGCACAAAGCAAAGAAGATGCGGCTGGAATGAAATCTCCAGGCGAGAAGCATTCCCCCAATGAGCCCGCAATAATAAAGGAAGTGGAGGGCGGGCAGCGTTAGGGTTAGCCATCCGAGATAGTCGAACAAAGCAACGCCCGCCAGCAGAATTCCGCCGGGCACAACCAGCGATTGCAGAGTTTTCCTATTCCACACCGGCACAGCTAATCTCCAGACCCCGGAAAAGTACTCCTTAATTATCCGCGCTAAGCAGTGCCGGGAGGGATTAGCCGTTGAGGTTCGCTGGCGAATTCCAATTCAAGACCCCGATCCGTTTTGGTAATCCCATACCTTCGTGTGGGTGCAGTTTCGGCTGCATCTGAGGCGTGTCTAACTACACTGAGGATTCGATTAAGGACGGTTGAACTCTATGCGAATTCTCATCGCGGAAGACGACGAAGCGCTGGCCAGATTTGTGCGGCAAGGGCTTGAAGCTGAACGCTACAGCGTCGACGTGGTCGCCGACGGGGAGCAAGCCCGGGCTACGGCAATGGATTCCGAATACGACATGGTGATCCTGGATCTGAACCTGCCCAAGCTAGACGGCATGACCGTTCTGCGACATTTGCGAGCGAAGAAGCCGACTGTTCCAGTGTTAGTCCTTACCCAGCGCACACGGGTCGAAGACCGCGTGCAGTGTCTGGATACGGGCGCCGACGACTATCTTGGCAAGCCGTTTTCTTTCAGCGAGCTGTCGGCTCGGGTCCGAGCGCTGGTGCGGCGCAGCCATCTGCCTTCCGAGGCGGTCCTTACGATTGCCGATCTCAAACTCGACCGCGTGCAGCGCCTCACCGAGCGTGCCGGAAAGAGAATCGATCTCACGACGAAGGAATTCTCCCTGCTCGAATATCTCATGCGAAGTTCCGGTCGAAAGGTCACCCGGTCCATGATCATCGAGCATGTCTGGAACCTTACGTTCGACACCACGACCAACGTGGTAGATGTTTACATCAACTACCTGCGCCGTAAGGTGGACGACGGCCATCCGCTCAAACTGATTCATACCGTTCGAGGCGTGGGCTATGAGTTGAGGGCTCCGGTGGAGGCTCCATTGCCCGAGGTCCACGCGTGAGCGAAAAGGGCCTCCAATCCGCGCCTCAAACTATGCAAGAGAAGCATTCTCGAAGACGCAGTCCGCTGGCGCACCTTTTGCATGCTCTGAACCAGCCGCTCACCGGATTACAGTGTTCGCTCGAGCTCGCGGCAGCAGGACGGCGCAGTGCTGAGCAGTATCAGCGCACGCTCGAGGACGGGTTGGATCTGGTCGCTCGCATGAGGATGCTCGTGGAGGCGTTGCGCGAACTGGCAGAGGTGCAAGAGGCAAACACTTCAAAGCGTCAGGAATTTCAGTTGGATGGGCTGCTGTGCGAAACAGTTGATGGCCTGCGCCCCGTAGCGGAGGCAAAGAGCATCGAGATGCGAGTCGCGCAAAGTGCTCCGCTCGCCGTGGAAGCCGATGGCGGGTTGCACGCCCGGTTCTTCCGCCTGCTTGACGCAGCTTTGAGTCTGGCACAGCGGGAGAGCGAGATGGAAATTTGCGCCAGTCGCACGAACGCTGAGATTTCCCTGACTGTCTCCTGGAGTCCTGGGCGCTTGCCCGAACATTCTCCGTTCTCGCGTCCGGAACTGGGTCTGCTGATCGCGCAGGCGGAGTGGGAGCACGAGGGTGCGCGGTGGAGTCAGCTTCGCCGGCAGGGCAAAGAAGTGTGTACCGTACATTTTCCCGATTCATCCCAATCTGAAATTGGAGATTCTTAATGAGCGCAGTACAAGCTTTCCCGGTTTTCACCCGCTCCGGCGGAGCCTTAGTTGCCAGCTCGAACAGTGCGGTACGCGACCTGGCGCTTCACCGGCTGAACGGACGCTGCCATCCGGTGCAGCACGTGCATGGCGGCGCCGACGCGTTAGCGAAGCTGGAAAAGGGCGGCTGGCAGGTCTTGTTTCTCGACCGCGCGCTGCCCGACCTCGACGCGGAAGAGTTGCGCTCAATCATCGGGCAACGTTTTCCGGGGATTGAAGTCATCGTGCTCGATCCCGAAGAGGATGTGCCCACGGTAGACGTTGTGCTGAAAACGTCCGTGCCGGAACGTGCAGTGGAGGCGCCTTTTCTGCGCGCCGCTGCGAAAGAGGCGCCGGCGTCCGCGACGCCGCTGCCGGGAATGATCGGCGCTAGCGATGCCATGCAGCGGGTTTACCGCATGGTGGGCCTGGTGGCAGCGCGCACGACAACCGTGCTCATCGCGGGCGCAACCGGAACCGGCAAGGAACTGGTGGCGCGGGCGCTGCACTCGCTGAGCCCGCGGGCGGCGAAGCCGCTCGTCGTCGTGAATTGCGCGGCGATTCCCGAGGCGCTGCTCGAGTCGGAGCTTTTCGGCTACAGGCGTGGAGCATTTACCGGAGCGGTGCAGTCGCAGCTGGGACGAATCGCCGCTGCGCACGGCGGCACGCTCTTCCTCGACGAGGTCAGCGAGCTCCCTCTTGGGATGCAGGCCAAGCTGCTGCGCTTTCTCGAACAAAAAGAAGTGCAACGCCTGGGCGCGTCCGATGTCATGCGCGTGGATGCCCGGGTAGTCGCCGCCTGTAACAGCGATCTGGCCGAGCAGGTCGCGCGAAGGGAATTCCGCCAGGATTTGTTCTACCGCCTGATGGCGTTTCCCATCGAATTACCGCCGCTCGCCGCGCGCCGCACCGATATTGTGCCTTTGGCCGAACATTTCCTGGCATGCATGGCGGCGGCCCTCCAGATTCCCGGGCCCCGGCTAAGCATCGCGGCCGCGCAAATTCTCCTCGCCCATTCCTGGCCTGGGAATGTGCGGGAACTTCAGCACGTGATGGAGCGCGCCTCGATTCTCGCCGGAAGCAGCAATATGATCGAAGTCGAACATTTGTATTTCTCGACGGCACAGAAAGCCGCGCCCAAAATCTTTCCGCTCACTTGAGAAATTTCTAAAGCCTGGCGCCTGCTAGTTGGAACCAACCGTGCAAACGTTGCCTGCGACGATGAATTCTTTGCCTATGTCCGAGTCCTGGCCAGGAGCCGCATTCGAAGCGGCAATCGTGTCTGCCGAAGTGGACGGGCGCCCTGTCGAAGGCCATATCGAAGAACGAATCGAGGATCGAAACGAGGATCGAAACGAAGATCGAAACGAAGATGAGCAGTTTCTATTGCGCGCCTTTCGTTCTTTTGCGGAAGCGGCCAACTCGTTGGAATCCTCATACGCCACGCTGCGCGCCGAAGTGGAACGGCTGCGCCGCGAGCTTGAGGCCAGCAATAGCGGGCTGGCACGAAGCATGGAAGAAAACCGCACCATGCGGGCTTATCTCGACCAGATCCTGGATAGCTTGCCCTGCGGAGTGGTAGTCGTCGGCGGCGGTGGAAATATTTCGAAGATGAATCCGGAGGCGGGACGGCTGCTAGGAAAGGATGCTTCGTCCCTTTCCGAGGTTGCGAATTTGCCGGACACACTCCGGCAGGTACTGGTTCGTGCGAGGAAGGAAAAAAGCGAGTGCGAAATTTCCCTCTTGGATTCGTCAGGCGCCCTGCAATGGATTGCTGCGCGCCATGCACTGGTTGGCGCCAGCGATTCGGTTTACATCTTAAGTGATGTGACCCAGCGCAAACGGCTGGAAGATGCGCAGGCCAAGCTCCGGCGCGAACAGGCCCTGGCTGAAATTTCTGCCGTGCTGGCGCATGAGATCCGCAATCCGCTCGGCAGCCTGGAGCTATTTGCCGGATTGCTGGCCGAATCGGAACTGAATGCCGACTGCTGCGAATGGGTCGGGCATCTGCAAGCCGGCTTGCGCACACTGGCGGCCACGGTGAACAACGTTTTGCACTTTCACAGCCTGCCCGCGCCCGAGTGCGCGGAAGTCGACCTCGGCGCATTGCTCGAGTGGGCGCGCGATTTCTTCGCTCCGCTGGCGCGGCAGTCGAATGTGGTTCTCGGCCTTCAGGATCGTGTCTCCGGGGTTGTTCTTGCCGCCGACCTTCACCGTCTCGAACAGGTCCTCCTCAATCTCGTGTTGAACAGCGTGCGGGCGATGCCGGGTGGCGGCTGGATCGAACTGGCCGGTCACAAGGTGCAGGGCGGCAAAACGGTCGCGCTCGTGGTCCGCGACACCGGCCCCGGAATTTCTGCGGAGAACCTGGAACGCATTTTCGAACCGGGATTCAGCCTGCGCGCAGGCTCGCCCGGGCTGGGCCTGGCCGTCTGTCGCAAAATTGTTGAACAGCATGGAGGAACGATTTCCGCGTCGAGCCGTCCCGGTTGCGGCGCGTCGTTCACCCTGACCTTTCCGCTGTCTGGCGGCTTTCTTTCCGATGCGACCCTTTCTCACCAGCCTTGGTCCGGAGATGCCGGGGGAGTTGTCGCATGAACCGTGTTCTAGTGGTGGACGACGATTGCGGCATGCGCGCCGCGCTCGAGGCTCGCTTCTTGCGGCGCGGCTGGCAGGTCGAGACCGCGGGTAATGCCAATGAGGCGGTCGAAAAGTTCCGCCGCGGAGTACATCCGCTGGTCATTACCGATGTCCGCATGCCCGGCGAAGACGGTTTTTTTGTCATGCGGTCCGTGCGTTCTCTGTCCCCGCAAACGGCGGTGATTCTGCTCACGGCTTATGGCTGCATTCCCGACGCCGTGGGCGCGGTGAAAAAAGGCGCTTGCGACTACCTGGTCAAGCCGGTTTCTTTCGAGCAGCTGGAACAGTCGGCGGAACGGATTCTGTTGCAAGCGCAGACCCAACAGCAGGGCGCGAAAGAAATCGCCGGGCATTCCCCGGTTTGGTTGAAGGCGATTGAGCGGGCGCGCCAGGCCGCGGCCAGCGACGCCGACATCCT
>DATAUY010000229.1:0-4395 GCA_036268025.1 Candidatus Sulfotelmatobacter sp. | reverse complement strand
GCAGGTTCGAGAAAATGCAGCACCGCGATTCCGTAAGTCGCGGCGAAGATTCCGAACTGCTCGGCAACGCCGGCGAAGGTTTCGAGAGTTTGCTCGGCCTGGTCGCGATAACCTGCATCACCCGTGTAGTGATGGAGGCGGATCAGCGCGATGGCAGCCATCGGATTCCCTGCAGGCGTTGGGGAGTCCTGCAGCGGTTTGCGGAGAGTTGAGAGTACGCCGAGCTTGGCTCTATCCGACGCGGGTTCGCTGTCGAAAAATCCCCCAGAGGTCGGATCGAAGAAGTGGGCGATCATGGAGTCGGCGATAGCCTGCGCGAATTTGAAATAGCTGAGATCGGATGTTCCCTCATAGGCGTCGAGGCAGGCAAGGGCGGTGAAGGCATAATCGTCGAGTGTGCCGGGAACTTCGCGGTGCTCGGCCTGGGGATCGGAGTAGGCGACGACGTGGAGCAATTCAGGTGTGGAGCGGGCGCCCTCGCTTGCCTTTACTGCCGGCTTCCACGCCGCGGAAAGCACGCGATCGAGTGAACGTAGGGCAAACTTTCTGGCATCATCGAGTTCCAGAACTTTGGCTGCTTCCAAATACGCCGAGATGCACAAGCTGTTCCAGCCGACGTAAACCGTCTTGTCCACGTACGGCGTCGGCCGTTCGAGGCGTGCCGCGTACATCTTTTTCGTCGCCGACGCGAGCAGGTCGATTGCTGTTTCCGGGGCAAGGTTCATGCGTTTGGCGATCTCGCCGATCGAGGCGCGCACGTAGAGAACGTTCTTCGCGGGATTGTGGTGCATCTCGCCGACTTCATTGATGTCATACCGCAGTGCCGCGACCTGCGCTTCTTCCTCTGTCAGTACGGCCTTGGTTTCGTCCAACGTCCAGGTGAAGAAGTCGCCATCGTCGTCCATGTTGATGTCGGCATCCTGCGAGGCATAGAAGCCGCCGCGCTCGCGGTCGCTGAGCCATTCGTCCATCCAGCGGATGATGTCGTGGGCGACGTGGGCAAAGAACTCGCTGCCCGTCGCCTGATAGGCGTGAACGTAATTCTTGAGCAGTTCGGAGTTGTCGTAGCACATCTTTTCAAAGTGCGGGACAATCCAGCGCTCGTCGACCGAATAACGATGGAATCCGCCGGCAAGCTGGTCATAGACGCCGCCGTTGGCCATGTGTTCGAGCGTGATGAGGATGAGGGCGCGGAGCTGTAGGGCAGGGGAGCTTTGTTCGGCTGTCCCTGGATGGGCGGCCGTGGTGCGAGCGAACCTTTCGATTAAGAAATCGAGTGCGGAGGGGTGGGGGAATTTTGGCGCCTGGCCGAAGCCTCCGTTCTGATGGTCAAAGAGGCGGAAGGCGGAGGTTTCAATTGAGCTAATGAGCGCCGGCGAAATGCGGCCGTCTTTTCCTCCGAATGATTCTGACTGCGCGATGGCGCTTTCAACCATCTTTGCCTGTTCGAGCACGTCGCTGTTCTTTTCTTTATAGGCGTTGGCGATGCTCAACAGCACGCGGCGAAAGCTGGGGCGTCCGTATCCGTCGCTGGGAGGGAAATATGTGCCGCCGTAGAACGGCTTACCGTCAGGCGTAAGGAAGGCCGTGAGGGGCCAGCCGCCTTGTCCGCTGACCGCCTGCACTGCGGCTTGATACCGGCTGTCGATGTCGGGGCGCTCGTCGCGATCTACCTTCACGGCGATGAAGTGTTCATTGACGATGGCGGCGATCTCTGGATCGTCGTAGGATTCGCGGTCCATCACATGACACCAGTGACACCACACCGCACCGATGTCGAGCAGCATCGGCTTGTTCTCGCGCTGCGCGATCGCGAAGGCTTCGGGCCCCCATTCGTTCCACTGGATGGGCTGGTGCATGGCCGAGCGCAGGTAGGCGGAGGATGCGCGGGCGAGGGAGTTGAGGGTGGAAGACATACGCTTCCAGTCTAAATGCAGAAGCGGAGTTGGCGTGCACGGCCTGCTTTTCTACGCAGGCTATGCACGCGAGGGGATCGAGACTGCTAGCGGCGTCTCTTAATTTCGATCACTGGCGGGTCTTGCCCCAGGGCGGTCGCCAGGGAGATGAGATGGTCCTGTTCGTCTTTCAGAATTTCGCGGATGAATTCTGCCGTAGCGTATTCGCCCAGTTCTTCGCACTGCACCACGCGCTCGCGATAGTTGCGGATGGTTTCAGTTTCGTTTTCCAGGTCGAACTTCAGCATGTCGGTTGCCTTGTCGGAAGTTCGTACCGGTTTCGGAGTGACCGTCGGCATTCCGCCCAGATAGTCAATCTGGTTCGAGACGATCAGGGCATGGCTCAGTTCTTCTGCGGCGTGCTTCTCCAACTCGCCGGCGATGTTCATGTATTCCGCGCCTTTGAGCACCTGTGAGTAAACGACGTAAGAGATGATCGCCTGGTATTCGCGCGAGAGGTCTTCATTAAGGGCATCGATAAGCTGCTGGCGGGTGAAACTGTTTTCATTTGCAGAATTCTTCTCGGGACCGGCGTTGCCTTTCATTCACTTCCTCCGTGATTTGTTGCCCACACCAAAAGAACTCAGGAACTGTGTGAAATCTCGCGCGATGCGGGGTCCGGAACTCGCGAGAGCGGACTAAAAATGGCTCATGAGTCCAACCAGGATGATAATTGGAATTGGCACGCCTAACACAAGTAAAAGAATCGATCGCATTTTGGCTCTCCTTTGAGAAATGATTTGTACTTGCGTTTGTGTTTCGCGTTACACCTACACGCGGTCGCGCTGCCGCCCGCCATAGGTTGCGGCCAGGCTGGCTGCGAAAGCGCCCATGAGAAGCGCGGCGAACAGCCAATAGAGCGAATGCGCGACTGCCTTACGCGCGGCGTCAGTGGCCTGCTGGTCCCGCTGGAACACCTCAGTCACGCGCTGCTCCGCTTCCGCGTGGGACAATCCGGTTTTGGCGCCGACCACGTCGGCAACATAGTTGCGGTCGGCTTCGTTTAGCTCCTGTTGAGCCAACGAGTGGGCAAAGATCAAACTGACTTCATTGCGGACTGCGCTATCTGCAGCGGCAGAGGCCTGCGCAGGTTGGGCAGAGCGGAACAAACTGTCGGTGAAGTAGCGGCCGCGCTCGACTGCGACGCTTCCGGCGCTGGAGTTCGCTGTACGATTTTCTTCACCGGTAATCGAAGTTGCCGCCGATGCCAGCAGAATCGATGTGACTACAAACGCCACGGACCATGCAAGCAGACCGTGCGCGGTGTCGCGGAAATAAACCTCGTGTGCGTGAAGATCGGTCCACTTGGTGCGCAAACGTCCCGCAACATAGCCGCCGACTGCGGCCGACAGAATTTCGACCACCGCCAGCCAGACCAGCGCTCCGGTTCTTACGGCGGAGGGGGAGACGCCGGCATTGGGCCAGGGCGAAAGAGAAGACAGCCCTGCGCCTGCGCCGAGGGTACACAGCATGAGCGTGAGTGCGGCGGCGACGAATGCTCCGCCCGAGACGGCTCCCCAGGAAACGCCTGAGTTTGATGCTTCGTTCCTGACCAAACTTGGAACGCCCGCCGTATTCTTGACCAGAGGTGTGGGCATTACTGGCTGCGCCATAATTTATCCCCGCATTTGAACTGAGGTGTGATTCAGGCCGAAGGACACAAATTGGCCGATATGACTCTAGAGGGGATCAGTGCCCGCAAAACATAGGGTCAAGTGGGTAACGAACAGGGGAAGATCAATGTAGAACCTCTCCATCTAGGACAAGAGTCTCTGCGTGATGGTGCAATACAAATTGATTGCATCCGCCAATTGATGCTTCTCGATGTATTCGCCCTCGGTGTGGGCGACGTGAATCGATCCCGGGCCTATCAGCAGCGGCTCGCCCCAATTCGGCAGCTTTGGGATGTCGGTAGTGAAGGCGGCGATCATCTTTGGCAGCCCGTCGATCGTTCGGAGACGGAGAAAGGGAAGTTCCAGCGGGAAGGTGACTTCGACTAGATCTCCGGCTGTCGCGGCGATTTGGCGACGGAGGTCGTCGGACTTGCCGACCAGGCGATAGAGCAAGTCAGCATGCGCGTAGTCTGGGATGACGTTGGGGGCGCGTCCGCCTTCGATGACGCCAATGTTTAGCGTGCACGGGCCGACTTCGGGATCAGACGGCAGCGGCATGGCGCGCAATCGAGTGAGCGCCGGTATCAATTTGTCGATGGCCGATTCGCCGAGTTCCGGATAGGCGGAATGCGCCATGCGGCCGCGGGCGGTGACTTCTACGCGAAGAGTTCCCTTCGAGGCGAGCGCGATGTGGTTTTCTGTGGGCTCGCCGTTTATTAGAAATTTGCAGGTTGCAGGTGCCTGATCGTTCGCAATTGTTGCGCCGAGGCTGTCGCGTTCTTCGCCGACGACGAAGAGAAGCCCGACGTGGATCCCTTCGCGCCGCA
>DATAUY010000228.1:0-5528 GCA_036268025.1 Candidatus Sulfotelmatobacter sp. | reverse complement strand
CACGCACATTCCCATGATCGCAGCGATTTGTGGGATGCCCATGGCCGACATCACCGCGTTGTTGCGGAATACGCGCCCGAAGTCGTCAGTATCAGGAAAGACATCTTCCTGAAGTGGAAGAAAGACGCCAGCCGAATCCACGAGGTAGATGGTCGGGATCCGGTTCTCGATCGCGATGTTCTGCGCGCGGATGACTTTCTTCGACGTCATGGGAAAAAATGCGCCGGCTTTCACGGTGGCGTCGTTGGCGATGATCATCACCATGCGCGTTTGTACGCGCGCCAACCCGGTGACTACGCCTGCCGCCGCTGCACCGCCCCACTCTTCATACATGCCGTAAGCGGCGTAGAGGCCGAGTTCGAAAAACGAGTCGGGATCCGCGAGCAATTCGATCCTCTCCCGAGCGGTCAACCGGCCCTTACTGTGCTGGCTGTCAATGGCCTTGGGGCCTCCTCCTTCGCAGATTTTTTCGCCCTCGTTTCGTACCTGCGACATTAGATCGGCGAGAAAGCGCATGTTGGCCTCGAAGCGCGCCGACGTGGCATCAACTTTCGTCACGAGCTGGGTGCCATTGGCAGCGGAGTCTGCTGCGAGGGGTTCGTTGCGGTTCGACATGAGAGGAACAATCGGACTGATTACGGTATACCAGCCGGGCGAAGACGCGCAACGCGGCGACCGGCAGGCAAGTTCACCGCGCCGCACGTTTCAATGATTCGCCAACCGGGTGGTCTGCGATCGCGTCAATCAACCCAATGCGCAGCGCCTCCTGCGCGGTGATTTTCGCGGCCGTCACGAACATTCCCAGCGCGCGGCCCTTGCCGATGAGCCGAGGAAGGCGCTGTGTGCCTCCCCATCCCGTCATCAAGCCAAGGGCAGCGCCGCGATGCCCGAAGATCGAATGCGGAGACGCAATCCGATAACGGCAAGCTAATACGATATCCAGCCCACCGCCCATACAGAAGCCGGAGATTGCGGCGTACGTCGGAGCAGGAAACTCATCAATCGCTGACATCAATTCTTGTCCTATCCTGGAGAATTCATAAGCCTCAACGGCGTTCAGGGCGGAAATTTCTGCGAGATCGGCGCCCATGGAGAAAAACCTGTCATTCCCTGTCATGATGAGAGCCGCGCAAGTCTTGCGCGCCGCCTGGCGCACAGCATCAGTGAGTTTTTCTACGCATGCTTTGTGTAAGCGATTGGTGCCGTCTTTAGATTGCAGCCACACGAGGGAACAGCTTCCGACTTCCTCAACTACGAAGGTCGTTTCCATGTGCTATCAGTGGCGTTCGATCCAGAAGTCGAGGCTGCAGCCATCTTCTTCCAGCAGAAATGTTCCGACGCCGAAGCACTCGCCAATGATGCGATGCGATTCCGGATCGCGTGCCGCCCGCGTGATCCATTGCTGGCCGACGCGATACTGGGATGCAGTGAACCACTTCTGTGGCAAGACTTCCACGAGTCCCGCCTGAAGGTAGAAGACGAAAAAGGCAAACGCGGGATCGTCATTCGACATTGCTTTGTAACTGGTAGGCACAATCACTTCGTCCACCGATGCGAACTCTTTGGGAACTTCAATCTTGTGGGTGCCGGGAGTGAGCGCGAGGGGAACTTCGAAATCCGCGACCGGACTCGATGCCGCGTAAATGCGCTCGGACGATTGCTTGAACCAGCCGACCACTTCGGCCACATCGAATGCCTTGAGTTGATCGGGATTGAAGCACGTTAACCGAATGCTGCGGCCTTCCGGGCACCAGATGCCAAGCAAATCTTGCGACACGACAAACGGACGGCAATAGGTATTCAGCGCGAGTCGAACCTTATCGGGTTCCTGTTCGAGGCCGAACGTGACCAGGTGAGCGACGGGGCCATCGGAACCGTGATGTTTCCACACGAAACGCTGTCCCGCGACGGAACGAAATGCCGGAAAGGTCTCCCAATACCAGGGAGTCGGGCCGACAGTTGTGGAAAGAATTTTGCGAAGCCGCGATGCGTCGACCTGCGACATTACCCAGCCGCCGGAACGCCAGGTTCCTTCACGTTCTTACGAATAAACTGGACAATTTCATCCATAGCTGTTCCTGGCTGGAAGATTGCTGCCACGCCCGCTTTCTTGAGTCCGCCAATGTCCTGGTCGGGAATGATTCCGCCGACCAGCACGATGACGTCATCCATCTTGTTGTGCTTCAGCAATTCCATCACCCGCGGGACAATCGCATTATGCGCGCCGGAAAGAATGGACAGCCCGATCACCTGGACGTCCTCCTGCAAAGCGGCGGTGACGATCATCTCCGGCGTTTGCCGCAGTCCGGTGTAGATGACTTCCATGCCTGCATCGCGCAGGGCGCGGGCAATGACTTTGGCGCCGCGGTCGTGCCCGTCAAGACCAGGCTTCGCAACCAGAACGCGAATCTTCATGTCGGCCATGTCAAACCATTTAAACACAGTGGGCACGGCGATCACAGAGACTCATCATGACTAAAGAGTCTTAATATCCAGGCTCCGCCACATATACCAGCAAGCCACGCTGCGATATGGTTCCCAGGCTCGGGCGATCTTCTCCATATCTTTTGGCTTCGGCAACTTGCGTTTCTTGTAGTGCTTCTTGAATGCCATCTGAACGCCATAATCTCCGGTTGGCAAGACGTTCAAACGCCGCAACGAGAAGATCAGGAACATGTGGGCTGTCCATACGCCGATCCCCTTTACCTGGCTAAGATGCTTGATCACCTCATCGTCGGAGAGTTCCATCAATTTGGAAAAATCGAGCAGACCGGACGCCGTTTTTGAGGCAAGATCTTTCAGATAGGACGATTTCTGCTTTGACAGTCCGACGCCGCGCAGTTGCTCATCGGTCAGCTTGAGAATTCCCTCTGGCGTGAGCGGCTGCCCGGCGAGAGCGATAAATCGCTTCCAGATCGTCGCCGCAGCAGCGCCGTTGAGTTGTTGATAGAGAATCGCCTCAGCCAGGCTCGAAAACTCAGCCGGGCTGTACTGCATTCGGTAGGTCCCCACCTGCTTGATAATCGCGCACAAGACTGGGTCGCATTTCTTGAGATGATCCAGCGCTTTCCGCATGGATTCTATTTATCACAAAAGCCTGCGGTAAGGCGAATAAAAAACGAATGACGGTCACTGCGCTTTTTTTATCGCGATGGCCATTACTTCGTAGTGGCCGCCGCGGAGAAGCTTGTCGGCTCCGACAAATGCGCGCGCAGGAAAGTCACCGTGAAAGTACGAGCGATAGACCTTATTGAAAGTGTCATAGAGTTTCAGGTCGGTACAGAAAATCTGGACTGACACCAGATCATCCATCGTTAATCCGGCTCCGTCGACTGTCTGTTTGATTCCGTCCATCACCAGGCGAGCTTCCTGTTCTGGATCGGCAGGCGCTTGGCCGGTCTTCGGATCCAGGCCGATGTGTCCGGCGATGTACAGCGTGTTCCCGACGAGCACGCCATCGCTGAACGGAAGGTTCTTGGCGTCGGCCGGTTTCGGATCAACGATGTACTTGCGGTCTGCAGCGAACGCTGCCGTGCTGGCAATCAAGAGCGTTACACCCAGCATCATCGTGAGCAGTCTCATCTTCCCTCCAGGAAGTTTCACTTCTTGAACTTGTGTGCTAAGAAAGATACTTGATCGTTTCTTCGATCAGCGTGGCCGTCGGCTGGTAAGGATCTCCCGGTGCGTCGAATTCGATTGAGCAATATCCCTTGTAAGCATGCTTCTTCAATATAGAGAAGGTTTTCGCCAGATCAACGTGGGTCGCTTTGCCCTGCTCATCGAGTTCGCCATCCTTCACGTGGCAGATGCCATAAGCGTGGGAGAACATCGCCTCCATCGCGCGATCCTGGAACGCCTCGTCATCATGGGCGGCGAGTGAGTTGCCGAAATCCGGCAGCGCCCGCAACCAGGGGCTCTTGACCTTTTCGAGGATCGCTACTATGAAAAAGGGGTCTTCGCTCACCGGATTGTCATTCTCCAGGTGAACGACGACATTTTTGTTCTCTGCGTATTCCGCCACCTGCGCGAGAGTGTTGGACGCCAGTCCGACGTCTGGCTTGGAGTTCTTGCCGCCGTCAATATGAATACGGATACTCGGCGATCCGAGAGCAGCCCCGACATCAACCCAGTGCTTGCTCCCCGTTACAGACTTCTCACGCTCGGAGGCATCCCTCGAATACTGACTGTGGCCAGCGTCGACAGCGATATCCACAACTTGGGAATGCGCTTTCTCGACAGCCGTACTGAATTCTTCGAGATATTTAGGATCTGTAGACGGGAAGATCGGGCTCCACGGTTCGATGTTGCGGATATTGAACTTCTCCGCGACGTACGCTGCGAAATCTTTGAGTTGCATCTGCTGTGATGCCGGAATCTTGCTCGGCGTTTTGCCGTCCCAACCCTTCCAGCCCACGATGTATTCACGAAACGGATACGCGGCTACCGCGACGCGGTCGCGTGGATTGATAGGAAATTGAACGCTGGGAGCGGAACTCGCTGCTGCTCGCGCCACCGTCGGCATGAGCCATGCGCCAGCCGCCGCGGTTGCACATTGCCCAACGAACTGCCTGCGGGTTGTCCGGTTCATGCGCGCCAGTCTAACAGACGACGCTAAATCCTTTCCCGGCAAGAAAGCAGATCGCAATCGAACGGCAAACCAGGCACGGCCCAGAGCCATGCCCGGATTTACTTACTGAGAGCGGCGTGCAAACTTCACATACCGCTCTGCGCGAAGACGAGGGCCTCTTTCCCATGGCCGAAGTCGATTTCTTTCAATGTCTCGGCATTTGCATTGCTCCGATCCATCAATATCTCGTCTTGCGTTACCTTCGGATCATTCGTTTGTAATTGAGCGGGCGCGGTCGCAACTGTCTTTCCTAGACGAAGGAAGTTCACTTGAACCGACGGTCCGGCGCCCTCCCACTCCAACCTGTATTCCCCGGGCTTCAGTTGGGTGGTTCCGATCGTCACGGGATCCGAGATTTTTACTGAACGAGCCGTCTTATCACCCGCGAAAGCGCACAACGGCGAAAGAGTGGCAGAGACAGCGACTATGGCAAGATAATTAACAAATTTCATGGATTGCCTCCTCGGCATAAATCACTTTTGAGCGATATAACAATTAACTGACGAATCAGGTACGCTCTACAGCTTTCGATGAGTGGCCCACATGCGACGATGCCCAATATTGCAAGCTTCAAAGTAAAAGTTCTTCAACGGGTAAGTACAGCCAAGACCCTAGTAGATTTGTTGCGGGAGTAAATCGGGGTTGCGAGTTCAGTTCCACCAACATTTCGATGTGCTCTCTTCCACGAAACTCAAACTGCACAAGCGGAGAACTAGAGATGAAAAAGCAGGCCAAAGTAATCATTTACGAGAAGCCGACATGAAGCACATGCCGCGAGGTCAAGCGTGTCTTGACTGAGAAGGGAATTGCCTTTGAGAGCGTCCGCTACCTTGAGAAACCGCTCTCGGCAGTCGACCTGAAGAGCCTATTGCGCCGCGCCGGAATGAAGCCGCACGATGCT
>DATAUY010000227.1:0-31329 GCA_036268025.1 Candidatus Sulfotelmatobacter sp. | reverse complement strand
GCCAGCCGATCGGCAACCTGCGCGATCAGGTCAAAGCCTTTTTGTGCCGCGAAGCGCGATACGATCCCGATTACCGGTAATTTCGGATCGGCTTTCTTCACGCCAAATGCCGCCAGCAGGTCCAGCTTGTCTTTGGCCTTGGCAGAAAGATCCTGCGGCGAGTATTTCGCCGCGGTAAACTTGTCCACTTCTGGACTCCACTCGTCGTAGTCAACGCCATTGAGAATTCCGGTTACAGTCGCAGACCGGTCGTGAAGCACGCCCTCAAGGCCGAATCCATATTCGGCGGTTTGAATTTCCTGGCTGTACTTCCTGCTGACCGTCGTCACGTAGTCGGAATACGTCAACGCGCCCTTGAGAAAATTTACCTGCCCAAAAAATTCCATTTTCGTAATCGTGAACAGGTCCCAGGGAAGCATGAGCAAAGGCAATGTTTCGGGTGGAAAAAGCCCCTGATAGCCCATATTGTGAATCGTAAACACCGTTCCTACGTTGTGAAAAGCCGGATCCTCCGCGTAGATCGTGCGCAGAAGAACCGGAACCAGCGCTGACTGCCAGTCATGGCAATGAAAAATCTGCGGCACGCCGATTATTTTTGAGGCCTCGAGAACCGTCCGGCAGAATAAGGCGTAGCGCTCTGCATTATCGGGATAGTCTCCCGCAACCGTTCCGTACAGCGCGTCGCGGTCGAAGTATGGAGGATATTCGACAAAATAAAACCGGACTCCGTTCTGACTTCCACCCGAAACAACCGAAGCGAAGCGGTATTGATCGTCGAAAGGGACCGTGACGCTGCCCACGACGGTTGCCGGATCGGCAAGTTTCGTCTGGCGGTAGCGAGGTAAGTAGACACAAACCTTATGTCCCAGGGCGGCCAGCGAGCGCGGCAGCGCTCCAACGACATCAGCCAGTCCTCCAGTCTTGGAATAGGGCACGCCTTCGGAAGCAACGAATGCAACGTTCATGAGTGCGGAAGCCTCCCGCGACGCGTTCCCGCGGCGCACGCTATGATGAATGGATCGGTTCGGCGATAAGATGCCTGGATCGAATTGAAAGTCTACTTCCCGAGTATGGGAGGGTCAACGTGCCAAGGGTAGTGTCGGCGGATCGTCCGCGATCGAAGCCCAAATTAGGACAGCATTTCCTAACCAGCCCGGATGCCGCAACGCGCATCGTAGACGCGCTGGGCGATGTCTCGCAGAGTACCTTGCTCGAAATCGGCCCCGGGCAGGGCATCCTCACGTGGCTGCTCGCAAAGCGTGCACGGCGTTTGATCGCGGTAGAGCTCGACCGTGTGCTGGCTGCGCAACTTCGATTGAAGTTCGGCATGGCGCGTAATGTCGAGATCATCGAGGCCGACGTCTTGTCGATTGACTTCGATTCCCTTTTCGGCCCCAAGCCGGGGTTGGGAAGACCGGGGATTGAGCTCAAGCCCGAACGGGTGAAAGTTGTCGGCAATCTTCCCTACTACATCACCTCGGACATTCTGCTGCGGCTGTTCGAGTTTTCGAAATATTTCGACAGCGTCGTAATCATGGTTCAGCGCGAAGTAGCCGACCGGATCGCGGCGCCGCCGGGAGGAAGCGACTATGGCCTGCTCTCCGCAACAGCCCAGCTTCATGCGCGCGTAGAAAAATTGTTTACCTTGCCGCCGGGAGCATTTTCGCCTCCACCGAAGGTGCATTCGACCGTGCTACGTCTCACAGTTGATCCCCAGCAAGAGAAACTTGGAGTCGCCGGCGACGGCTTCATTGACTTCCTCCGGCTTTCTTTTGGGCAAAAGCGGAAGACCTTATGGAACAACCTGAAGGCGAATTATGAAGAGAAAGCATTGAAACACGCGCTCGCCCAAACGAACATCAAGCCCGCCGCGCGGGCTGAGACTTTGAGCCTGGAGCAAAGCGCGGCCTTATTTCGCGCCTTGCGGGAAAAAAAAATTGACGCAGACTAGATTTCTCAGCGCTGCCGAGGCTAGATAGGAATGATCTTCCCCACGCCGCGCTGCCCGGCGATGATTATGTTCATCCGTCACAGATGGATTCCTGCGAGATGACAAGACTGGATCGGGGTTGAGCCTGAAAAATCCAAACTGAGGCTACCCCACACTTCGCGATTCTCGAAGGGTGGGCTTTTCCGCTTCGGAGCTCGTCGGTTCCCAGAGAGGAGGGGCCCATGTCTGCCAGAACTCTTCGCAGCCCCGCAGTAGCGGGTCGATTCTATCCGCGAGATTCCGACGAACTGCGTGAGGAAGCGGGCAACTATCTTTCGCGGGCAGCCGAGTCAAACCCGATTTCGACTCGCGCCTTGGGGTGCGTGGCTCCTCACGCCGGTTACATGTATTCCGGACACGTTGCCGGCACTGTTTTTGCGCAGCTCGAGATTCCGCGGCGCTGTATCGTGTTATGCCCAAACCACACCGGCATGGGGCGCGCCTTAGCGATCATGAGTGAAGGCGTATGGGAGACGCCGCTCGGAGAAGTTCCACTCGATCCTGAGATGGCGGCGGCGCTGAAGGCTTGCTTCCCCGCTCTTCAGGAGGACTCGGCCGCCCATCGCGCGGAACATGCGGTTGAGGTTGAACTTCCTTTCCTGCAACTGCGGCAACCTGCGCTTCAATTCGTTCCAATTGCGCTGGGCACAACCCAGTTAGGTGTCCTCGAGGCACTGGGTAAAGCCCTGGCGGATGTGATTTCTGCGCAATCGGATGCCGTGCTGATCGTCGCTTCGAGCGACATGAACCACTACGAATCGGACGCGGTCACGCGTGCGAAGGACCATCGAGCGATCGAGCGTATTTTGTCTCTCGATCCGCGTGGCCTGCATGAGGTTGTCACCCAGCAGAACATCAGCATGTGCGGGATGGGCCCGGCAGTAGCCATGCTCACGGCCGCACACCAACTCGGGGCGAGGTCAGCGGAGTTAGTGAAGTATGCGACATCGGGCGATGTCTCCGGCGACTGGAATATGGTCGTGGGATACGCGGGAATTGTGGTTCGGTGATGCGCACGAAATCCTCGACGCGAGACCCTTACCGGAGCTGTACCGCCTCTTTTTCTTTCGCATCCAAGAACGAAGCCCACGGCTGAAGCCGCGGGCTTGATTGTTCGATGCCCTGTAGTTGCGTCAGCGGTGCGGTGAGGGGGCCGAAGCATGTCCAGCGGCCGGGCTGCTACTGGTTGGCGTCGTGCTCCGCGTGGGCGCCGACGATCCCCATGAGCGCTGTCCACCGAGCCCAGAGCCGGAACCAGCAGCCCCGAATCCACGGTTCGGGGATGTCGTGTTGAATTGCGGCGCCGGATGCACCTCGGCAAATCCAGCCTTGGCAACCTGATGGTTCAGGTGGCTAAGATTGCCGAGCGAGCCGCGCGCAATTCCCATGCCCGCCGAGCCAGCATTCACCACCGGACGTGTCGTCGCAAGCGAAGTTGCCGCTCCGGCCCTTCCGACAACCACGGTCCTCATTGTCCCGGCCCCTGGCGCAACCAGCGATGTCACATGAACCGTCGAACCTGCTGTATAGCGCGGCACAGTCAACCAGTTATTCCACCCGCCGGGCTGCCAACCCCAGCCGTAACCAGGAACAAAGTTCCACGCCCCGTAGCGGTACGGCAGCCATCCCCAGGGATAGGCCGACGCAAACATGTAACCGAAGCCCGGATACCATCCCCATGCGCCATCCATGAATGGATCCCAGCCGGCTCCGGTGAAGTAGGGTTGCCACATCGAACCGTATCCGGGAACATTGGTGTAGCCGCCGTAGTAATTGAGATCGCTCAGGCCATACCCGTAAGGCGAGGAATTAGAAGCATTGTTCTTCGCATACTGATCATGGTAAGCCGAGGCTTCCTTGTCCCACGAATCGAGCGGTTCTTCCGCAACTTTGTCCTCGATTTTGCACTTATCGTCCTGAGATGCATCGCACACCGCAGTCTTCTTTTTGTCGACGGTCAGTTTACCGGCGGGGCCTTCGAGGTCCACATCGCCCTTGAAGACTGCAAGGGCATTGGCGTCAGAAGACGCATCTACGCGGAAATGTGCGGCGCGATCGAGCGAAATTTTCTCGTGAGAAAAATTGAGACTGAAGTCATCTCCACTTTTGCCGAGCCAGTTGACGTAGGCCATGCCCGTAGTCAAATTGATCTGCGAAATGCGGGAGCCGGAGTCACTCAGTCCAAGCGTACCGAACTCGACTGCCGTATTGGGAGCGAGGCGCATCGAGCTGCCGTCTTCGAATTCGATTTCCGCGCGGGCGCGGTCGCCAGTGCGCAGTTGCGTCCCCTGAGTGATCGGGAGATTGACGAAGGCATTCTCGAAGCCCATGCCAGTGTTTTTGTCGATTTGCACCGAGCCTTGAACGTCGCTCAGACGCACAATACGCGCTTGCGAACCGGCAAAAGCTGGCAGCGCGATCAGAACACAAGTTGCGGAAGCGAGCAGAAAACGCGAGAAGAAACGTGTGGACATGGAAGCCCCCTGATTCTGCTGAAAGGTATTAGAACACGGGTTTGGAGCTGGAGTTGTCAAAAGTTGGTTTCTTTCAGTCCGTTACGCGGATTTCAGGCCCCAGACTCCAGGCAGGAATCACTTCTGAGACGCCGTCACGGGACCCATTTCCATGATCCTAAGGGCGCGCGCACGCACGACTTTGATCACGGAATTGTCATCATAGATCTCCTGCAACACGGGCTTAACCGCTTGAACTTCAGCAAGTTCGCCCCGGCGAACCTGATCCTCCATCCGTTTCAGCTCGTCGTCCAACGCCAGCTTTTGATAGCGGTGGAAATAGGTGAGCCTGTGGCCATATTCGAGCGTACCGGTGACACTCTGAAACAACGCGGTTAACTGCTGCACCGCTGGCACGGGCGAGTAGTTGTATTCGGCTGAAGTGTTGCGTTGTCCGTCGGAATAGCTGAGTTTCTTCGCTCCGGTGAAGGCGATCTTCTTGTTCCCGGAGTCAATCTTTCCGGAAAAATAGTGCGCTTGCGCGGCCAGGTCGAAGATGCGGGCGCGCGTCACGTCTGAACACGTGAAGTCTGTTTGGTACGTATCGCGCTCGTCGGAGTCCTCGCTGATCTTTCCCGACGACTCGTAGTGCGCGCGACCATCGGTCTGTATCGAGATCGAATAGTGCTCCGGACTGGAGTTGGGGAAATCGAGTGAGAACGTAACGGTTGCGGGCGCGGCGCCACGTAGGGGGAGGACTCCGGCAAGAAGCATTCCCGCTGAAATAATTCCGATGACTTTGCCGAACAATGTCAACCTGCCGACAGTGCCTTGTTTCAGATTTTCGCTCGTAGGGCCCTCACGCTGAGACAACAATCATGCAATTATGCCAAAGATGCCCTGCCTCCCGCGTCAACGGGCGGCGGCACGCTGGCGGTTGAGAGTTGCAGCGGTGTGCAGATGGCAGATTGCGATGGCAAGCGCGTCGGAGGCATCCATGGTCTCTGGCGGTGCAGCCAGATCGAGCAGGCGCGTGACCATGCTTTGCACCTGCTGCTTCTCGGCGCGCCCGTATCCGACAACAGACGACTTAATGGTGAGCGGGGAGTATTCAGCAACCTCGAGGCCCGCGGCTGCAGCCGCCAGCATGGCGACTCCACGAACTTGTCCCAGTTTCAGCGCCGATTTCACGTTAAGCGCATAAAAAACATCTTCGATTGCGACCTCATCGGGCTGGTGCTCGTTGATGATTGCGCCCAGGTGCATGTAGATGCAGGAAAGACGACGCGGCAGCGGCTCGCGGGGAGAGAGCTTAATGGCTCCGCAAGTCAGGCAGCAGAGTTTTCGGTCCGGAAGAATTTCGACGACACCGTAGCCGGTGTATTCTCCGCCGCAGTCAATACCAAGGACACGCATCGGTAAAGTCTATCGCGCACCGCCGCTCGATACTAGCATCAAGCGGCGGCTGCCATGCATGATTGGTCCATTTCCAATGGATACTTCCTGCTCAATACTGCCAGCTCACGCCCGGATAGAGGCTCGGCACACGGTAAGCGCGATATGCGTTCATTGGAAGCGACATGTCCATCTTCCAGATGACCTCAGGACTGGACGTTTGCGTCACTTCCTGGACTTCGGATGCGAGGTCCGGAGACGGAGCTGGCGGCGGCTCGGGAGCATTCAGGTCAAATTCAACATTCCCGTTGGCCAACTGATTGATGCTGCCTCCCCATACACTGAATAACCCCGGCAAATATTGCCACTGAAGGTTGGCCACCATCGCGCTCTCATCCAGCTGGAAGATCGTCGCCCTCGAATAGCAATCCGGAGGACCGGGATACAGACAAGTGCTGCCGCTCGTATCGAGCACCCGGTAGTCACCGTTGTCCCAGATCGCCAACGTAGTTAGCGAACCGTTCTGGCTGATCAAGGACGGAAAATGCTGGAATGAGAACCAGAGCGAAGGATCATCACCCTGCGCGAGGGCAAAGTCGCCTTGGTAACCGAGTTTCCACAAAATGTTTCCCGTTCCTGCTCCGTTGTTGTAGTCAATCTTCAATATCCAGGATTGATGGCGCATCGAAAGCAGCAGATTGCCGTCGTTCGGGGAATAGAGAACAGCGTTGGAGTGCGTCCAATCGGGGAGACCGAAGAGATGGCGGTTGACGTCGAGATGATCGAAACTATTCCAACCCCACACCGGATTCCAGTTCTGATCGAGATCAATCAGCGCATCACTAATGACCTGGATGGTCCCCGGATACCCAGCAAGGTCGGTAAAATTCTTGACAACGTTGGTCAGCACGATCAGATGTCCGTTATCGAGCGGAAGGAAATCGTGATGATAGCCCGTAGGAGAAAAGTCAAAACCTGCCGATTGCATTCTTTGCTCCAATACCGTGATATCGAGTTGTCGAATGGTATTTCCGGCAAGGTCTACCTCTCGAATAAGTGAATCACCGCCATTGCTTGCCAGGCTAAAAAGAAAATGCCCGTTTTGAAGCAACTTGAATGTGTATGGGTAGTAGGTCGCGTCTACAGGGTAGAACCAGATGGGATTGGCGTCCCGGTCAGTAACCAGGGCCTGGATTTGATTTGACGTCGGAGCAAGCAGATCCACAAGTTCGACGCCCGGATTCTCTGAACCGCTGACCGGTGGATCGGGCCGGCTCACCTGAATCGCAGGAAACGGCGTCGACGGCGGAGCGCCGGTCATAAAAGTTGTATCGTTGCCGGTGGAATCGTTCCCCGGGCACTGTCTCTGTACGCGCAGGTGATAAAGCGTTGATGCGCGCATGCCCGCAACCTGTATATCCAGCAATTGGAAAGCATTGATCGGATACCAGGAAGTATTTCTCCCGTAAGTCGTATCCGGGCCAAACTCCACCATCGCCTGCCCGGTGCACCCGCTTCCAATTTCAACTTGGGCCACCATTGGGTTTTGTGTGTTGCTGACGGCCACATGCATGAGTGGTGTCGCAGAGTTCGATCCGCCGCTGCCGCACCCGGCGAGGAACGCGCACGCGCACAACAGAAGCGGTAGGGACACTGTCGCGGATTTTACTGAGGTGGATTTTTTTTTGTTATCGTTTGCTGAGCTGGGTTGCAAGCGGGCACAGCGGACAGCGCACATTCCTGGTCTCCTATGGGGCAAATTTCTTTTCTGGTCTCTGTGGGCGGAAACACAATAGCGTTAATTGTTGACGGTTAGCAACATTTTGTTTGCCGGGATTTGGTGGATTCGCGGTCTTTACAAAAGGCAGCATAGGCGTCACTGGACGAAACCAGCCGTGTTCGTTCCAGAAAGCGGGCATAGGCGGATTCGTCGAAGATCTCGCGAAGGGCGCACATGAGGATGTGCAAAGCATGACGGATGTGGGTCATAGCCTCTCCTCGGCCAGGCGCGTCATTACGAACGGAGCTTCCTTGGTTTGCACATTGGTTCGTCCGCTGAGAATTTTGAGCCATTGGCGTGCTGACTCTATCAGAACGAGCGCGACCATCGACACCAGCGCCGCGGTAACTACGGCGTCGAGGCGATTATTGAAAATGAGGTGCGCGGTCGCGTTCGTTGGCGGTGCAGTGGACAGTACGCGGGCCTGAGCCAGAAATCCGATTCTTGGACTCGGGTCGAATATTTTTTGCCATGAGGCGGTGAATGTCACGGCTACCAGCCAGGTCAGCGGAGCAAGCGTGACGAGCGCGTACCGGGCGCGATGCATCCTGATCAGAATAGTCGTCGCCACGCACAGTGCAACGGTGGCGAGCAATTGATTAGCGATGCCAAAAAGCGGCCAAAGAGAATTAATTCCCCCAAGGGGATCCTTCAACCCCTGCCACAAAAAAAAGCCCCATGTAGCCACGATCAGCGCGCTGGTCGCGAGAATTGACGGATACCAACTCGTGCGCCCGAGCGGCTTGTAGATGTGCCCGAGGGCATCCTGAATCATGAAGCGCGCAACGCGCGTTCCGGCATCGAGGACTGTCAGGATGAACAAGGCCTCAAACATCACGGCGAAGTGGTACCACATCGCCATGAACGAACCACCAAGGCTTTGGGAAAAAATGTGCGCCGTGCCGAGGGCAAATGCAGGCGCCCCGCCGGTCCGATTAAAGAGAGTCTTTTCTCCCACTGCCTGGGCCAGCGCCTGCATGTCAGCCGCGGTCACTGTAAATCCCCAGTTAGAGATCGTCGTCGTGGCAGCGGATGCTGTAGCGCCGACTATCCCCGCGGGACTATTCACCGCAAAATAAATCCCGGGTTGAAGCACGCAAGCGGCGATGATTGCCATGACTGCGACGGCGGACTCGGCAACCATCGCGCCGTAACCGACCATCCTGGATTCCGTCTCGCGCGCTATAAGTTTCGGGGTCGTTCCGCTCGAAATCAGCGAGTGGAAACCGCTGATGGCGCCGCAGGCAATCGTGATGAAGGCGAAAGGAAAAATCTTTCCTGCGAAGACCGGGCCCGATCCATCCACGAAGCGCGTCAGCGCTGGCATGTGCAGTGTGGGATGCAGGACCACGATACCGACTGCGAGAAGGCTGATCGTTCCCAGCTTTACGAAGGTGCTCAGATAGTCGCGCGGCGCAAGCAGCAACCAGACTGGCATCGCAGACGCTGCGAAAGCGTAGACGATCACGAGAACCGCGAGTGTCGCCGCACTAAACGTAAAGACGCCAGCCATTGCCGCACTCTGCGATACCCACTGGCCTCCCCATATAGCCAGCAAAACCAGAACAAAACCGAGGGCGGAAACTTCGAGCACCTTGCCGGGACGAATTCGCCGCAGATATAGCCCCATCAGCAAAGCGATCGGGATGGTCATCGCAATAGTGAAGGTGCCCCAGGGACTGTCTTTCAACGCGTTCACGACAACGAGAGCGACAACCGCGAGCAGGATAATCAAAATCGCAACCACGGCGGCATAGGCGACGAATCCTCCAAGAACTCCAGTCTCTTCCTTTGCCATTTCCGTGAGCGACTTTCCATCGCGGCGGACTGAGAAAAGAAGAATCACGAAGTCCTGGACGCAGCCCGCAAAGACCGCTCCCGCCAATACCCATAGAGTTCCAGGAAGATATCCGAACTGCGCGGCTAGAACCGGCCCGACGAGCGGCCCGGGGCCGGCGATGGCCGCGAAGTGATGTCCGAAGACGACCCATTTGTTCGTTACCAGAAAATCGCGGCCATTCTCGAGGCGTTCTGCCGGTGTCGCCCGGTTAGGATCGAGGGCGAGAATCTTACTGGCAATATATGCGCTATAGAAGCGATAGCCCAACGCGTAGCAACAGGTTGCAGCTGCCACGAGCCACAAAGCATTGATCGGCTCTCCACGGCGCAGGGCAATTACACTGATGGCTATCGCGCCCAACACCGAAACCACAACCCAGCCGAGAATCGAAAGAGGCTTCCTCATGCGTCGAGCATTGTGTCGAATCTCGGGCTGGAGTGCAATTCAGAAGCAGGGCCAGCCGGCGCATGGCTCCGGCGGCGATCCATTCAGGCCGCCATTTTTTTAATATCACGCTAGCGTGGAGAGCCCGTCCGGAGCGTCGTTTTAGGGCAACTTCCGTGTTACTCTAGTTCTTCCAAACGATTGCCACCCCGCGTTCCGGGCCCCTTTCGTCACGCCCCTCGACCGGGGTGCATTCCTGGGAATTTCATCCTGAAGTCATTGCTTTGTCTAAAGGGAGCGTTCGATGAAGATTGGTATGTTAACTGGTGGTGGAGACTGCCCGGGACTGAATGCTGTGATCCGCGCCGTGGTGCGCAAGGGCATTTTTCACTATCGAGACGAGTTCGTGGGATTCCTGGAGGGCTGGCGCGGCCTTGTGGAAGACAAGAGCATGGCGCTGAACCTTGACTCCATCGCCGGAATCCTGCCGCGGGGTGGCACCATCCTACGCACCTCTCGGACCAATCCCTCGAAGCGTCCAGATGGCATCGAACGCTGCCTCAAGACCATTGCGGCCCACAAGATCGATGCGCTTGTTGCCATTGGTGGCGACGATACGCTCTCCGTAGCACAGAGATTGCACGAAAATGGCGCCAAGGTCGTAGGCGTACCGAAGACAATTGATAACGATCTTGGCGGCACCGACTACACGTTCGGCTTTGACACGGCGTGCAACATCGCCTGCGAAGCAATTGACCGCGTGCACACCACTGCGGAAGCTCACAATCGCGTAATGGTTGTGGAAGTCATGGGACGCGATGCCGGCTGGATTGCCCTCTACAGCGGCATTGCCGGCGGCGCGGACGTGATTCTCATTCCCGAGCGGCCCTTCAATATCGACAAAATCGCTGAATCCCTTCGCCAGCGCCACGAACGCGGACGCTACTTCTCGATTGTCGTAGTTGCGGAAGGCGCAAAATTTGCGACTGACGCGGGCGCTCCCGTAAGGCAGGAAATGGGCAAGGACGAATTCGGCCACGCCAAGCTGGGCGGCATCGCCAATACCCTTGCGAAAGAGATCGAGCAGCGCACCGGTTACGAGACGCGTGCCGTCGTGCTTGGCCACATTCAGCGGGGCGGCTCGCCAACCGCCTTCGATCGCGTGCTCGCCACGCGCTATGGCCTCGGAGCAATTGACATGGTGCACCGCGGCGAGTTCGGTTGCATGGCAGCGCTCAAAGCGAACAGGATCGTTTCAGTCACGCTGAAGGAAGCGATCTCCAAGAACCGCGTTGTGGATGACGAGATGATCGAAATGACCAGCGGATTGTTCCAGGAACTGAGCGTAAAAGAAGCGGCGGTAAAGTAGGGTATGGTGTTTGGCCTCCGCCAGCAGCAGGCGAGGCTTTTGTTTGCACGCCTCCGATGCAACGAACCAGATGAAGCCATGGCTGTGGTTCCTCCTTGCGATTGCTGTGGCCGCGATCAGTTGGTCCTACTCACACCGAATCCTCATTCCGTGGGATTTCTACGTCAACCAACAACGTAACGGCCTAAAGGAGGACATGGGCGATCTATACGCCCGCTGGGTGGGTACGCGTGAGTTGATGCTTCACGGAAAGAATCCCTATAGCGCGGAAGTGAGCCATGAAATCCAGATGGGATTTTACGGCCATATCATCGAGCAGAGCTACGACAACCCACGAGTCCGGATTCTTGACGAGCAGAGATTTGTATATCCCATTTATGTCGTGTTTCTGCTCGCGCCTGCCGTGCATGCTGATTTTTCGGTTTTGAATGTGTGGGCGCCAGCAGCGCTGGCCCTATTTACAGCGATCAGCATCTGGCTTTGGCTGGACGTCGTACGCTGGAAACCGCCCTTTCTTTCCATTGTCGCCGTGAGTCTGTTCGTGTTGAGTAGTCCGCAGTTGGCCCAGGGCCTGCGGTTGCGGCAACTCGGGCTTTTTGTCGCTTTTCTGCTGGCGCTCGCGAGTTGGTCCCTCGTTCGCCAGCGCTATTTTCTTGCCGGCATTCCGTTAGCACTCGCGACCATCAAGCCGCAGATGATGATCCTTTGCCTTGCCTGGTTCTTGCTCTGGATGAGCGGAGACTGGAAAAAACGTTGGCCCTTGGGGCTTGGATTTGGGATTTCCATGGCTGCGCTTGCCGGAGCTGGAGAATTGCTTGTCCCGGGCTGGCCGCGCGATTTCATTGTCGGCCTCGCGGCTTACCGAAAATATTTCCCCACCACTTCTTGTCTTCGTATGCTGCTGGGAAATTGGATCGGATGGCCGCTGTCATTCATTCTTCTGATTTTTCTCTTTGTGTACGCGTGGCACAAGAGACAGGCAGAGACAACATCAGCTGAATTTCTGCATGTGCTGGCGGTATTCTTCGTCGCGTCTGGGCTCATATTGCCGTTGCTGGCCCCGTATAACCAAGTACTGCTGCTGCTGCCCCTGATGATCCTGTTGCGCGACTGGGGCCAGCTTTCAAAGACCATTCGCTGGGTCTTCATCGCTGTCGTCGCATGGCACCCGGTGACCGCGCTTGCACTCCTTGTTCGTCCGCCCCGATTAGATTCGTTCACACCCTTGCCATTGCTACCCTCGGCGATGGTCTTTGTCTTCGTCGCCTTGTTCCTTTTCATGCCACGAGAGCAGCCAGTCTGAATCGCTATTTTCATCGGCGATTGCCCTCGCTTCGATATCATGAGGCGGCATGATCACGAGCGACAGAGAATGGCTGACAGCCAAACGGCTGCGCGCGCATGGATTCTTGTTCGCGCTGGCGCTGTGGTCGGTCTATATCTGGACTGTGGCAACGCCCGGATTGCGCGATCGCAACGGCAATCTCAAGGGCACTGATTTCCTCCATTTCTATACCCTCGGTTCGCTGGCAATCGAGCGTCGCGGCGCAGATTTGTACCGCATGAGTGCGCAAGCTGCACTGGCGGCAGCGCGTGTGCCGGAGGCGGCGGGTATTCACTACCTTCCTCTCTATCCACCACAGGTTTCACTCTTATTCGCGCCTCTGGCCCATCTTTCGTATGGCTGGGCATTGGCGCTTTGGTGGGTAATCTCCGGATTGATCTACGGATTGTGTTGCTTGTGTATCTGGCGAGCGTGTCCAAACCTGCGCAATCAGCGTAGAACAATAGCGGTTCTTGCGATTGGCTTTCCCGCATTCTTCCACCTCATTGCGTGGGGACAAACTTCTGCCCTCGCACTCGCCTGCTTCACGCTAACGTTCCTTCTGCTGCGTCGCCGCCGTGAATTTCTGGCCGGCATCGCCTTAGGCTGCCTGATCTTCAAACCGCAGTTGGGGCTGGCGGCTGCTGTTGTGTTCCTGGCGATCGGCGCATGGAAGGTCATTGCGGGAGCGCTTCTGAGTGCTCTTGGGCAGCTTTCGATTGGAGTTTTCTACTATGGAATAGCGCCGATGCGCGAATGGTTGCGCACGCTATCGAATATTGGCCGTTTGCTTCCCTTGCTCGAGCCGAAGCCTTATCAGACGCATTGCCTGCGAACCTTCTGGTCTATGCTTGTGCCGTGGCCTGGGGCGGCTTTTGCCGCCTACGCGATCAGTGCAATCGCAGTTCTCGGCGGCGTCATTACCCTGTGGAGACGGGAATTCGGCGTCGCCCTGAACATCCGCTATTCCGCATTGCTGCTGGGGACAGTACTAATTTCGCCGCATCTGACCGTCTATGATCTTGTGATTCTGGCGCCTGCTTTGCTGCTGCTGGCGGATTGGCTGGTTGCTTCAGTCTCTCCATCAAAACGCACCGGCAGCCTTCTCTATCTTGTTTACGCGCTCCCGATCCTCGGACCCATTGCGTGGTGGACCCACGTCCAGCTTTCTGTAATTGCAATGGCCGTCTTGCTTTGGTCGATCTGGCAAGTGGCCTGGGTTGGCCGGACTAGTTCGCCAAGTGGCGCGACAGAATCTGTCACTCTCTAACGTGGGTTGCCGAAAAGGAATGCCAGCGCATCCGGAAAACGCCGCGCCCAGCACGACTCGTGATGCGTTGCACCTTCCTCGACGACCAACTTCAACCGCGAGTCGTCTAGCCCCGAGCGGCGGAAGATTGCAGCCAGTTCGCGAACGTCATCGACCATACTGCGGTTCCGCTCCGGCCGGCCGGCCTCTGCCGTGCCTGTCCCAAGAAAAATCCTGTCAGGCCAGCGGGTGACCTCGCGACTCTCTCTGATCATCTGCCGATTCGAAGCCCACAGTGACGGACTCTCAAGCAGCAGATGTCCTATGAGTCCGGGCTGCACCGCCGCCGTATAGAGAGAAATCAATGCTCCCAGTGAAGAACCACCTAAGCCGATGTTCTCAGGCCCCTTGGCAACCCGGTAGGTTTGAGCCATGAATGGCATGACTTCTTTCATCAGAAAATCAGGATAGCGATTGCCCTGCACGCGCATCAGCATGGGCTGAAGCGATCGATGCGGCATGTATTCGCGAAGGCGATTCTTACCGCCGTTGTCGATGCCAACGATGATCATTGGCGGGACAGTGCCGTCTCGAATCAACCGGTCGGCGGTTTCGTCTACCTGCCACTCAGTGCCGTTGAATGAACTTATCGATTCGAAAAGATTCTGCCCGTCGTTCAAATAGAAGACGGGATAACGGCGGCCGGCATTGGAAAGATCTTCGTATCCGGGCGGCAACCAGACACGCAGAAACCGCATGTTGCGAAAAATCCGGCTGCGGAACCCGTGGAGGCGCAGATCCCCCGTTGCAGACTCGCCGCGGATGACTCCCGGAGGAAGCTCTTGAGGCTGGTTTTCAGTTTTCGGGGTTTCTTCCATCAGAAAGGCGCACTGTCAGAATATAACGCAGACCCGCATCATGGCTGTGGAGAACGCAACTTTATGAAGACGGCCAGCGCGCAGATCAAGAAAATCAGTGCTTGTGATACAAGACATAGAATGCACCAGGTCATAAGTTCATGCGCTTCGATATAAGTCAGATATAGAGCGAATGCGAACCCGCCGAGCGAGACCACCAGAAGCCGGGTTGGAGTTTCCGGGCGTGATTTCCACAAAGTTGAGAGAAGAAAGAGCGCCGCATAGCCCAGAATTCCGATGGCGGCGACGGGAATTCCCTGAATTGTCGAATACTCGCTGCGATTGACGATGTCGCAATTCAATTGCTGACGAAAGTCGCAGAATTGCGTCGCGGATTTCGCGTAATGCCGTTGGAGCGCGATTGCGGAGTCAACTACACCCGCGAGTGAAAGTGCCGCAATCGTGGCAAAGAGAATCCGATTCCTGCCCGCCCTCACGGCAGTTTGCACCCAGTCTTGTCGCTCAATTCCCGCAGCGTCAACACACCTTCTTTCGGAGGCTCGCCGCCGAACTGCCAACTGGGAAACAGTTTTATTCCCGCCGCTTTGCATTCAGTGGCAAGTTCTTTCGAGCCCCGAATCGCGCACTCCACGTAGGGCACGTAATGAAACGAGTCCCCAAACTCTTCTTTTTGCTCGATGCAATGCGGACACCAGTACAAGCCATACATCTTCGCCTGCTTCGACGCGAGGCATTGCGCGAAAGAGTCGTACTTGTGGTTCCGGTAATAGCGGCCGGTGACATAAGCTCCAACAAAAAGCACTGCAATTACGACGTAGAGAATGACCCGCTTGGGCTTCCCGGATTTCTCGGCCTCGCGTTGCTCCTGCCGTTTTCTGCGTTCGTCAGACATAACTCAATTCTTATACCACTCAGACGACAACATTGAGCGCCCCGGGCAGCACATCCAATTCTTCGCAGTGTAGTGTGATGACTTCCCCGTCCACCATGACGTCCACCGGAGTTTCCAGATTGAATTCAATCCTTTTGGCCGCCTTTCTCTCGGCCAGCGGATGCTGAATGTGCGTACCGTCGTAGAGGCCCGGCAGATTTCTGATGAGCCCCCAGCGGCCAATCGGCCCCCAGCGAACATATTCGATCAGGCCATCGTTCACGTTTGCTTGGGGGGCGATCATCATCGTGCCGCCGGTAAACTTGCTGTTGTTGAAAGTCAGGAAGAGACATTCCCGGCGGTCGAATTCTTCCTGGTCCTCCACTCTTACTGGAAATGGCCGGCGATTGAAACGCGCAAGGGTCAAAAAAATCGAGGCAATATACCCCGGCTCTCCCCATGCGCTGAAGCGCCGGGCGCGCAACGTCGCAACGTCGGCGGAGAATCCCATACTGAGCAGATTGATGTAATAGATCACGCCCGTCTTGTGGCGTAGGCGAAGCACATCGCACGGCCTTATCCGCGAGGCGATAAGGGATTCAATCGCATACTCGACGCCGCGATCGGTAAAGTCACGCAGGAACGAGTTGCCGGTACCGAGCGGCAGGAATCCGAGAGTGGGGCGATCGCCGCTCGAAGCTTCGGGATACAGCCCGTTCACTACCTCATAAGCCGTTCCGTCGCCGCCGACCGCAATAAAATTGCGCACGCCGCGACGATAGGCGGCACGCGCGAGTTCCGTCGCCTGGCCCGGACCACTCGTGAAAGCAAGATCAACTTCTAGACCTGCCGCCCCCAGCCGGTCGAGCGCAGGGCCAAGGAGCCTTTTGCTGCGCCCTCCGCCTGCCGCGGGATTCACGATTGCAAGATAGCTTTTCGCCAAACCTATTCGTCCCAGATGTAGGAACCAGAACGCGGGGAGACACCGCCGGAGCGTCGCAGCCACTCCTACAGCGCCACGACTGCCTTCCGCTCTACTGATTTTGCAATTTCTTCGGCCAGAGCCTGGCGCTTGATTTTCATCGAGGCTGTTCGCGGAAAATCTTTGTCCCAGACGAAATAGCCACCAACACGCTTGAAATCGAGAAGCCGGAGGTTGCGCACGGAAATATTCTCCAGCAACTTGCTGTCGAACAGCTGGTTCTGTTCAAGACGAAGCAATAACACCAGCGATTCGCGCCCCAGCTCTTTCTTCGGCCATATATAGTTCGCCGCAAACACGGCGTATTCCTTCACCGGCAAGCCGTCGAAAACGGTTTCAATATCTTCCGGGTAGATGTTCTTTCCGCCCTCTGTGACAATCATGTTCTTCTTGCGGCCGAACAGTTGCAAATGGCCATGGCTCTCGAAGCGCCCCAAATCGCCAGTCAAAAGCCAGCCATCGACGATCGTTTCCAGCGTCAGTTCAGGATCATCGAGATAGTGGGACATGACGGTCTTGCTGCGCGCGGCGACCTCTCCGATGCCATCTGCGTCCGGACTCAGAATTCTCAGATCAACACCCGGAAGCGGTTTCCCTACCGTATCAGCACGGAACGGCTTGAGATCGTTGAGCGTAAGCGCGGTGCCCGCCTCGGTAAGTCCGTAGCCGTTGACGACCGGGATGCCGAGATCGTAGAAGAACTGTGTCGTAGACGGCTCCATGAACGCGCCCCCAGTGATAAGGGCCAGCAATTCGCCGCCAAACCCTCGATGAACGTTCGGCAGCAACATGCGGCTGAGCTTTACATTTGGACGGAACTTGGTCAGCAGCCGGTTGATCGCAATCGTCGAATTTAAGATCGTCCGCTTCCATGAAGGGAGCTCATCGAATTTCGCCCGCAACCCGCGCTCGAGATTCTTGAGAATCATTGGAACCAGAGCAACATAAGTAATGCGGTAGCGCACGAACGCATCGCGCACAAACTCCGGCCGCAATGTCCGCAGATGAACGACGCATGCTCCGCAGACAAATGGGCCGATGAATCCGACCATGAAATCAATCGCATGGTTCGTAGGCAGAATGCTCAGATAGCGCACTCCCGGCCAAAATGGATACCAGGCCGTCAGCGATCTGCATTGCTCCAGATAGTTCTCATGGGTAAGGACACATCCCTTCGGGCGGCCTCCGGTTCCCGATGAATAGACGATGCAGGCAACTTCGTCCCGTTGGCGCATTACGAAGTCCGGCGCGCCTTTACGCTTGAAATCTTCCCAGCGGAAGGCGCCGGCAAGGTCAACTCCCAGAGGGGATTCAGTCACGAGTACGATTTTGGTCGCGATCGCGTGAAATTCCGGAGACTGCATGATCGCTCGCCACAAGTGATATTCGATGACAAGAACCTTCGCCTTGCAATGCGCAAGCAGTTGCAGGTGTTCCGCCGCAGTCAGCTTGTAGTCGAGTGGGACTAGCACGCCGCCGCAGAAGAAAATCGCGTAGGCGGAGATCAACCACTTTGACTGGTTGGTCATGATGATCGCGGCGCGGTCGTTGGGATCGAACTCCGCGTCTTCGAGCGCACGGGCCAGCGGGAGCGCGATTTCCTTGAAATCGGAATAGGTCAGGCGAAGTTTCTCACGATCGCGCTCCGCTTCGATCAGGCACACTTCCGTCGGATAGCGGTCGAGCGCGTCGCGCAAGGCTGCGCCGAGGCAGGCGTATTGACGAAGGTCAAGCATTAAAGATTTATTTCACCACAGAGGCGCAGAGCGCGGGGGAAAGCTAATTATCAACTCACTACCTTTGTGTAAACCAGTTCGGGACGCAACCGGCAAAATGCCGAGTCACAGCCGCGCCTGGATCTTCGACGCGAGCGTGCGAAAATCCGAAACGCCCTGAAGTTCGTAGTCCGGCAACTCGACACGGAAATGATTTTCAAGCTTTGTCAGCAAATCGAGCGTTTGCAGGCTGTCAATCCCAAGCGCCTTGAAGAAATCCTCATCGGGAGAGAGTTTTTCGCGCGGAACTTTGAAGTGGGCCGCGGCCAGAGTGAGTATTTCATCCAGAGTCTTCTCAGCAGTTTCCATAAGCAGCTATTCTAATTCAGTTTGGATCACGGCAGATAAGGCAGCGCGTCGGTGCTCTCGACAAATTTCTTGAGTCCGGCCTGCACTGCCGGTCGCGACAGCAACTCGCAGAAGATCTCGATTTCTTCGCGCAGTTCGTCCGTGGGAACGGTCTTGATAAAACGCTTGGCTGCGATCGAAGTTGCGCGGTCAAACTTCGCCAACTGGGCGGCAGTGGCGCGGGCCGCACGCAACGCTTCGCCCTCTCCGACGACCTGGCTGACGAGGCCAATCTGTTGGGCCTTTGTCGTATTGAAACTACGGCCAGTCAACAAAAGATCGCGCACGACCGCATTGCCCAGATCTCGTTTGAGACGCGGGATTCCACCGAATCCTGGAATGAGGCCGAGGCGGAGTTCGGGAAAACAGAACCGCGCGAGCTTGTCGGCAATGATGAGGTCGCAGGTCAGGGCGAGTTCGAATCCCCCTCCGAAGGTAACGCCGTGCACCGCTGCAATCGTCATGAAGGGGCAGGCATCAAGCGCATTCATGACTGCGTGAATGCGATTGAGATATTCGCGGGCATGGCCGGCAACGTCCCCTTGACCGTATTCCTGTATCCAACCATAGAGTTCGCGCAGGTCGGCCCCGGCAGAGAAGCCGCCTTTCAGAGTGCTGTACACAATGAGCGTGTGCGATTGATGCGAAAGGCCTTCCAGCACGGCGACAAACTTTTCCAGTTCTTCAAGCGTGAGCGAGCCGATTTCGTTCAGCGGCTCGCGATGAAGAGCCAGCTCGATGATGCCGTCTTTCACGTCCCATGACAGCGTTTTTCCCTGAAATTGCTTCATGCGTCCCGCCGCCTAGACCGCCTGCTTTACCCGATACATGTCTTCGATTTCATTCTTCATCCGCGCGGAGATCAGGTCTCGCTTCAATTTGCCATTGGCCGTAAGCATTCCATTGTCGATCGAGAATGGCTCGGGCCTCACACAGAATGCCCGCACTTGCTTGTAGTGCGGGAGTTGCGGATTGACCCTGTCGAGCGCGGCTTGTACCTGTTCGGTGGTCACGTTGCCAGTAACGATCGCCACCAGATACCCACGTCCGTTACCCACAATTACCACCTGCTGTGCGTCCGGCAATTCACGGGCGATTTCATCTTCGATTGTTTCTGGAGCGATCTTGTGACCGGAACCAAGAACGATCAGGTTCTTGATGCGGCCCACGATCCTCCATGTTCCGGTTGCATCGAGTTCACCTTGATCGCCGGTGCGAAACCAACCATCCCGCAGCACCTCGGCCGTCTGCTTTGGACGGTTCCAATAGCCAGGAAATACGTTGGGGCCGCGAACAACGATCTCCTCGTTTTCTCCCAGCCTCATCTCGATCCCGGGTATCGACGGGCCGACTCGCGCGGGAACGGGGTTCCGCGGATCGTCCATAGTCAGGATTCCCGTGGTCTCAGTCAGTCCGTAGACTTGCAAAACAGGAATGCCCAGCAGGCGGAAATAATCCTGCGTCTCCGGAGTCAACGGTGCGGAGCCGCAGATCAGCGCCTTCAGATTTCCGCCGACCATCTTCTTTCGGATGGTCGGAAAAACAATGGCGTTCGCCAGCCAAAGCCAGAGGCTGTCAACGAATTTCGACTGTGTTCCCTTTCGGCCCCATGCCTCTTTCGCGCGCGTATAAATTGTCAGGCCGATGCCGCCCTTCTTCGCGACCTGCTCATCCACTCCGCGGCGCATGCGTTCAAGCAACTGCGGAACATTCAGGAAATAGTGCGGCGAAACCGCCGGCATGTCATTGGGGATTTTGGTGAGGTCGGTATTCAGCGTGACCAGACTGCCGCGAAGCACGAACGTGAGCACGGCGATCCAGGAAGCGCAGAAACTGAATGGAAGATAGTGAAAGATGCGATCGCCGCTCGTGCGGCCTCCCATCAACTCGTCCAACCGGGCGGACGTGCAAGCGAGCATGAAGCTCACATTCGCCGCAGTGAGCACCACGCCTTTCGATTCGCCCGAAGTCCCCGACGTGTAAATGATTGTGACTGGGTCTTCCACGCGAAGCTGAAAAGAATCTGAACTATCCTTTTCCGAGCTGCCGAATATCTCATCAAACAGGAAGTGCGGAGGAGCTTCAGACCATGTCTGCTGGATACCTGCTCGCAGCGCCGCATCTCCGCAACAAAGGAGAGCAGGCGCGCTGTCCTTCATCATCGCGACAAGTTCTGCCGGCGCCTGGCGCGAATAAAGCGGGACGACGATAAGCCCCTCGCTCATCGCAGCCAGGTCCATCGCGATCCAGCGAATACTGTTGGCGGCAAGCAGTCCGCAGCGGTCGCCCTTCTTCAGATTTTTCGATGCCAGAAACGCACGCGCCTTGGCGACCAATGCCAGCAGTTCAGAGCCAGTCACACCCGTGATCTGGCCATCGCGTATTTCCTGAAGCACGGTCGCGCCCGAAGCCGTTTGAAGCTTAGTGACGATGTCGGCGAGAAAAGGCATTCGTGTGAATAGAAATAACGAGCGCTAATTGTAGGCAGCTACTAATTGACGCAATGAACCGTTCATCGGAGGCAGGTAATCTTCCCAGCTCCATTCGCCACGACGTGTAGGAAATTCAGGATATCGCCGCTGGACTTCTTCTTCGAAATAAACTCCCATGCGCGCCATCATCCTCAGGTTTTTTACTACGGTACGCGCAATACCGTCGGCGATGCTCTCACCCTCGGTAAACAGCGTCTCCAGTGCCGCGAGCAATTTTGGCTCTAGCTCAGGATCATCCACGGTCATCAGCAGATGCTGGTGGCCCCGATCGCGCATCAAGTTGCGGATGCGCTCATCCATGGTAATTCCACAAGAGGGCACGAGCGCAGGCATGGAGGTAACAATTCCGTGATAGCGTGACGACGCCATCATGTGGCAGGCCCGCAGAATGCTGACCAGTTCGTACATGTTGTATTGATCGGACGTCAGCACCGGCAACCCGCCGAGTCTTTCGGAAATGCGGTTCGCCGGACGAGCGTCGAGGCGCTCAGTTGCGATAAGAATGACGAACACATCCCGTTGCTTACGGAACACATCGACCGCATTGGCGATCGCCGTCAGATAGTGCTCGTAAGCACGATCGGCGGCGGGGCCGGAGTTATGGAAATATGGTCCGCGATAATGACTCTTTTTGTACGCGCCCGTCAGGCTGTGTACGGCTAGCTTGGCGATCGATGCCTTCACCGGCCATTCAAACGGATTAATCGGACAGACGACCAGCACCCGAGACTTTCCATTCCACCCCACTTGGCGCAGGATGCTCTGTCCGTAATCCACAGGGCGCGGCTCGAACGTCCATGCAGTATCCGTTCCAAGTTCGGTCGGAACACCCAGTTCCCGCAGAACCGTGCGCGATTCTTCGTTGCGCGTAATCACCAGCGAATTATGGCAATAACGTCCGCACATCTTTGCCAGCATCGGGTCCATCTGGCCCGCTTCGCCGCCATATCCGACAGAAAGTTTGTTCTGTGCCGCCGCAATTCCGAGCGAACCAATCATCATCGTAGTCAGCGCGTTGGCGAACTTGCTTTTGAACATCGAGCCTTCGCAGGCGACAACGCCGTGATGCTTCGGCACTTCATTCGCGAGGAATGGCGGGAAAATATCGGGCAGGAGCACCTGACCGGTGTTCTCAAAGTATCCCCGCGATCGGTCGAAGTTGAATGTCATCGCGGTGAAGTCGACATTTTCGGCTCCGAGAACGTGGCGAATCTGGCGTAGCATCTCCTCGACTCGCACATCCGAGCCCATGTTCCGGGTACCGTTGTATCCTGCAAACAGCAGCTTCAGCTTTTCGCCCGACCGCCACGGTCTGCCTCCGCCGAGCATCCATCCGGCCTTGGCGCGCTCGATGTTGGTCGCCACCCATGCTTCCAGGATGAAATCCATCATGCGGCGGTGCCTCCGCGGGCGGCGGGCCAGGGCTGATAGTTGTATTCGAAATTATTTTCGCGGCTGAACGTCAGCAACGGGAAACTGTATTGCGAAAAAGGAACCGGCCGTCGGCCAAGCTCAGAAGTCACGCGCGTATTGTCGAAGACCGTATTCCAGACGAGATACGGCATAAAGACTTTCATCAGCGCCGCGCCCCGCGACAAACTTCCCTTTCGATTGGAAAGGAAATTGACCGAGCCTGAGAATGGCTTTTCGGTGAACGGCAGGAACACCGGCTTACGCTTCTGCTGGGCCGCTGCCAGCGCCGTGGTCAACTCGCGAAATGTCTGCGATGAAGTCCCGGAAGATAAGTGATAGGTATCGAACTTCGGCTGATCTTTCTGATGAAGCGTGGCAATGGCATCGGCGACGAAGTCCACGTTGACAATGTCGATGCGGTCATTCGGGCGGAAAGGCAACACCGGAAGGCTCGCGAGAAAAACGAAGGCCTTGACCATGTCGAACTGTGTCGTTTCCGCATGCCGGCTATCGCCAAGAACGATACTCGGACGAAAGATCGTCTTCGGCGTATCCGGAAGCAGTACGCGGGTCATGTGTTCGCAGAATTTCTTGGTGCGCGCATAGGGATCGTAATCAGATCGGTCCCACTCAATCGAGTTATCCTCGCTGACGACTTCGTTGCTGCGCTTCCCTGCTACGGCAACTGTACTGACCTCGCTAAATCGCCGCAGGCCATGGTAGTGCTCGGCATGACGTGCCAGCGTCAGAACTTCCAGCGTTCCGCGCAGGTTGACATTGAGGCAGCTTTTCTCTGACTTACGATTCAACGACGCCGCGCAATGGATGACCGAATCCGTGGTGTGAACCAGACGATCGTATTCGTCACGGCCAAGGCCGAAGCCGGGTGCGGTAAGGTCGCCGCAGAAAATCCGCATCCTGGTTTGCAGGAATTCGTAGAACCGGGAGAATTCCAGATGCAGTTGCAGTGCGCGCCACAGGCGCAACTGCGCTTCCTGCTGATCTTTCGCGCGCACCAACACATTGAGCGAGGCCCCGTGGCCTTCGAGAAGGTTCGCCGCGACGTGCGCGCCGATGTATCCGGTCGAGCCGGTCAGGAATATCGCCACGTTGCTCCATTCGTTCCGGTTCTAATTGCATCTTCATTCGTGGGCGCAAGTTGGACGGTCCGCGGCGGGCGGGCCTCGAGCGGCCGCCCTTCAATCAGCGGATAGGTCCAGCGGCGCAAGGCCGGAATGTGAATGTTGATCCAATACTCCCACCAGTCGAGCGATCGCGTGTCATAGCCGAATAGCTCCCGCTCTTCCGGGACCAGCGCGTAATCGAGTTTCTCGATATTCTCGGCTGTAAAGTCGTGCTCATTCAGCAAAATGAACGGCTCAAAAAGCTCGATCAGCTTTTCCAGGCGTTCGAGGTTTCGTTCGGCCTTGACCAGCGGCGCTTTCTTCAGCGGCAGAGGCGACATGATCCGCTGGATGGATTTCACAATCGCCTTCTGCGCCGGCGCGGACATCCGGTTATATCGCGTCTTGGAGACCGGGATCGCGTCGAAGCGAAGCCGCAACCAGGATTCCAAACCTTCCTGCGCGCGATAGTGCTTGCGGTGCGCGAGCGACGTGAGTTCGATGGAACGTCCCATATCGCACGGGTTCGTCACCGAAGTTGCCAACTGATAAAGCGGGTCGTGCCGGCGTTCCATGATCGCAGCGGCGATCAATGTCATCCCATCGCAAACCGCGTCGACGGGAATGATGTCGAGGCGCTTGCTTTCGTTCGAGGGCAACTGGCGGAAGTAAGTTCCGAGCAGATACGAAAGTGACGCCGACGTGTTGATGCCCTCGTTCCATCCGAGGAAGGGCTTGGTGACGGATGTTTCAACGATAGCCGGCCGGACAATCGCAATCGGCAGTCCCTCGCCGCGCTTCGCGATCAAGGATTCCGCGAGACTCTTCGTCAGTGTGTAAGTATTCGGCCAGCCGAGTTCTTTAGCGCGGCGGGTGCCGGTTTCCGTGAGATAAGTTTTCAGCCACCGGACGCGGTTCTTGCGGATCTGGTTGTCGAGCGCGGGGCCTTGCAGATTTTTCGCAGCGTGTTCTTTCGACTGCGCCTGCATACGCAGTCCTGCGGTCACTTCCTCGCTCTCGGCCCGTGCTTCCGCTTGCGTGATCAGGTACTGCAAAGCCCGCCATTCCTCTTCCGCGTCGAATCCAGCCAAACCGCGCGGCGTGTAGTTTGGCGTAAGCTTTTCGGCGACCCGGCCATCTTGCTCGCCTGCCACGTAACAGGTAGAAAGATGCAAAAGCCCCGCGTGATCGGACGCGCGGACGAATTCCAGAACGTTTACGACCGCATCCGTATTGGTTATGAGCGCGTCGCGAAGGTCGGGATTAAAGTCCGTCAGCCCCGAACTATTGATGATCAGATCGAGATTTCGTTGTAGAAAGCGCGCAGTGTCGGGCGCCAGTCCAAGGCCAGGCTGGGTTACATCTCCCTCGACGATCTCGACTTTGTCGCGCAGAAAGGCAGCCAGCTGGTCATCGTAGCGGGCAAACAGCGGGTCGAAGACAGGCGAATCCTCGACCATCTTCTGAAAGCGCTTTTCCGCAGGATTCGATTTCTGCCGACGGATCAGCAGATAAATGCGTTTAATCTCAGGTAGTTCAAGCAGCGTGTTTGCCAGCCAGACTTTGCCGATAAATCCCGTGACCCCGATCAGCATGATCTGCTTGCCGGCGAACGCCTTGCGAACCGATAGCCTCTGCGTATTTCGGGTTCCTTCGAAGTGCACGATCGGCCGATTCAGAGCGGTACTCGGACGTTCAGCCGGAATTACAGCTGTCCGAAGTTCTTCCGGAGAAATATCGAGATGCCGCGCGAGTGTCTTGGGAGCGCGGCGGCCATCAGGCATGTTCTCGCGGAAAGGAGCAAATGCTCCACGCGGGCGAATTACAGGCTCCAGCAGTCTCCCGGTCGCGGTTCCGTCACGGAACTCAAGCCGGTTGGCGACAACATGCTTCACGCCCAGATGCTGGGCCAGAGGCCGCATGATCTGCTCGAGCGCCTGGCTGACAAGCACCACATCGGCGCCGCTTTCGACCAGTTCCTTTACCTGCTGGACACCGCTCTGTTTTAAGCGCGGTTTAAGTTTGTACTCGAAATATTCTTCGCCCAAGAGGTCGAGGCGGTCGCGGGTCACGCCCCGCAAGACTGTGTGCACCACGCGGGTGGCAAATTTGCGATTTGTGGAGTAAAGAAAGGGTCGTAGCAGGGCCATCAGGAAGATCAGCCCTCGCCGGCGGAAGCGTTCGCTGAACGTCTGGGCGTTCCAGGTAAAGAACGCCACTGGCCGGACCACGGTCAGATCAAGCAGACTGCCCTCGACCCGCCAGTACACGGTTGGGGGCATGCCGGAGTTGTGGTTTGACTGGTCCAAATTGAGTTACTCGCTCGCCCGGCCAACGTCTTCCACGGCCAAAACGAAACCCCTATTGTAAACAATGAAGCGGATCACGCGAAGCAAAGCCTTCATTTTCTAGCCATTCTGGGCCATAAGTGCCCCGAACGGCGACTAGCTGGTAGTTGCCATGCGCCCCGCTTGGCGTCCGACGATCAGGGCAAATACCCCGCTGATAGCGACGGTTATGCCGATCGCCAGCAAACCCCCGCGGAAGCCGCCATTTACGGTCCGAAACAGGCCGATGATATCCGGTCCGAAATAGCCTCCGAGATTAGCCAGCGAGTTGATGACCGCAATGCCCGCCGCCGCCGAGAGGTCCCCCATGCGGGATGTCGCCATCGCCCAAAACGGCCCACACATCGCCTCAGCGAAGGCGAGACCAATGGCTATTCCTGCAAGCACAATAAAAGTTGAATTGCCATAACCAGCGATGATCAAGCCTCCGGCAGCCGTAAATGCGGGAATTGCCGTGTGCCAGCGCCGCTCTCCTTTCCGGTCAGAGCGCATGCCGACAATGACCATTACGGCGACCGTGATCAGAAATGGCAGGACGGCCACGACTCCAGTCCATAGGTAGCTAAGTCCTGAAAGTGAACGGATCACACTCGGCAGCCACAGCGTCACGCCATACATCGTGGTCGAGACGCCGAAGTAGACGATGGAGAGCATCCATATCTGGGGGCTGAGAAGAACCTTGCCGATGCTTGATAAGCCCACTTTCGTGTCAGCAACCTGCTCCTGAGCTAGCTTATCAAGCAGCCACGTTCGTTCTTCAGATGGAAGCCAGTGCGCCTCCGAGGGTACGTCAGAGAGGGTGAAAAACACGACGGCGCCGAGAACGATCGCGGGCAGCCCCTCAATCAGAAACATCCATTGCCAGCCGGAAAATCCGCTTCCGTGAAGATTCAGGAGCGCGCCCGAAATTGGACTGCCCACCACTCCCGCCAAGGGATTCGCGGTCATAAACCACGCCACTGCTCGTGCCCGTGCATTCGCCGGAAACCAGCGTTTCATGTACAGGATGATTCCCGGAAAAAAACCTGCTTCGGCCGCTCCAAGCAGGAATCGCATTCCGTAAAAACTGAAGGGGCCCCGGATAAAGATCATCAGGCAGGAAACAATGCCCCAGATGATCATCAGTGTGGAAATCCAGCGTCGGACACCAAATTTCTCCAGCACCAGATTGCTGGGAACTTGAAACAGGAAATATCCGATAAAGAAGATTCCGCCGGCGCGGCCGACGGCCCGCTCGGTAAGGCCGAGTTGACCGCGCATTTGGAGCACACCAAAACTCACATTAATGCGGTCAAGGTAAGCGACGATGTAGAGAAGAAAGAGAAATGGCATCAGCCGCCACATGAGCCGGGAGACGACTACGGATTCGAGGCGGTTCGAGCCAGTTTCCAAAAACAGATTCCAGGGATCGGGGGTTTCAACAGCGGTGAGGATTCTACTCCAGGCCGAGCCGGTTTCGAATCTCGGCGACGATCTTTAGCCGCTCGGGCGAGATTGAAACCGTCACCGCATCTGTAGGTTCTTCCAGGTCGGCAAACTGACTGGCGAGAATCTGATCGTTGGCGAAGTGTCCGTGGCGTGAACGCAGGCGTTCGGCAATCAGTTCCTCGCTTCCCTTCAAGAAAACGAAGCGTACTTCTGGTCCGGCCTCCAGTTCTTGGCGGTAACTCCGTTTCAAAGCGGAGCAGGCAAGAACGACGTTACGCTTTGTCGCAATCCATTGTTCAATCGCGGCGCGCAAACTTTCCAGCCAGGGAGCACGATCCTTGTCGGTTAGGGCCGTGCCATGACGAATCTTTTCAACATTCGAAGGCGGGTGGAAGTCATCGGCGTCGGCGAACTCCCAGTTCAGTTGCTCGGCCAGCAGCCGGCCTACGGTAGTTTTCCCGGAACCGACTACTCCCATCACAATGACGATCATGCCGGATGTTTGAAACCCTCACCACAAAGGACACGAAGGCGCACAGAAGGAAAGCCTACTTCTTTATGGCATACGTCTTCTGGATTCCTGTCCGCTGGTTAGTCAACGTGAAGCTGCCATCGCTTTCCGCCACGACTTTGATGTACTTGCCTTCGCAATTCTCTTTCACATTGGCGATGTGATCTGCGTCAACGTTGTGGTCGCGATCGTTCTCGGCGGCATAGTGCAGCTGCCACAAATCTTCCAGTCCCGGAGAATCGTGCACCGTCTGCCACGCCACCGGGCTTGCTCCTTTGCGGGCGCCATTGTCGATGACCGCCGCTCTCGCGTGCAGTGGCCAAACCAACGCTTTGGAATTGGACAGGTCGGTCCCATGATGGCTGACGAGGAAAAGGTCCACTTTGCCGATCATGTCGTTCGGGCACATCAACGCGAATTCCTTTTTCTTTGTGAGGTCGCCAAGATCGAGAAATCGGAATTTTCCATACGTGATGAGAACACCCGCCGATCGGGCATTTTCAGTATTATCCACTTCCGCTGCCGGTTCCGAGGCGCAGTAGGGATTCGCCTGGCCCGCTCCCGGCAGTGCGCTCGCAATGTGTTCTCCCGCCGCGGTCAACACGCGAACATCAATTCCTTTGATCGGAACAACCCATCCAGGCTTGACGACGACGTGGGCATGCCCGGCGATTGCTTTTTCGTACGCCGCATAGTCGGTGCGCGTGACCTCGGAATCCTCCATGTTCGGGCCGTGGTCGAGAAACGTGCCAACCTTGATTCCGTCTACCAGTTGCGGGACACCGCCGACGTGATCGCGGTGATGATGAGTGATCAAAACGTAATCAAGCTGCTTCAGCCCCGCCTGGTGCGCCGCTGCGACGATGCGGTCGGCGTCCCGGCCTTCGTACCCGGGCCAGCCGGTGTCGATGAGCAGCGATTGGCCAGACGGACTTACCACGAGCGTTGCCTGTCCGCCTTCAACGTCAATGAAATAGATTTGCAGCGGCGTCCCGGCGGCTGCGGCCCGGCAGGGAACACTCAATCCGAGAAGAGAACCGGCGACAAGAGCAATCAATAACTGACGCATGGATCGGCACCCGATGAAAGGAATTTCGAAAGATTATGCCACGGGCCGGTAAGTAGCGCGTAAATCCTTTGATCTCCAGATAACGGATCCTCATAACGATCAGGGAAGTCGAATGCCCAGAGACGATTCTCTGTTAGCGAGGCTGGCTTCAGGTCGAACCTCGGAGCAACCGGCAGAACCGGAAAAGTACCATCCATCCACCAGCGCTTTGCAGGCCGAAGCCGACAGCCTCGAAGAAACCCTCAAAAACACGGCTCACCCGAAAAATCTCGTCGCCGTAAGGAAACCGGGCACGCCCTTAGTCGCGCTGCCGAATTTGAATGCCAAACCGCAGTTTCTCGCGAGCATGCACGACGAGTTTGAATTGCTCGACTTCAACGCAAATTGGGTCCATGTGCGAATTTCCCGCCTCTCGCGCGGATGAATCTGGCGCAATAGCGTCGAGATGCCGGAAGGTATTCCAGACACAGACATTCAGCCGGCGGCACCGCTTGCGCCGGCTGCGGATCGATTTCGCGTCAGCCGCGACGACAAGGCGCAGTTCCCGGGAGATTGGGCTCCGTTGCGCAACAAGAGCGTGAAAATTATCTCAGCCAAGAGATCGAAGACGGCACACGTCACTCGGGGCCGAACGAACGGCTTGAGTACGTGAAATTCCTTCTGCAAACAAACTACGCAGAACTGGCCAAAGCTCCGCAGGAAGTCGCGGGAATCGTTGTGATTTTCGATTTCGCCGATGGCGGCATGATCACGGCCACCGCTACACCCCTTCAGCAATGGAAGATGGGTACGCTTTCGGATGTAGCCCTTTGGCTCGCATGCTTCTTCGATCCTCCTGAAACCTTCGACGCGGCAGGCTCGTCGGGCAACAAATGGCGCGCGCCACACGACTGCGAATGTGTTAGCCTGATGCCAGCTTCCTGGGTCGCATTTTCGCTTGACTTTCGACATCGTTCACGGTGGAATCTTGAGCGCCGTTGCAAGCGGAGCCGGGCAGCCACGAGCACTTTTCCTGGATGCGGCTTCTGATCGCCTAATTCATGAGCACGATGACACTGCCTCTCTCGGGTTTCCGCAATCGGGCCACGACACTCTTCCGCGATTATGCCGAACTCGGCAAGCTGCGGGTCACCTCTCTGATCGTCATGACCGCATGGTGCGGATATTTTTTCGGTGCACACAAGGCTGATGTCCCCTGGCTCAGCATCGGTCTTTTCCATGCCCTCTTCGGGATCGGACTAGTCTCCAGCGGAACCGCAGCGCTTAACGAAGTCATGGAGCGCGACATTGACGGACACATGCGCCGCACCGCCATGCGCCCGCTTCCCGCCGGCCGCATGGGCCTTTTTCACGCAACGGCGTTCGGACTGATTGCGACAGTCGGCGGTTCGATCTACCTGGCGGTGTTCACGAATCCATTAACTGGGCTGCTGACGTTTCTTACTTCGGTCGTTTACCTCGCAGCCTACACACCGTTAAAGCGCATCTCTCCAATCTGCACTTTCGTCGGAGCGTTTCCGGGAGCCATGCCTGGCGTCCTCGGCTGGACCGCGGCCCGCAATCAACTGGAGTGGGGTACGCTAGTCCTGTTCACCATCTTATTTGTGTGGCAATTCCCGCACTTTTTCTCCATCGCGTGGCTCTATCGCGAAGACTACGCCAGGGGTGGAGTAAAAATGCTGCCCGTCGTCGAAGAAGACGGCCGTTCGACGGCCCGCCGGATTCTGGCTTATTCAATCGTCCTGATTCCGATCAGCCTGCTGCCCACCTTCATGGGAATGGCGGGGAAAATTTACTTCGTCGGGGCAGCCGCTCTGGGCTTCGCCATGCTGTACTTCGGCATTCGGCTGGCATTTCTCAATCTCCCTTTGGTCAGCGCGCAGTCGAAATTGCGTGCGCGGCATGTCCTTCAGGCAACCGTGATTTACCTTCCATTGCTCTTTGCCTTGATGATGGGCGACGCGGTCCGCTGATCGTCCGCTGATCCTGCTCCAACAAGCCTTGTCATTCCGAACCGTGCAAAGGCACAGTGAGGAACCCGCTTTTCTATGGGACACCTGCGCGGAATATGGCCGCCTCATCGTAGAATGCTGCGCAAGACCGAAAAATGAAACTCACCGAAGATCCGCACCGCCGACTGAATCCTCTGACCAATGAGTGGGTGCTGGTCTCGCCGCATCGCGCAACGCGGCCATGGCAGGGAGAAGTCGCCGAGATGAACACGACTCCCGAACCGGCCTACGATCCAACTTGCTATCTCTGTCCAGGAAACGCGCGAGCACGCGGAGTTCGCAATCCGGCCTACA